>CAZHMM010000035.1:0-28017 GCA_964533585.1 uncultured Elioraea sp.
GGGGGGGGGGGGATCTCGGGGGGGCCGGGGGGCCTCGGCCCCCCCCGGTATTCTTCTCGGTGTATCTGCACCACGTCTTCGCAACGCAACGCCAACATTCCGGCCGCCGCGCCTTGCACACATACCGCCCGTGCAGGATCAACCAGTGATGCGCATCGCGCAGATACTCGCGCGGAATGCGCTTCACCAGCGCCTCCTCCACCGCGCGCACATCCTTTCCCGGCGCCAGCCCCGTGCGGTTGCCGAGCCGGAAGATGTGCGTGTCGACCGCCATCGTGTCCTGCCCGAAGGCGACATTCAGCACCACATTCGCCGTCTTCCGCCCGACCCCCGGCAACGCCTCCAGCGCCGCGCGCTCCGCCGGCACCGCGCCGCCATGCCGCTCGACCAGGATGCGTGACAGCTCCGCCACCGCCCGCGCCTTCGCCCGCCACAGCCCGATCGTGCGGATGAACGGCGCAATGCCCTGCTCGCCCAGCGCCGCCATCGCCTGCGGGCTCGGCGCGGCCGCGAACAGCCCGCGCGTCGCCTTGTTCACCGACGCATCGGTCGCCTGCGCCGACAGCACCACCGCCACCAGCAACTGGAATGGCGAGGCATAGTCGAGTTCGGAACGCGGATTGGGATTGGCCTGCGCCAGCGCCTCGATGAACGGACGCACATCGGCCGCCGGCATCCGGCGGGCGGGCGGTTTGCGGGCGGGCGCGGCCATGGCGCGTTCATGCGCGGACCGATCGCGCCGCGCAATGCCCCGCCTTATCGACCGGCAGGCGCCAACCTATCTTCGCGCCATGAGCCACGACGGCGATCGGCCCGTCTTCACCGCCACGCTGAGCCCTCAGCGCAGCCTCGACCGGAGCGGTCTCTGGATCGCCGCCGCCGTGCTCGGCGCTGCGGGCAGCGCGATCGCCGTGCTGTTCCTCGCCCTCGGCGCGTGGCCGGTGGTCGGGTTCGTCGGCGTCGAGATCGCGCTCGTCATCGCCGTGCTGCTGCACCACCGGCGCGGGGGCACCACCGAGGAGGTGGTGCTGGACGGGCGCACGTTGACGGTGACGCGACGGCGCGGTCGGCGCGCGGTCACGCGCTGGGAGTTCCCGCCGGGCTGGCTGCGCGTGACGGTGGTGGACGACGAGCACGGCCGGCCGGCGGGCGTGCTGCTCGCCTCGCACGGGCGGCGCCTCGCGGTCGGCCGCTTTCTCAGCGCCGAGGAACAGGCTGCGTTCGCGGCCGCGCTCCGCGCCGCGCTCGCCGCCTGGCGCGCTCCCTACAGCGCCGCCCGCTGACCCGGCCCTGGCCGCGCGCGACCCCCGCCACGCGCGGCCCGGACCGTCCGCTGCTGCGCGGGAGCGTCAGTTGCCCGGCTGGTCGATCGGCGCGAGCGACTTGATCAGGTCGAACACGCGCTTGCGCACCGACGGATCGGTGATGCGGTAGTAGGCGCGCACCAGTTCGAGCGTCTCGCGCCGGTGCAGCGTCTCGTCGTCGAAGCCCTCCTGCGGCTCGGCGAAGCCGACGGCGCGGCGCACCGCGGAGCCGCCATACTCCTTCGCCAGCGGCTCGGGCATGTCGTCGAAGAAGAAGCTGATCGGCACGTCGAGCACGCGCGCGAGATCGAACAGCCGCGACGCGCCGACGCGGTTCACGCCGCGCTCATACTTCTGCACCTGCTGGAAGGTGAGCCCGAGCGCTTCCCCAAGCCGCTCCTGGCTCATGCCCAGCAGGGTGCGACGCAGCCGGATCCGGCTGCCGACATGCACATCGATCGGGCTCGGGCGGCTTTCCCGCTCAGGCTTCTCGGTGATCTCTTCAGTCATCATCCAGTCCCCCTTTCGGCCGGAGGCTGGCATTCCTGTCTCGCTCATCCGACCTTCCATCCCCCAAAAACCGACCGGCCCTTCTGCTCCAGTCGTTGAGGAAGAGTATACGCTACAACCCTAGCGCGTCAACGGCATATCAACCCGGTGGAAAACATATCGCCAATACCGCAAAGGGCGTATTTTTAAGACACTACATGCATCCGTCTGCTCAGCATAGTCGCGACACCAAGCAACAGAATCGAGATGCCTGCCGGCAACCATACCCCCGCGCGCGCATACGGCGGCGGTGCACGCGCGGCCGGCAGCGGCGCCGCGATCACGCCCGTCTGATTGAGCCCCAGCGACGCCACCGTCCGTCCGCGCGCATCGAACACCGCCGAGACGCCCGTGTTGGCCGCGCGCACCAGCGGCAATCCCTCCTCGACCGCGCGCATCCGCGCCGAGGCGAGGTGCTGGTACGGCCCCGACGAGACACCGAACCACGCGTCATTGGTGAGATTGAGCAGCCAGGCCGGCCGCTCGCCCGGCGCGACGACGTTGCCGGGGAAGATCACCTCATAGCAGATCAGCGGGCTGAACGGCGGCACGCCCGTGCCGGGCAGCGCCAGCGTGCGCGGCCCCGGCCCGGCCGAGAAGTCGAGATTGCCCGGCACCACCGTCTCGATCGGCAGCACGCTCCTGAGCGGCACGTACTCGCCGAACGGCACCAGGTGATGCTTGTCGTAGAGCCCGATCACCGACGCGCTGCGGTCGATCGCCAGCAGACTGTTCCACACCCGGACTTGCGGCTCGGCTCCTTGCGCGCCTCGCTCGATCCGCACGCTGCCGGCGATCAGCAGCGCCTGCTCGGGCAGCGCGCCGGCGGCGAGCGCGCGCGCGGTCGCGTCGTTGTCGAGCATGTAGGGGCTCGCGGTCTCGGGCCAGATCACCACCATCGGCCCCTCGCCGGGCTCAGCCGGCGGGACGTTCGCGGTGAGGCCGAGATAGCGGCGGAAATGCGCGATGCGCAGATCGTCGCGCCACTTGTGCGCCTGCGCGATGTTGCCCTGCACGACCCGGATCGTCGTCGGCCCCGGCGGCGGCTCCTCGGCGGCGAGCCGCACCAGCCCGAACGCCGCCCCGCCGGCGAGCACTGCCGCGCCAACCGCCCACGACAGGCGGCCCCACACCAGCGGCAGGCAGGCGAGCACGACCGTCAGCGCCGACAGGCCATGCGTGCCGATCCAGGCGGCACCCTGCACCGGCAGCGCGCCGAACGCCCAGACCGTGCCGAGCAGGTTCCATGGGAAACCCGTCAGCAGATAGCCGCGTGCGATCTCGCCCAGCGTCCAGAGCCCGGCAAAGGCGAGCACGCGCGGCCAGCCCTCCGGCCAATACCGCGCCAGCACCACCGGCACGGCGACGAACAGCGCCAGCACCGCGGAGATCCCCGGCACCGCAAGCGGCACCAGCCAGGCGAAACGATCCGCCTCCGTCAGGAGCGCGTTGGAAATCCAGTAGAGCCCGGCGACGAAATGCCCGAACCCCCAGGCCCAGCCCACCAGGAGGGCGCCGCGCGGCCTCTCGCGCGAGCCGGCCAGCAGCAGCAGGCCCGGGAAGGCGAGCCAGAGCACCGGCACGAGGTGCAGCGGCGGGAAGGCCGTCGCCGCCAGCGCGCCGAGCGCGGCCGCAGTGACCGGCGCGCGCCAGCCGCTTCGGGCGCGAAGATGGGACGCGATGCGGGAGACCACGGCGGCGCACCCTGCCCGCAGGCGGAACCGGCTGGCAAGGGGGCGAGCGGCGCGCCGCTCAGCGCTTCGCCGGACGGATGCGGAAGCAGGAGCGGGCGGAAATCCAGTCGCGGCCCGACACAAGCTCGGGCGCCTTGCCGGCAAGCACCTGGCGCACATCGGCGATCACTTCCGCGCGCTTGCGGTAATATTGGTGGTTGGCGTCGGTCACGCGCTCCTTGACCGAACCACCGGTCTCGGACACGTCCGTGCAGTCGACCAGCGTCACCTTCTGCGGCAGTTGCGTCAGCGTGCGCGGCCCCGTCGTGCCGAGCCGGTCGGGATTGCCCTTGCTGATGTCGCTGGTCGTCAGCGCGCGGTCGTTGCGCGCAAAGTAGACATAGACGGTTTCGGCGAGCTCCGGCAGCCGGGCGAACTTCTTCGGATCCTCGAACGCGTCGTTGTCCTCGTCGGCCGCCATCAGGAAGATGGTCTTGAACAGGCGCGGCAACGGCCGTCCGCCGAGATCCGAGATCAGCGCCTGCAGGGCGTTGCGCAGCATGTAGTTGCCCATCGAGTGCGCGACGAGGTGGATATCGGCGCGGCACCAGTCCTTGCTCGGCAGCGCGCGCAGATAGGCCATCAGCCGGTGCAGCGCGCGCGCCACCGCCTTGGCCGAGGAGCGCGCATCGTCGCGGTCCGAGGCGTAGCTCAGCCAGGGCACGATCCGGCCATCGGCCGGCCAGGAGAAGATCGCGGTCTCGATCGGGTTCGCCTTGGTGCCCCACTGCGTCTTGAGCTCGGCGGCATTGTTGAGCGCGCAGCCGAAGTCGCAGGCATAGCCGTGCAGCATCAGCAGCAGATCGGAGTCGTTGTCGATCAGCCGCCGCCGCAGCCCCTCGAACACGGCGTCGCTGCCGAACACCGGCGCGTCCTCGCGGTCCGCGGTGACGCCCGGGATCTGCTCCGGCGCGACGCGCAGCGCGCTGATGCCGAACGGGCCCGCCCGCTTCTTCGGCGGCGCCATGTCGGCGGTGCCGTAGCGCAGCCAGAGCGGCGATTTCGGGTTCAGCCGCGGCCCGAAGCCGACCACCTCGCTGTCCTTGAGGATCTCCTCGCGGTTGGTCGCGAAATGGACGAGCGCGGTCGGCATCCTGCCTCTCCTTCAGGGCATCGGCGGTTGGACGGAACGATCCGCCGGGCCGGCTAGCCCGCGGCACCCGGCAGCGGTCGATACGGCAGCGGCGCGATCCGCGTGCCCCAGATGCGCAGATCGCGCCAGACGCCGTCGGTCACGTAGGGATCGTCATTCCAGAACCGGCGCGCCGCCTCGTCGGTCGCATGCGCCGTCACCGCGACCGAGCCGATCATCCGCCCGTCCGGGGCGTCGAGCACCGCGCCGCCGAGCGTCAGTTCGCCCCGCTCGGCGCAGGGCATGATGCGCGCCATGTGCGCCGGGCGCGCGGCCATGCGCCGCTCGACCGCAGCGTCATCGCTGCCGTCCATCGCCAGGACCACGGTGTGCGTGCGCGCGGTGGAGATCGGCGCGCCCGCCGCGGGCAGCGGCCGATACGGCAGCGGCGCGATCCGGAAAGGCATCGCATCGATCCGCGTCCAGACGCCCTCATGCGCGAAGGGCTCCTCGGCGAGATAGGCGTCGAGATCGGACTGCGCGTCGCCCGCCAGCACCATCAGCGACCCGGCGATCCGCCCGTCGCGCTCGATCAGCGGCACGCCGAGTGCCAGTCGCCCCTCCGCCGCCAGGGCCGCGATCACGCCGAGATGGCGTTCGCGCGCGGCCGCGCGGCGCGCGGGCGCGTCCGCATCCTCGCCGTCGAAGGCCAAGACGATCCAGGCCATGGGCTCAGGCTCAGTACATGTGCTGGCCGCCGTTGATCGACAGCGTCGAGCCGGTGACGAACGAGGCCTCATCGGCGGTCAGGAACGCGACCCCGCGGGCGATGTCCTCGACCGTGCCGAGCCGGCCGACGGGGATGCGGCCGATGATCTTCTCGAGCACGTCCTGCGGCACCGCGCGCACCATGTCGGTGTCGATATAGCCGGGCGCGACCGCGTTCACGGTGATGCCCGACCGCGCGCCCTCCTGCGCGAGCGCCTTGGTGAAGCCGTGGATCCCGGACTTCGCCGCCGCATAGTTCACCTGGCCGTACTGGCCCGCCTGGCCGTTGACGCTGCCGATATTGACGATGCGGCCGAACTTGCGCGCGGTCATGCCGTCCCAGACAAGCTTGCAGAGATTGTAGCAGGAGCCGAGATTGGTATCGATCACGGCATCCCACATCTCGCGCGTCAGCCGCTTCATCGTGGCGTCGCGGGTGATGCCGGCGTTGTTCACCAGGATCTCGATCGGCCCCACCTCGGCCTCGATCTTCGCCACCGCCGCCTTGCACGCCTCGAAATCGGCAACGTCGAACCTGTAGACCTTGCAGCCCGTCTCCTTGGCGAAGGCCTGCGCGGCGGCATCGTTGCCGGCATAGGAGGCGACGACGGTGCGCCCTTGCGCGATCAGCGCCTTCGCGATCCCCGCGCCGATGCCGCGGGTGCCGCCGGTGACGAGTGCGACGCGTGCCATGGATCCTGTTTCCTCCGTCTCGCGATTCCTCGGCGCGTGACCGCGCTGTTCGAGCCTCGCGCGGAGCAAGCGGAGGGGCAAGACCTTTCGGCGGCGCACGGGTGGCCGCTGGACGCGCGGTGGCCCTCGCGCTATTTTGCCCAATCATGAGGTATTGGCGAGCCGCGCTGCGCTGCCTCGCCGCGGTGATGTTCCTCACCGCGGCCGGCATGCCGGTCAGGCACGCTCCGCAAGCGGCTGCGGCAGGAAGCGGCGTCTTCCTGGTGGAGGTGTGTTCGGCCGACGGCAGCAGCCGGTGGGCTGCGGTCGAAGACGATCCGGCCGGACACACCGGGGAGCATGAGTCCGCGGCCGCCCCCTGTCTGCTCTGCCACGCTCTGCCGGGAGTGGCGGTGCCGTGCGCGCCGATCGCGCCGAGCCTTGACCGACTGGCCGTGGCGCCCGACCTCAGCCGCGAGGATTGCGCACCGCGCGCCCCACCCCCCGGCCACGCCCGCATCCATCCCCCGACCGCACCGCCCGCGTTCGGCGTCTGATTGGATCCGCGCCGCTCGAACGGCGCTCGTTTTCCGTCACGCCGAGGAACACCATGACCCGCTTGCTCTCAAGCGCGGCCGTCGCGGCCGCGGTCGCCGCCGCCCCAGCACTCGCCGCGCACGCAGCCGATACAATCCTGTTCGTCTCCGCGCGCGATCATCTCGTCGCCTACGACGCCGCCAGCGGCGCCGAGAAGGCCCGCTTCCCCAGCCCCGGCCTCTCCTCCGACATGCTCCTGACGCCGGAGGGGTTGCTTGTCCTCAATCATCGCGACGCGAACCACGTCGTGATGATCGATGCGCGCAGCCTCCGCGAGGTCGGCCGCATCCCGTCCTCGGGCATCGGCGGCACCCGGCCCGTCCACCTGTATCTGGCCCCGCCACGTGCCGACGGACGGCGGCTGATGGTCGTCGCCAACGACGGCAACGCGCAGCGCCCGACGCGGGAGGACAGTTCGGCGCTGATCATCGATGCGACCGACCCCGCAGCGCCGAGGGTCGCGGGCGAGGTCCGGCTCGGCATCGGTCACCACAAGCTCGCCTTCACACGCGACGGGCAGCGCTTCTCCGCCTCCAACATTGCCGACTGCGACGAGGTTGTGGGCGTCTACGACATCGCCGATCCGACGCGGCCGGCGCGGCTGTTCGCCGTCACGGGCGCCGACCTGGGGCTCGACGGCCGCGACAGCCGGCCTGCCTGCGACCCGACCGGACGGGTCGGGCGGAGGCCGGGGCCGCACGGCACTGCCACCTTTGCCGCGAACGGGCTGCACGCGCACAACGCCAACGGCACGGGCCAGTTCATCCTGATCGAGGCCGAGGCCACGCCGCCGCGCTTGGCCGCCGTGCTCGGCACCAACGGTGGGTCGGGCGGTGCCTCCATCGCCGTCCACCCGAACGGCCGCATCGCCTACGGGCCGCAGAACACGCCGCGGGCAGGCGGGTCGGGCGCGCAGTCTGGGGCACCCTGCCAGATCGGCCAGCTCGCTGTCCTCGATGGGATGGAACAGCGCATCGCCGCCCAGGTACCGATCCTCTACGACGTCGACTGCACCGTGCTGCCCGACCAGGCGCGAGGCGCGCGGCCGGCCTATGCGTTCGTGACACCGGATGGGCGCACGCTCGCGGTCACGATCGGAACGCTGAACGCCGCGCAGCCGGATCGGGCTACGATGCTCGTGCTGTTCGATCTTGCCGATCCCGCGAGGCCCGCACAGGTAGCGTCCATTCCGGTCGGCGCAGCGGCGGGGCATCGCGATGCTGCGATGACCAGCGACGGGCGCCTCCTGTTCGTGCCCGGCACCGCCGATGCGTCGGTGACGGTCGTCGATCTCGCCGAGCGCCGCGCCTTGCGTCGCCTCGCGGTCGCGGCCGAGCCGAACCGCGTGGCGGCATGGAGCCCGACGGCGGGGCCCACCAAGGCTCCTGGAACAATCACCTTCGCTGTTCGCTGACGGAGACGACGATGCGTCTGCGCCGATGGATGCTGGGCGCGGGCGTGGCCGGGGCGATCGCCGCCCCGGCCTTCGCCTGCGACCCGGAGGAGATGAACTCGCAGCTCACGGGGGTGTGCGAGGCGGCCTTGGCCGAAACGGCCGCGCTGGTCGACGCGCTGCACGGCGATGCGACCGAGGCGGAGCGCGCAGCGATGGCACGCGGTCTTGCGACGGCGCGGGAGGCCTGCGCGCATGGCGACCCGCTGATCGGCGCCCGCGAAGCGGCCCGTCTGGCGCGTCTTGCCGGACGCGTGGAGGCGCGCGTCGGCATCGTCGTGCCGATCTGGCCCGAACGGCAGGCGGCACGATGAGGGCATGCACTGTTGCCTTCGCCCGCGCGAGGGTCGTGCTCCCCCTGTTTGCGCTCTGGGCGCTGGTATGGGGCTCGGCGGCATGCAGAGGACCTGCTCCGGCGCCGAGGGCGCGACGGCCGTGCTGGCCTGGGTCGTGGGCGGCGTCGGGCTCGTGACCTTCGCGATGCTCCCGAGCGTCGCCAACCGGCAGGACGCCGCATGACGTTCGGCCGCCGCCTCGCGCTGGCGTCGGCCGCTGCGGCGGCGACTGGCGGCGCGGCATGGATGCTCGCCGCGGCCTGGCTGAGCCCGAACAGGCAGCCGGCGGTCCAGGTCGCGTTACCGCCGGGCATTGCCATCGGTGGGCCGTTCAGTCTCGTCGACGAGACTGGGTACAGAGTCACCGACCAAACATTCCGCGGCCGCTTCATGCTGGTCTATTTCGGCTTCACCTACTGCCCCGATGTGTGTCCGACCGAACTCGCGAAGATGGCTGCGGCGCTCGATCTGGCCGGCGCAGCGGCAGCGGAGGTGGTGCCGATCCTGATCACGGTCGATCCCCGCCGCGACACGCCCGAGGGGCTCGCGCGTTACACTGATCTGTTTCATCCACGGCTGATCGGGCTCACTGGCACCGAAACCGAGGTCGCTGCGGCAGCAAAGGCGTATCGCGCCTACTACGCCCGGATCCCGATCGGACCCGGGGAAGATGACTACACGCTCGACCACTCCGCATTCATCTACCTGATGGGACGCGAGGGTGAGTTGATCTCCCTGTTCAATCCGCAAACGACGCCGGAGACGATCGCGGAGACGATACGCCGCGCCGTCGCCGCGTCGCCACCGCCTTCAGTGATCACCAACCACGGAGACTGCCAATGATCGCACGTCGTACTGCTCTGCTCGGTTTCGCGACAGGTCTGACCTTCCCGTTCGCCCGTCGTGCCACGGCGCACGGCCCTGGAGAAGCGATCGAGATCGTCGAGCCATGGGCACGGGCTTCGCTCTCCGGCCGCAACAGCGCCGCCTACATGACCATCGTCAACCACGGTGCAATGAAGGACGAGCTCGTCTCGGCAACGAGCCCAGTGGCGAAGGTCGTGGAGCTGCACACGCATCTCATGGAAGGCGGCGTGATGCGCATGCGGCCCGTGCAGGCGATCGAGGTGAATGTCGGTGACCCGGCAGTCCTGCGGCCGGGTGGGCTGCACGTGATGCTGATTGACCTGACGCGCGACTTGCGGCCTGGCGAGACGATCCCGCTCACCCTGCGTTTCCGCAACGCCGGCGAACGCGCCGTCGAGGTGCCGGTGATGGCCGCCGGCGCGGCCGGCCCGGGCGGGCATGGGCACGGCCATGGCCACCGGCACTGAGGCGACGGAGGTGCCCGTGCCGACCAATCGCCGCAACGCCCTCCGCGTTCTCCTCGCCGCCGCGGTCGCTGCCGCGCCGCCTCCTCTGCGCGCGGAGGAGAGGCGCAAGCTCGGCCGGTTGATCACCCTCGCGACGGAAGAGAGCTGGCCCGCCACGAATGCGCTGGTCCTCGCCCATGAAAGGATCCTGTAGGCAGGCTACGGGCCCGTCACCCTCTGGCTGAACATTCGCGGGGTCTCTCTCGGGGACAAGCGCCCGGCGCGCGCGTCGCCGGCCTGACACCGGAGCACCCCATCGAGGGTGGGCTGATCGGCATCCCCGATGTCGTGCTGCCCGCGCTGATGGGACCGGCTATCCGTACCCTGACCTGGTGAGCGGGACGCCGGGACGGGTGGCGCCGCCATCCGCCCCGCTGCGTGCCCGTTCGCTCAGCCGCGCTCGACGCACATGGCGATCCCCATGCCGCCGCCGATGCAGAGCGTCGCCAGCCCCTTCCTGGCGTTGCGACGCTGCATCTCGAACAGCAGCGTGGTCAGCACCCGTGCGCCCGAAGCACCGATCGGGTGGCCGAGCGCGATCGCGCCGCCGTTCACGTTCACCTTGGCCGGATCCCAGCCGAGATCCTTGTTCACCGCGCAGGCCTGCGCGGCGAAGGCCTCGTTCGCCTCGATCAGGTCGAGATCCTCGATCGACCAGCCGGCCTTCTTCAGCGCCATGCGGGAGGCCGGGATCGGACCCGTGCCCATGATCGCGGGATCGACGCCGGCGGTCGCCCACGCGACGATGCGCGCGAGCGGTGTCACGCCGCGCTTCGCCGCCTCGGCCGCCGTCATCAGCACCACCGCGGCCGCGCCATCGTTGATGCCCGAGGCGTTGCCGGCCGTCACCGTGCCGTCCTTCGCGAAGGCCGGGCGCAGCTTCGCCAGCACCTCCAGCGTGGTGTCGGGGCGCGGATACTCGTCGGTCTCGACCACGACGTCGCCCTTGCGCGTCTTCACGGTTACCGGAACGATCTCGTCCTTGAACCGCCCCGCCTTCATCGCGGCCCCCGCCTTCTGCTGGCTGTCGGCGGCGAAGGCATCCTGCTGATCGCGCGTGATCTGGTACTTCTGCGCGACGTTCTCGGCCGTGTTGCCCATGTGGTAGCCGTGGAACGCGTCCCACAGCCCGTCCTTCAGCATGGTGTCGAGGAACTCGGCCGAGCCCATCTTCACCCCGGCGCGAAGCTGCGCGCAGTGCGGCGCCTGGGTCATGCTCTCCTGCCCGCCGGCGACGACGATCCTCGCATCACCTGTCAGGATCGCCTGGTAGCCGAGTGCCACCGTGCGCAGCCCCGAGCCGCAGAGCTGGTTCACGCCATAGGCGGTCTTCTCATGCGGGATGCCGGCGGCCATCGCCGCCTGGCGCGCGGGGTTCTGCCCGGTGCCGGCGGTGAGGATCTGGCCCAGCACCACCTCGTCCACCTCCTCGGGCGCGACCTTGGCGCGGCCGAGCGCGCCCTTGATCGCGGCCGCCCCGAGCGCATGCGCGGGCAGCGTGGCGAAGGCGCCGCTGAAGGAGCCGACGGGCGTGCGCGCGGCGGCGGCGATGACGACCTCGGTCATGGCTGGCTCTCTCCTCGGATCTGGGGGCTGGCGCCCTGGTTGGCGCGATGGTGCACCGCGGCAGGGGCGCACACAAGCGCACCCGCTACACGGCAGCCGCCCACTCCGCAAGCGGGCGCCACAGCGCTGCCTCGGCGCCGCTGCCCGCGGCCATGCCGATATGTCCGGCACTCGGCCGGTGCAGCACCGCGCCGGGCAGCGCGGCGGCGAGCGGCAGGGCGGACTCGGGCGGCACGATCCGGTCCCGCCCGGGCACGGCGACGAAGGACGGGCACCGCACGAAGGCCGGCTCGACCGGCAGCCCGGCCACGCGCCAGGCGCCGCGCGCGGGCTCGTTGCGGCCATACCAGCCGGCGAGGCACTCGCGGGCCACCGGCGCGGCGAGCGGGATGCCGTCGTTCAGCCAGTCCTCCAGCGCGACGAACAGCCGCGCGCGCGGGCTCGCCGGGTCGAGCCGGGCGAAGCCGCGATACTTGGCGGCGATGCCGAACGGGTCGAGGGCGGCGAACATGGTCTGGAGCACATCGACCGGCAGGGCCTCGGCGAAGGCGAGCGCGGGTTCGTAGAGCGGCAGCGCCGCGGCGAGCGCACGCGCGCGGTCGGGATCGCCGGCATGGAAGTCCCACGGCGTCGCCAGCAGCGCGAGCCCGCGTACGAGGTCCGGCCGCCGCGTGGCGGCCGCGAGGGCAAGCAGCCCGCCCATGCAGTAGCCGGCGAGCAGCACTGGCCCGCCCGCCTCGGATGCGGCGAAGGCCAGCCCGCGTTCGAGCCGCCCGGCGATGTAGTCGGTGAGGGTGAAGCGCCGCTCGACCTCGCCCGGCCAGCCCCAGTCGAGCAGCAGCGGCCGGAACCCGCGCGCGGCGAGGAAGCGCAGCATCGAGGCCCCGTCCATCAGGTCGAGCACATGCGCGCGGTTGACCAGCGAGGGCACGACCAGCAGCACCGGCGCGTCCGGCGCCAGCGCGGCGGTCGCGCCGTAGTCGAGCAGGCGCGAGCCGCCCTCGGCCCAGAGCGCGGGCGGATCGGCAAGCGTGCGCTGCCAGGGGTGGCGGCGATAGGCGGCGATGCCGGCGATCAGCGCGCGATCCTGCCGCGCGAGCTCGCGCAGCACCGCGCCCGAGAGCTCAGCCGGCGCGCGTCCGGCTTCGCCCAGGCGTTGCGCCAGCGCCTCGGCCTGGGCGGCGGCCTCGTCCGACCTCCAGCGCCGCGATCCGCCGTTCGATCGCGTCGAGCCGATCGAGGATGCGGGCCAGGACGGCGTCGTCGCGGCGGCCGCCATCCCCCGCCACGCCGCCAGCATCAGGTGCAGCGCCAGCGGCCGCGGCCCGCGGCGGCGGAGCGGGCCGGGCGGCGTATGGGTCATGCACGGCGTCCGCGCGCGGCGCCATCCGGAGGCCCGAAGCGGCCGCGCCGGCCCAGAGCGACAGCAGCCGCGTCCAAGCCTCCACCGCCTCCGTGTCGGAGGCGAGCGCAGTCAGTTCGCTCTGCCACAGCGTGATCCAGTCCCGGGCAAGCTGGTCGAGCTCGGCCCCGGATTCCTCGGCCCCGTCCATCGGTCCCGTCCATGCCTGACGGCCATCCTAGACCAGTGGTGCGGTGCGAGATAGCACGTGAAGCCGGGGGGCGGCGATGCTAGCCTGCGCTGCAACATGGCGGGAAGAGGAAGACGCTGATGGCCGAGCCGGTCCGATCGGGCGCTCCTGACGACAGCGCGGCTGAAGGAACGCCGCAGGCCCCCCCTGTCGTGGTGAAGAAATACGCCAACCGCCGCCTCTACAACACCGAGGCCTCGTCCTACGTCACGCTCGACCACCTCGCGCAGATGGTGAAGGACGGCCGCGAGTTCGTCGTCTATGACGCCAAGACCGGCGAGGACATCACGCGCCAGGTGCTGACGCAGATCATCGTCGAGGAGGAGGCGAAGGGGCGCAACCTGCTGCCGATCGGCTTCCTGCGCCAACTGATCGGCTTCTACGACGACAGCCTGCAGTCGCTGGTGCCGCGCTACCTCGAATACTCGATGGGCATCTTCGCGCGTCAGCAGGAGCAGATGCGCAAGACGATGCAGACGACCATGGAGGGGTTCTTCCCGTTCTCCATGGAGGAGATGGGCAAGCAGAACGTCGCCATGATGGAGCGGGCATTCAGCCTGTTCGCGCCGTTCTACCGTGGCGCCGGCCAGCCGCCGGTGGGCGCGCCGCCTGGCGGGTCGGCCGACGAGCTGCGCGAGCTTGAGCGTCTGCGCGGCGAGCTTGCCGCGCTCAAGCGTGAACTCGAGGCATTGCAGGGACGGAAAAGCTAGCGCCGGGTCGGGTCAGACGGCACTGGGCCCGGTCGGGCGACGCGGCGCGCGAGCAACACCAGGCGCCGCCGCGCTCACGGGTTTGTGCGCGCGCAGGGCCGCAACCTGGAGCCGAATGTCCGGATTAGGCCATCGTCCGGAACTACGGCGCCGAGCACGACCGTGCCAGAGCGGGAGATCATCATGAGCATCTCGTCCTCGGACGTTCCGTCCGACGGCAACGGCCACGACAGGCCGGCGGCCGCGCCGCTGCGGGCGGGCGCCGTCGACCGGCATGTCGGCACGCGCATCCGCGAGCGACGCCTGCTGCTGGGGATGAGCCAGCAGCAGCTCGCCGAGGCGATCGGCGTCACCTACCAGCAGGCGCACAAATACGAGCGCGGGCTCAATCGCATCTCGGCCGGACGGCTGTACGGCATTGCCCAGGTGCTCGGCGTGCCGGTGAGCTGGTTCTTCGACGGCATCGGCACTGGCGGCGAGGCGGTGCAGCTGACCCAGCGCCAGCGTCTCTGCCTGGAGGTCGCGCGCAACTTCGCAGCCATCAGCAACGAGCGCCACCAGGCGGCGCTGAGCCAGATGGCGCGTGTGCTGGCGGAGGCGGCGCGCGAGCCGAAATAGCGGCACGCGCGGCCGGGGTCAGGCGCTGGGCGCGATCGCAGGTGCCGGGCGGCCGCGGCGGCGGAGCGCGCCCCAGACGACAAAAGCGAGCAGCAGGAACGTCGCGGTGAGGAACCCGGCCGAAATCGGCCGCGTCAGGAACACGGACATGTCGCCGCGTGAAAGCAGCAGCGCACGCCTGAGATGCTCTTCCATCAGCGGGCCGAGGATGTAGCCGAGCAGCAACGGCGCCGGCTCGAAGCCCATGATCATCATGCCGTAGCCGATGAAGCCGAACACCACCACCTGCAGCACGTCGAAGGCGTTGTTGTTGATCGAATAGACGCCGATGCAGATGAACAGCAGGATCGACGGATAGAGGATGCGATAGGGGATCTGCAGCATCTTCACCCAGATCCCGACCAGCGGCAGGTTCAGGATCACCAGCATGATGTTGCCGATCCAGAAGGAGGCGATCAGCCCCCAGAACAGCTCGGGGTGCTCCACCACCACGCGCGGCCCCGGCGCGATGCCGTGGATCATCAGGGCCCCCAGCATCAGCGCCATCACCGCATCGCCGGGGATGCCGAGCGTCAGCGTCGGGATGAAGGCGGACTGCGCGGCGGAGTTGTTCGCGCTCTCAGGCGCCATGATGCCCTCGATCGCGCCCTTGCCGAAGCGCGAGGGCTCCTTCGCCACGCGCTTCTCGACCGCATAGGACATGAAGGCCGCGATCGAGGAGCCGGTGCCCGGCAGGATGCCGAAGAAGGCGCCGATGCCTGAGCCGCGCGCCATTGGGAGCCAGGAACGGCGTACGTCGTCGCGCGTCGGGATCAGGCTGCGCAGCGTGATCCGCCCGGCCTCGCCCGAGACCGCGCGCACCTTGCCGACATTGGCGATCACCTCGGAGACGCCGAACAGGCCCATCGCCACCGCGACCAGGTTGAGCCCGTCGAACAGGTCGGGGATGCCGAAGGTGAAGCGCTGCATCCCCGTGTTCACATCGGTGCCGACCAGGCCGAGCACGAGCCCGATCACCACCACCGCGACCCCCTTGAAGGGCGACCCCTGCGCGAGCGTGGCGGCAGCGAGCAGGCCGAGCACCATCATCGAGAAGTACTCGGCCGGGCCGAAGCGCAGCGCCACCTCCGCGAGCGGGGCGGCGAAATTGGCGATGATCAGGATCGCCACACAGGAGCCGAAGAACGAGGCGAAGGTCGTCATCGCAAGCGCTACGCCGGCCCTGCCCTGCTTCGCCATCGGATAGCCGTCCAGGCAGGTGACCGCGGCCGAGGGCGTGCCCGGCAGGTTGAGGAGGATCGACGCGGTCGAGCCGCCGTACTGCGCGCCGTAGTAGATCCCCGCCAGCATCACCAGCGCGGTGGTCGGATCGAGGTGGAAGGTCAGCGGCAGCAGCATCGAGACGGTGGCGAGCGCCCCCACCCCGGGCAGCACGCCGATGAAGGTGCCGAGCGTCACGCCGGCGAAGCACCAGAACAGCGTCGTCGCCGACAGCGCGGTGTCGAAGCCGAGCGCGAGGTTGTCGATCAGGTTCATGGGCTCAGAACGGCCAGTTCCAGAGACGGAACGGGATGCCGAGGCCCTTGACGAAGATCCCCACCGTCATCGCGACCAGGCAGGCCGCGAGGATCACCGTGCCGCGGAGCGTGGAGCTGCGGTCGGCGGCAGCGGAGATCATCACCAGCGCCGCGGTGGCGGCGAGCAGGCCGAACCGCTCGACCATCACGGCGAAGGCGAGGACGCCCGCAAGCACCGCGATCATGTTGCGCCACTCGGCCCGCAGATGCACCCCGCCGCGCATGAAGCCGCCGGCCGCGATCACGCTGCCAAGCCCGATCAGGATCCAGCCGAGCGAGGTCGGGAAGTATCCCGGCCCCATCCGGCGCAGCGAGCCGAACGGGTAGTCCTGCGCGATCCAGACCGCGGCAGCGCCCAGGGCAATGGTGAACCCGCCCGCAAGCAGTTCGTGATAGTCGATGCGTGTCTCTCGCATCGCCGTCTCCCCCTGGCCGGCCGGTCCCGCGGCCGGACATGGCCCGGACAGGCCCTGCCGATCCGCGCCGAACACGCCAAGCTTTGCCGCAGATTACCAAGCCGCGCAACCGCGATCGGCAAACCGATCCCTGCGCCCGGATTCCACGATGCACTGGCGGCGTTCGGCGGCGCGCGAGCGCGGCCGCGCAGGGGCTGTCGGCCATGCGTCGGCTGTCCGCCATGCGTCCGACGAGGGCGAACCGGCCTACAGCCCGCTCACTCAGGACGGACCCGTCGGCGACGTCATCCGCCCTCTCCTCCGCGCGCGGCCGCAGCGCGGTCAATCCGACCACGCGTCGCCCGTCCGATCCGATCGGCGAGCAGCTCCGTGAGGCGCACGAGCGACGTCGAGCCGCGCGGCCTCGCGCTCTCCCGGCCGGCCTGCGGCGACCGCGGCTCAGCCGCGCGCGTCGAGGCGCTTGCGGCCCAGCACGTGATGCGCGCCCTTGTGGGGTTCGGCAGCGTTGAGGAAGACGGGCGGATCGAAGCCGAATGCCGCGTACCAGCCGTTCAGCGTCGCCTCGTCGATGGTCCAATTATAGAATGTATTGAGCATGTCCATGTAGTTGATCGCATTCTCGCGATCCTCGCCGGCAAGCTCATAGACGTAGTTGAACCGCTGTTCCGCGGTGGTGAGCGCTCGGTGGTAGTGGCGGCGCGCGGACAACACGAACTCCGAGGCGTGATAGGTCGGCGCATAGACCATCACGTAGAGTTCGCCGCCAGGCTTGACCGTGCGCGCGACGTTGCGGAAGGCGACCAGCGGGTCGTGCGTGCACATGACGACGCCCCAGCAGAGCGTGAAGTCGAACGCTTCATGCAGGTCGGGCCGGCGATCCTCGATCTCGAAGAGGTCCAGGCGCTCGACATCGCCGTTGAACCGCCGGGTCGATTTCAGCCCGTGCTCGGAGACGTCGACCGACTTCACCGACGCGCCGAGGGCCAGCAGCGTGCGGGTCCAGCGCCCGGCGCCGCAGCCGATGTCGAGGCAGCGCTTGCCCCTGAAATGGTCGATCGGGAGCTTGGGCGCGAGATGGAGCCTTCCGCCGACGGCCCGCCGTGTCGCCCGCGCCGCCCGCCCGGTGAGCCACTTCACGGGCCCGGCCAGCGCGCCGTAGCGCCGGCGCAGCAGGTAATCCGGCACGCCCGTGAGTTCCTCGATCCGGTCGTCGATATACTCGTCCGAGGTCTCGACTCCGGTGTGGCGCACGAAGCCCTGCCGCCCTTCCAGGAACAGCTTCCACTGCCCGTCGAACTGCGCGTCGTAAGCGACGGGCTCGTACTGCCCGGAATACTCGTCGCGCCAGATCACCCGGTCGTGGTCGAAATGCGGGTTCACCGGTGACATCGCGGCTCCAGGATCTGCGGGGCGCGGCCCGCGCACGGGCGACCGCCGCGAGCTGATCGGGGCAAACTGTTCCGCCGCGCCGCGCAAGGTCCCCCTGCATGCAACGGTCGGACGACGGACGCGGTGGCATTGTCACCGCCGACCGCGATTGTCAACGCGCCGCGCCCGCGGCCCACGGCCAGCCGACCTTGAACCGCACGGGTTCTGGACTAGTCTGACGCTCCTCGCTTCGGGGAAGACGCCCGCCATGCGCTTGATTGCCGCCACCATCGCCGCGCTGCTCGCGGCGATGCCCGCCCTCGCCCAGGACTGGCCCGGGCGCGACCCTGTCCGAATCATCGTCTGCGCGCCCGGCGGCAGCACGGTCGATCTCACCGCACGGCTCTGGGCTGATGCGCTCAAGGAACAGATCGGCGGACACACGATCGTCACCGAACCGCGCGCCGGCGCCGGCGGCATGATCGGCGCCGAGGCGGCCGCCCGCGCGCGTCCCGACGGGCAGACGCTGCTGGTCTGCTTCCCCGGCAGCTTCACGATGATCCCGCATCTGCGCAGCTCCCTGCCGATCGATCCGCTGAACGATCTGCGTCCCGTGGCGCTGCTCGCGACCGCGCCGTTCGTGTTCGCCGCCGATGCCCGCGTCGCGCGCACCTTGCCGGAGTTCCTCGCCCGCGCACGCGCGCCCGGCGCCGACCTTTCCTATGCCAGCGTCGGCCCCGGCAGCCTCGCCCATCTCGGCATGGAACTGTTCAAGATGAAGGCCGGGGTACGGCTCGAACACGTGCCCTATCGCGGCAGTCCCGAGGCGATGACCGATCTGCTCGGCGGGCGGATCGCCGCCTTCATCACGCTCCTCTCGGCCGTGCAGGGCCACATCGCCGAGGGCAAGGTGGCAGCACTGTTCGTCACCGGCGAGAGCCGGATGAGCGCGCTGCCCGAGGTGCCGACCGCGCGCGAGGCGGGGCTGCCCGATCTCACCGTCGTCACCTGGCACGGGCTGTTCGTGCCGCGCGCGACGCCGGAGCCGGTGGTGCAGCGGATCGCCGCGGCGGTGGCGGCCGCGCGCGGCTCGGCCGCGCTGCGCGAGGGGCTGGCGCGCGCGGGCTCCGACCTGCCGAGCCACGGCCCGGCCGAGGCGGAGGCGCATATCCGCGCCGAGAGCGAGACCTGGAAGGGCGTGATCCAGGCAGCCGGGATCACCGTGCAGTGAGCGGCGTGCTGGCGGGCAAGCGCGCGATCGTCACGGGCGGCACGCGCGGGATCGGCCGGGCGATCGCCGAGGCGTTCACGCAGGCGGGCGCGCGCGTCTCGGTCTGCGCGCGCGGCGCGGAGGGGGTCGCGGCGGCACGCGGCGCCTTCGCCATGCATGCTGCCGTGTGCGAGCTCGCCGACGGTGCGGCCGTGCGCCGCTACGTCGAGGATGCGGCGGCCGCGCTCGGCGGGCTCGACATCCTGGTGAACAACGCCTCCGGCTTCGGCTCGACCGATGACGAGGCGGGCTGGGCGGCGAGCCTGTCGGTCGATGTGATGGCATCCGTGCGCGCGAGCCACACGGCAATCCCGCTCATTGCGCAGGCAGGCGGCGGGTCGATCGTGCATGTCTCGTCGATCTCGGGGCTGCAGCCGAGCCCGCGCACGCCACCTTACGGGGCGGTGAAGGCGGCGCTCGTCCACTACACCACCAGCCAGGCGGCGGCGCTGGCGAAGCAGAACATTCGCGTCAACTGCGTCGCCCCCGGCTCGATCGAGTTCCCGGGCGGCTCGTGGGAGCGGCGGCGCCTTTCGGGCGATCCGCTCTACGGCCGCATCCTCGCCGGCATCCCGTTCGGCCGGCTCGGCACGCCCGAGGAGGTGGCCGAGGTGGTGCTGTTCCTGGTCTCGCCGGCGGCGCGCTGGGTGACCGGGCAGACCATCGCGGTCGATGGCGGGCAGATGCTCAGCTGACTGCTCAGGCGAAGCGGATCAGCGCGAACCAGTGGCCGCGCAGCTGCGCGGTGTCGCGCAGATGCCCGTCCGGCGCGAGCACGAGACAGCGCCGCTGCACCGTGTCGGCGAGATTGCCGCCGACGATCTCGGCCACGCCGTCGCCCGCGCGCACGACGATGTCGCCGTGGCTGGTGAAGGGATCGATGCGCGGCGCGCTCGCCCACGTCACCGGCCGGTCGGGCGCGCCGTCGCCGATGCCCTGGCGCCACTGCACGACGATGTCGCCGCGCTGCGGCGGCAGCGCCTCGATCGGGTAGGCGCAGTAGGGCTGTTCACCCCCCTCGCCCGCCCGGCGGATCGCCTCGCGCACATAGGTCGAGTGCCATTCGCAATAGGCGAACCAGTCCGCGCCGCGTGTCGCCGCCCAGACGCCGGCGCCGATGAAGGCCGCTGACCACGCCCAGCGGTCGCCGTTGGCATCGAGCGTGCGCCCGTCCACGTGACGATAGGGCGGCCGGCCGGCCGCGTCGCCGACGATGCGCCAGTATTCGCCGATCCAGCCGTTGCACGGCTCCTCGTCCTCGAGCCGGCCGAGGAAGCGCGCCTCCTCGCCTTCCGCCCACTCGGCAAGCCGTTGCGCCACCGTTTCCATCATCCCTCCGGCTGTGCCCGGACCGGCGCGACCCTAGCTTCAGCGCGGCAGGGAGCAAATGCCGGTCACACCCGGAACGGGAGACGTGACCGATGCGACGATGGATCGCGACGGCGGCGGCGGCCGCCCTGCTGGTTTCCCTCACCCCGAGCGATCCGGCCCGTTCCAGCTGACGCGCGTCACCCCGCGCCAGTCGGCGGAGCTGGCGAAGAACGCCGAGTACTGGGACCAGGCGCGCGTGCCCAAGCTCGACCGGGTGCTGCTGATCCCGATGCCCGAGGCGACCACGCGGATGGCGGCGCTGCGGGCGGGCCAGGAGGACTGGATCGAGGTGCCGCCGCCCGACGGCGTCGAACCGCTGCGCCGCGCCGGGTTCACCATCGTCACCAACAGCTATCCGCATATCTGGCCGTGGTTCTATTCCATCGGCAAGACGAACTCGGTGTTCCAGGACGTCCGCGTGCGCCAGGCGCTGAACTGGTGCGTCGACCGCGACGGGCTCGTCGCGCTGCTGAACGGCACGGCCGAGCCCGCGCTCGGCTGGTTCAACGTGAAGAACCCGCAGTTCGGCAGCCCGCAGAACCGCTACGGCTTCGACCCGACGCGCGGCCGCGCCCTGCTCGCCGAAGCCGGGTTCGGCCCGGGCAATCCGCTGCGCTTCAAGGTGATGATCTCGACCTCGGGGTCGGGCCAGATGCTGCCGCTGCCGATGAACGAGTTCCTGCAGGCCAATCTGCGCGAGGCCTGCGGCGTCGAGGTGAGCTTCGAGGTGGTGGAGTGGGGCGTCGTGCTGGTAGCACTGCGTAACGAGCCCAACGCGCCGGCGCAGGCCGGCTCGGACGGGCTGAACATCTCCTCGCCGACCTCCGACATCAGCCAGCTCGTGCGCTACTTCTACTCCGAGAACGTCACGCCGCGCGGCTCGAACTGGCCGCACTGGCGGGACGCGGAGTTCGACTCGGCGGTGCAGGCGCTGGAGGCGAGCCGCGATCCGGAGGAGATCGAGAGGCTGATCGCCCGCGCGCACGAGCGGGTGGTGGACAACCCGCCCTGGCTGTTCATCGTGCACGACCTCAATCCGCGCGCGATGAGCCGGCGGGTGAACGGCTTCACCTCGGCGCAGTCCTGGTTCCAGGACCTCGTGCCGGTCGATATCCAGTAGGGCGCGCGGCCGCTATCGTGACGGCGCCGGGGCATGCCCGGCGCCGTTTCGACTCCGAAGGGAAAGGACACGCCGTGATCGTCGACCTGCGCATCTACACCTGCCGCCCCAACCACCTCGACGCCTTCGTCGCCCTCTACCGCGAGCACGCCTGGCCGTTGCAGCAGAAGCATCTCGGGCGCTGCGTCGGCTGGTACGTGACGGTGGAAGGCCAACTGAACCAGGTGGTGCACATGTGGGCCTACGACTCCCAGGCCGATCGCGAGCAGCGCCGCTCGGCGATGGCAGCCGACCCGGCGTGGCAGACCTATCTGAAGAAGGCTGCCGAGGCCGGCTACCTAGTGCACATGGAGAACCGGATCATCAAGCCGGCGGCGCACTGGACGCCGCTGCCCGGGATGTGATCCGGCACGGGTGAGCGCCGTCACACCTCCCGCCTCCGTGCGCGCATAGAGTGGCGGCATTCGCCGGCCACACCGCGCGGAGGCGACGATGGACTGGTTTCTTCAACTCAAGCAGGCGCTGCCTGCGTACTACCGAACCGACCGTCCGTCGGACATCGTCGGCTATCTCCGCGGCAGCGTCGACCCGACGGTCTGGCGCCAGATGGCCGCGACCCAGAACCGGCACCAGATGCTGATCCTCGGCAACACCGAGCCCACGCAGGATGAATGGGAGGCGGCCGGCGTGGCTGCGCGTGGGGTCAGCCAGGCGGTCCGGCGCGGCGTTCTCGACGGCTTCATCGTGCTCTATGGCGGCTTCATGCTCCGGCCCTGGGGCCAGATCCACGTGGCGGACAGGGACGCCGAGACGATCGGGTTCCCCGCGTCCCTGCTCTCCTGGAAGCGGAACGCGCCGACGCGACGACGCTGAGACGGCAGCCGGGGACGACCGTCGCACCCAACCGTCCGGACGGCCTTGAATCCAAACCGTCTGGACGGTATGTTGCGTCGCGTCATGCTGAAGGTTCCGGACACACGCGACCGCCTGCTCGATGCCGCCGAGACCGTGGTCGTCGCACGCGGCGTCTCCGCGCTTTCGCTCGATGCCGTGGCTGCCGAGGCGCGAGTCAGCAAGGGCGGCCTGTTGCACCATTTCCGCTCGAAGGAGGCGCTGCTCGCTGGGCTGGTGGAGCGCATGGCCACCGAGATGCGCGCGATTTTCGACGCGGTGGTGGCCGCGGTCCCGCCTGGGCCCGGTCGGCACACGCGCGGGGTGATCGCCTGGGCGCTGCACAGCGCCCCCGAACGCGCCGAGCGCGACCTCCGCATCGCCGCGGCCCTGCTGTCGGCGCATGCGCACGATCCGAAGCTGATCGATCCGATCCGCGCCGAACATGCGCGCATCCGCGCGCAGGTGGAGGATGACGGCCTGCCGCCTGGCCATGCGCATGTCGTGATGGCAGCGGCGGACGGGCTGTTCCTGGCCAGGGTGTTCGGGCTCTGGACGCCGACGCGTGAGCAGGCGGACGCGATGGAGCGCGTGCTGCACGGGCTCGCCGCGCCATGAAGCGGATCGTCCTGATCGCGGCGGCGGCGCTGGTGATCGTGCCGGCCGTGGCGTTGCTGACGATGCGTGAGGTGGTGCCCGCGCGCCCGCCGGTGGCGGCGGCGGCGGATGCGGCGCAAGTGGGGGTCGGCGCGCTCGGCCGGGTGGAGCCGGCCAGCCGCGTGCTGCGGGTCTCGCATGGCAGCGGGCCGGAGGGGGCGCGGGTCGCCCGCCTCCTCGTGGCCGAGGGCGACGAGGTCGCGGCCGGTCAGGTGCTCGCCGAGATGCACGATCTGCCGCGCAAGGAGGCGGCGCTGGCGCAGGCCGAGGCGTCGCTCGCGCTCGCCGAGGCGCGGCTTGCGCGGTTGAGGGCGGCGGGGCGCGACACCGAGATCGCCGCGGCGCGCGCGCGGGTCGCGGCGGCGGAGGCGGCGGAGCAGAGTGCGGTGCGCGAGGCGCGTCGGGCGGAGCAGCTGTTGCGCACGGCCGCGGGCAATCAGGCGACGTGGGATCGCGCGCGCTTCGCCGCTGCCCAGGCGACGGCCGAGCGCACGCGCGCCGAGGCGGAGCTGGCGGCGCTGCTGAGCCCACGCGCCGAGGACATGGCGGTGGCCGAGGCCGAGGTGGCGGCTGCGCGCGCGGCGGTGGCGGAGGCTCGGGCGGCGCGTGATCTCGCGCGCATCGTCGCGCCGATCGCGGGCACGGTCTTGCGGGTGCATGCCCGGCCTGGCGAGCGTGTGCCGGAGGGTGGCCTGCTGGAGCTCGCGGACCTGTCGGACCTGGATGTCGTGGCCGAAGTGTATGAGACCGACCTGCCCAGGGTGCGCGCGGGGGCGTCGGCGCAGGTGTTCATTCCGGGCTCAGAGCGCGCCTTCGCGGCGCGTGTGGTGGATGTCGGCTGGCGTATCGGCCGCCAGTCGGTGTTGAGCCCCGACCCGGTCGCCAGCATCGACAGCCGGGTGGTGGAGGTGCGCCTGCGGTTGGACGCGGCGGCGAACGATCTGTTACGACGCCGCACCAACATGCAGGTCCAGGTGTCGATCCAGCCGTGAGGTGGGTTGATGGGATCCAAGGGCCAATGGCCCTTGGCGGGGTCCAGGGGCGGAGCCCCTGGGTCTTGCTGCCTTTCCGCCTGGCCTGGCGGCAGCTCCGCCACGAGAAATCCCGGCTCGCCGCGGCGATCTCCGGCGTGGTGTTCGCCTGCCTGCTGATCTTCATGCAGCTGGGCTTCATGACGGCGCTGTTCGAGAGTGCGGTGCAGATCCAGAAGTCGCTGAACGCCGATCTGTTCCTGATGCACAGCACGACCGAGGCGCTCTGGCGTTCGACCCCCTTTCCGCGCGCACGCCTCGCGCAGGCGCTGGCGGTGCCGGAGGTCGAGCGGGTCGCGCCGATCTACGTGCAGAATGTCGTCTGGCGGAATCCCGAGACGAGCCTCAAGCGCACGCTGCTGCTGTTCGGCGTCGATCCGACCTCCGGCGTGATCGCCTTCCCGGGCCTCACCGCCGATGGGCTGGCGGCGATCACGCGCCCCGACGTGATCCTGTTCGACGAGCGCGCCAAGCCCGAGTTCGGCGCGGTGCCGGCCTGGCTCGCCGAGGGTCCGGTGGTGAGCGAGCTCGGCAACCGCCGCGTCGAGGTCGCCGGGTTGTTCCGGATCGGCGCGACCTTCGGCTCGGAGGGCAATGCGCTGACGTCGGAGGCGAATTTCTGGCGCTTCGTGCCGAACCATGCGCCAGCGCAGGTGAATGTGGGGGCGATCGTGCTGCGCGCAGGCGCCGATGTGGCGGCGGCGCAGGCGGCGCTGAAGCGGATCGTGCCGGGCGACGTGATGGTGCTGACGAAACCCGAGCTGATCGCGTTCGAGAAGGACTACTGGGCCAACACCGCGCCGGTTGGGTTCATCTTCGGGCTCGGCGTGGTGATCGGCCTGATCGTCGGCTGCGTGATCGTCTATCAGATCCTGTTCAGCGACATTTCGCGCCACATCGGCGAGTACGCGACGCTGAAGGCGATGGGCTACACGAACGGCTATCTCGTGCGGGTCGTGATGGGCGAGGCGCTGATCCTGGCCGTGCTCGGCTACATCCCTGGCTGGCTGCTGGGCCTGGGGCTCTATGAGCTCGCCTCGGCGCAGATCTTCATCCCGCTGACGATGACGATCGAGAAGAGCATCGGCGTGTTCGCGCTGGTGTTCGGCATGTGCGTCGTCTCGGGGTTGCTGGCGATCCGCAAGCTGCGCGACGCCAATCCGGCGGACATGTTCTGATGGATGCGGTGCGGGTCAGCGAGTTGACGCACCGCTTCGGCGACGGCGAGCTGGCGAAGCCGGTGCTGCACGGGCTCGGCCTGCGCGTGGCCGCCGGCGAGGTGGTGTTGCTGACCGGGCCGTCAGGCTCGGGCAAGACGACGCTGCTCACGCTGATCGGCGGCCTGCGCGCGGTGCAGGGCGGTTCCTGCGTCGTGCTCGGCACGGAGCTTTCCGGTGCCGATGAGGCCATGCGCGTCGCGGTGCGACGGCGCGTCGGCTTCATCTTCCAGCATCACAATCTGCTCGGCTTCCTCACCGCGCAGCAGAACGTTGCGATGGCGCTTGAGGTCGACGGGGCGCTGAGCGAGGCCGAGCGGCTCGCGCGCGCGGAAGCGATGCTGGCGGCGGTCGGCATCGGCGAGAAGGCGCGCGCCTATCCGGCCACGCTCTCGGGCGGGCAGCGTCAGCGCGTGGCGATCGCGCGCGCGCTCGCGCACGATCCGGGGCTGATCCTCGCCGACGAGCCGACCGCGGCGCTGGACGGCAGGACGGGCCACGAGGCCATGGAACTGCTGCAACGCCTCGCCAAGGAACAGCGCCGCACGGTGTTCATCGTCACCCACGATCCGCGCATCCACGACATCGCCGACCGGATCGTGGCGATGGAGGACGGGCATATCATCGAAGGGGCTCACGCATAGTTCAGCCGGGGGAAAGGCCCGGGACAGGGTTGCTTCGCTGGCCCGAGGGGCCGCGACGCGCGACCCAGGCCCCCGCACTCCGCTCTCCCTTGACCTTCGGCATCGACTGCGGACACACCTCGACCCATGAGCAATGCACCGCACTGGCACGCCCTTTCGGCCGAGGAGGTCTGCGCACAGCTCGGCACCTCCGCGCAGGGACTCGATGACGCCGAGGCGCAGACGCGCCTCGCGCAGCACGGGCGCAACCGGCTGCCGGAGCCCGCGCGCGTCGGACCTCTGCGCCGCTTCCTGGCGCAGTTCCAGAACGTGCTGATCCAGATCCTGCTCGGCGCCGCCGTCGTCACCGCGCTGCTCGAGCACTGGGTGGACACGATCGTGATCGTCGCCGTGGTGGTGATCAACGCCATCGTCGGCTTCATCCAGGAGGGCAAGGCGGAGCAGGCGATGGACGCGGTGCGGCGGATGCTCTCGCCGCGCGCGACCGTGATCCGCAACGGGCATCGCCACAGCATCGACGCCGAGGAGGTCGTACCCGGCGATCTCGTCGTGCTGGAACCCGGCGACCGCGTGCCCGCCGACCTGCGCATCATCCGCGCGCGCGGCCTCAGCGTCCAGGAAGCGATCCTCACCGGCGAGAGCCTGCCGGTGGCCAAGTCGCCAGAGCCGGTCGACGCTCACGCCCCGCTCGGCGATCGCACCTCGCTCGCCTTCTCCGGCACCGTCGTCGCCGCCGGCCACGGCCGCGGCATCGTCATCGCCACCGGGACGAACACCGAGATCGGCCGCATCTCCGACATGCTCGCAACGGTCGAGCAGCTCCAGACGCCGCTGCTCCGCGCGATCGCGCAGTTCGGCAAGGCGCTCAGCGTCGCGATCCTGCTGCTGGCCGCCGCCACCTTCGCCTTCGGCTACGCGGTGCGCGGCCTCGCTGCCGACGAGATGTTCCTCGCCGCGGTCGGCATCGCGGTCGCGGCCATCCCCGAGGGCCTGCCGGCGGTGATCACCGTCATCCTGGCCCTCGGCGTGCGCCGCATGGCCGCGCGCAACGCGATCGTGCGTCGGCTGCCGGCAGTGGAGGCGCTCGGCAGCGTCGACGTCATCTGCACCGACAAGACCGGCACGCTGACGCGCAACGAGCTCTCCGTGCGCGCGATCGCGCTGCCCGACAGCGAGATCGAGATCGCCGGCGTCGGCTATGTGCCGGAGGGCGACATCACGCGCGACGGCACGCCCATCGCCGCCGAGGACGACGCGGTGCTCGCCGAGATGCTGCGTGCCGCGGTGCTGTGCAACGACGCACGGCTGCACGACGAGAGGGGCACCTGGACCATCGAGGGCGACCCGACCGACGGCGCCTTCCTGGTCGCCGCGGCGAAGGCGGGGCTCGACGCCGCGGCGATCCAGCGCCACTGGAGCCGCATCGACGCGATCCCCTTCGAGTCCGACCACAAGTTCATGGCGACGCTGCACCACGACCGCGAGGGCCACGCGCTGATCGCCGTGAAAGGCGCACCCGAGGTGCTGCTCGCCCGCTGCCGCGACGTCGACGAGGCTTGGCTCGGCCGGCTCGAGGCGCTCGCGGAACGCGGCTACCGGCTGATCGCGGTGGCCGCGCGCACGGCCGAGCCCGATCGCCGCAGCCTCGACTTCGACGACATCGGCGAGCTCGACCTGCTCGGTGTGGCCGCGCTGATCGATGCCGCGCGCGAGGAGGCGATCGCCGCGGTCGCCGAGTGCCGCCGCGCCGGCATCGCGGTGACCATGATCACCGGCGATCATGCCGGCACCGCGCTGGCGATCGGCCGTGAGATCGGGCTCGACGTCTCGGCTGGCGCGCTCACCGGCGCCGACCTGGATGCGATGGACGAGCGGGAGCTGACCAGATCGGCCGATCGCGTGCACGTCTACGCGCGCACCTCGCCGGCGCACAAACTCCGCCTCGTCCAGGCGTTGCAGGCACGCCGGCACGTCGTCGCGATGACGGGCGACGGTGTGAACGACGCGCCGGCGCTGAAGCGCGCCGATATCGGCGTGGCGATGGGCAAGACCGGCACCGAGGCGGCGAAGGAGGCGGCCGAGATCGTGCTCGCCGACGACAACTTCGCCACCA
>CAZHMM010000036.1:0-27883 GCA_964533585.1 uncultured Elioraea sp.
GAGATGCCCCGCTTCCCGGTCGTCTATTCCTGGGGCGTGCTGCACCACACCGGCGACATGCGCCGCGCGATCCGTTGCGCGGCCGAGCGCGTCGCGCCGGGCGGCACGCTGATCATCGCGCTTTATCGGCGCACGCCGCTCTGCGGGCTCTGGCGGATCGAGAAGCGGCTCTACGTCGCCGCGCCGCAGCCCGTGCGGCGGGTGATCGAGGCCGCCTATGCCGGCGCCTTCCGCGCCGCCATGGCGCTGCGCGGCCAGAGCTTCCGCGCCTATGTCGAGGGCTACGTCGCCAATCGCGGCATGAACTGGATGACGGATGTGCGCGATTGGCTCGGCGGCTATCCCTACGAGTCGATCTCCGAGCCCGACATGCTCGCCCTCGCCGCCGAGTTGGGCCTCACCCCGGTGCGGCGGTTCTGCCACCGCCCGGGGATCGGCCTGTTCGGCACCGGCTGCGACGAGTACGTCTTCGCGCGCCCCGGCTGACGGCACACCTCAATCGACGGTGATGTTGCCGGCGCGGATCACCTCGCGCCAGCGATCGAGCTCGCTCCGCACCAGCGCGGTGTACTCGGCCGGGCCGAGCGTGCCGGGCCGCACGCCGATCGAGGCGAAGCGCTCCTTCACCTGGTCCGAGGCGAGCGCGGAAGCGATCGCGACGCGCCAGCGCTCCGCCACCGCCGGCGCAATGGCCGCGGCGGCCGAGAAGCCGAACCAGTTGGTCGAGACCACGCTCGGAAAGCCGCTCTCGGCGAAGGTCGGCACGTCGGGCAGCGTCGCGGCGCGCTCGGCCTCGCTCGTCGCGATCGGGCGCAGCCGCCCGCCGCGGATATTGCCCATCGCGGTCGGCAGGCTCTCCATCAGCGAGGGGATCTGCCCGCCCATCACGTCGGTCATCGCCGGCGCCGAGCCGCGATAGGGCACGTGCACGAGCTCGATGCCGGCCGCGCGCAT
Organism: uncultured Elioraea sp.; assembly: GCA_964533585.1. Taxonomy (GTDB): domain Bacteria; phylum Pseudomonadota; class Alphaproteobacteria; order Acetobacterales; family Acetobacteraceae; genus Elioraea. The sequence continues at coordinate 955 of CAZHMM010000036.1, forward strand.
GAAGAGCTGGCCGATCAGGTGGTTCATCGTGCCGTTGCCGCCCGAGCCGTACTGCACGCCGCCCGGCCGCTCCTTCGCGAGGGCGACGTAGTCGGCGAGCGTGCGCACCGGCAGATCGACATTCACGCAGAGCACGCTGGGGAAGGTGCCGACCAGATGAAGATGCGTGAAGTCCGCCACCGGATCATAGGGCACGGAACGATACAGCACCGGCCCGATCCCGTGCGAGGCCGCGTTCGACATCATCACCACATGCGCATCGCCCCGCGCGCGCGCCACCACCTCCGAGCCGACCATGCCGCCGGCACCCGGCCGGTTCTCGACCACGATCGGCTGGCCGAGCGTCGCGCCGATCGCGTCGGCCAGCGCGCGCGAGAGAATGTCGGCGGCACCGCCGGGCGGGAAGTTGACGATCCAGCGGATCGGCCGCTCGGGCCAGGCCTGGGCGCGCGCCACTGCCGGCATGGCGAGCGCGGCGGCGCCCAACAGAACGGCACGCCGCTGAAGCCTTGGGCATTCACGAGCGGTCATCGATCGGTCTCCCTGTGCTGTTCCCCGTTCACGCGCCCTGGGCAGCAAGGCACATGCCATGCATCCTGCCAATCCTCACCCGATTGCCGGAGACCTCCATGAGCCTCGACCTGCTGCTGCGTGACGTCCGCCTGCCCGATGCCGCCAGCGCTGACCCGACGGTGGACATCGCCGTTGCCGACGGCCGCATCGCCGAGATCCGCCGCGGCATCGCGGCCGAGGCGCGCGAGACGGTGGATGGCGGCGGCCGCGTCGTCGCCGGCGGCTTCGTCGAGACGCACATCCATCTCGACAAGACCTGCATCCTCGGCCGCTGCGCCTGCGAGACCACGCGCAATCCGCACCGCGCGATGGAGCGCGTCTCCGAGGTCAAGCACACCTTCACCGTCGAGGACGTCACCGCGCGCGCGAGCCGCACGCTGGAGAAGTGCATCAGCCACGGCTGCACGCGGATGCGCACGCATGTCGAGGTCGATCCGAAGGTGGGGCTGCGCGGGCTCGAGGGCGTGAAGGCATTGATCGAACGCTACGCCTGGGCGATCGACATCGAGATCTGCGTGATGCCGCAGGAGGGGTTGACCAACAATCCGGGCACCGATGAGCTGATGGTGGCCGCGCTGAAGAACGGCGCGACCGTGGTCGGCGCCGCGCCCAACTACGACACCGACCGCGCCGCGCAGATCCGGCGCGTGTTCGAGCTCGCGCGCGAGTTCGATGTCGATATCGACATGCATCTCGACAGCGGCGCCTCGGCCGAGGAGCTCGACACGAGGCTGGTCTGCGAGCTGACCGAGCGATACGGCTGGGGTGGGCGCGTGGCGATCGGCCACGTCACCAAGCTCTCGACCATGCCCTATCGCGCGTTCGACGAGGTGGCCAAGCGCATGGCCGATGCCGGCGTGGCGCTGACGGTGCTGCCCGCGACCGATCTCTATCTCGGCGGGCGCGACCAGGAATGCCACGTGCGGCGCAACACGGTGGACGCGAACCGGCTGACCGAGCTCGGCGTGCTCTGCTCGATCTCGTCGAACAACATCCTCAACCCGTTCACCCCGCTCGGCGACGGGCAGCTGATCCGCCAGGCGAACCTCTACGCCAACATCGTCCAGCGCGCGACGGATGCCGACCTCCGCGCGACCTGGGGCATGTTCACCTCGGGTTCGGCGCGGCTGATGCGCCAGTCCGACTATGGCATCGCGGTCGGCAACCCGGCCGATCTGGTGGTGGCGGATGCGCCGACCGCGATCGATGCCGTGCGCGAGATCGCGCCGGTGCTGCACGCCTTCAAGCGCGGCCGGCGCACGGTCACCCGCACGCCGGCGGTGCTGCACAAGCCGGGTTAGAGCCGTTTCCGACCTGTCGGAAACGGCTCCAGGGTTCGCTTGCGCGCATCTTCACCCGATCAGGTGAGTCCCCCTGATCGGGATCTGCGCTAGTGCCCGAGCGCGGTCAGCCCCGCGCCGGCGAAGCCGCCATCCACCGGCAGCGCGGCGCCGGTGACGAAGCCCGACTGGGCGGGGTCGAGCAGGAACAGCACCGCGCCGGCGATCTCGTCCGGACGCGCATAGCGGCGCTGCGGCACATGCGCGAGCCAATGCGCGCGCGTCTCCGGCGTGTGCACGCGCGCGACCAGCGGCGTCTCGACCGGCCCGGGACAGACGGCGTTCGCGCGGATGCCGTCGGCGGCGAGATCGACCGCCAGCACCTGCGTCAGGTTGATCACCGCCGCCTTGGAGCAGCCATAGGCCGCGCGGCCCTTGGAGCCGCGCACGCCCGACACCGACGCGATCGTCACGATCGCCCCGCCGCCGGTCTCGCGCATCCGCCGCGCGGCCGCCTTCGCGCACAGGAACGTGCCAGTGACGTTGACCTCGAGGATGCGGCGGAACTGATCGGCACTCGTCTCCAGCACAGGCACATCGGCGGCGATGCCGGCCGCGGTGACCAGCCCGACCAGCCTCGCGGCATCGGACACCTCGGCGATCCAGCCCTCCACCCGCGCCTCATCGGTGACGTCGAGCTGGGCGAACAGCGTCTCCTGCGGCAGGGCTTCGCGCGCGGCATCCAGCGCGACGCGGTCACGGTCCGCCACCGCCACGCCGAGCCCGGCCGCCGCCACCGCGCGCGCGACCGCCAGCCCGATCCCCGACGCCCCGCCCGTGATGGCGACCATTCCGTCTGTCATGCGCCCCTCCTCGACCCTGACCGGCACTGTGGCCGATCCGCCCCGCGCTGATAAGCGACATGGCAATGACCCCTTGCGGACCCGGCCCCGTCCTTCGCATGCTGCCGGCAACGCCCCGGGGCAGCCGGGACCAGGAACCAAGGAGGATTCACCGATGACCATGGCCACCCATCGCCGCGCGCTGCTGCTCGGCAGCGCCGGCCTTGCCGCCGGGCTCGCCACACCCTGGGTGTCGCGCGCGCAGGCGCTGAAGAGCGAGTATAAGCTCTCGGTGGTCGGCAACCGGCCGATCCCGCTCTCCGAGGGCGCGTTCCAGTGGGCGGAGCTGGTCACCGAGCGCACCCAGGGCCGCATCAACGTGAAGGTCTATCCCGGCAGCCAGCTGGTCGGCGGCGACCAGACGCGCGAATTGCTCGCGATGCGCCAGGGCGTGATCGACATGACGGTCTCGTCGACGATCAACCTCTCGCCGCAGATCCGCGAGATGACGCTGTTCTCGATGCCGTTCCTGATGCCGGGCCACCGCGCCTTCGACGCGCTGACCAACGGCGAACCCGGGCGCGACCTGTTCCAGGTGCTGGCGCAGCGCGAGGTGGTGCCGCTCGCCTGGGGCGAGAACGGCTTCCGCGAGATCTCGAACTCGCGCCGGCCGATCCGCACGCCCGAGGATCTGCGCGGGCTGAAGATCCGATTCGCCGCCGGCGCGATCTTCGCCGACATCTACAACGCGCTCGGTGCGAACCCTGTGCAGATGTCGTTTGCCGATCTCCAGCCCGCGCTCTCGACCGGCGCGGTGGACGGCCAGGAGAACCCGATCAACCTGTTCCTCGCCTTCAAGATGGACACGCTCGCGCAGCGCCACCTGACGGTGTGGAACTACTGCGCGGATGCGGCCATCTTCCACGTCGCCAAGGGGGTGTGGGAGGCCTTTTCGCCGGCCGACCGCGAGATCATCGCTGAGAGCGCCAAGGAGGCGGCGCGCCGCCAGATCGCCGCCGCACGCAAGGGCATCGGCGAGGGCGACCGCTCGTCCTTCGACGAACTCGCCCGGCGCAATGTCGCCACGGTCGAGCTCACGGACGCCGAGAAGCAGGCCTTCGCGCGGGCGACGCGCTCGGTGTTCGACACCTGGGCGAGCCGGATCGGCGCCGATCTCGTGCGCAAGGCCGAGGCCACGATCAAGGCGGTCGCCTGACGGATCCGGGGCGGGCGCGGCGCGCCGTTCCCGCCCCTCGCGCATGACCGATCCCGACCGCCACCAGGCGCCGGGCCTGAAGCTGGGCGAGGCAGCGCCGCGCGTGCCCGTCTCGATCGAGGGCGCGATCGGGGCGGCGATCATGGCCGCGCTCGCCCTGATCACCTTCGCCAATGTGCTGGCGCGCTACTTCACCAATGTCTCGATCGCCTTCACCGAGGAGTACTCGGTCGCGCTGATGGTGATCATGACGCTGGTCGGCTCGGCCGCCGCGTTCGGCGCGGACAAGCATATCCGCCTCACCTTCTTCACCGAGAAGCTGCCGCTGCGCGCGGCACGCGCGATCGAGCAGCTCGTGCTGGCCGCCGCCCTCTTCATCTTCGCCGCGATCGCCTGGCTCGGCGGCTGGTATGTGTGGGACGAGTACCGCTTCGAGGTGCTCTCGCCCGGGCTCGGCGTGCCGCAATGGCTCTACACGGTGTGGATGCCGGTGCTGGCGGTGCTGATCTGCCTGCGCATCCTCGGGCGGATGCTCCGTGTCGCGCGCGCGGGGGGCTGAGCCATGGTGATCGAGGGCTCGGCGCTGCTGCTCGGCGCGTTCTTCCTGCTGCTGTTCCTCGGCGTGCCGGTCGGCATCGCGCTCGGGCTGTCGGGCTTCGCGGTGATGGGCGTGCACCAGCTCGGCATCATGGCGCTGCCCACCAACATCTGGACCGGGATCGCGAAGTATCCGCTGCTGGCGCTGCCGATGTTCATCCTCGCCGGGATGATGTTCGAGCGCTCGGGCGTGGCCGACCGGCTGGTGCGCTTCGCCTCCTCGCTGGTGGGACGCCGGCGCGGCGGGCTCGCGGTGGTGGCGGTGCTGGTGTGCATGATCCTCGGCGGCATCTCGGGCTCAGGCGCGGCGGACGCGGCGGCGGTCTCGGCGGTCATGCTGCCCTCGATGCTGAAGCAGAACTATCCGCGCCCCTATGTCGCCTCGCTGATCGGAGCGGCCGGCTCGACCGCGGTGCTGATCCCGCCCTCGATCCCGCTGATCGTCTATGCCGTGCTGGTGCCCGGCGTCTCGGTGCCTGCGCTGTTCGTCGGCGGACTGATCCCGGGCGTGCTGGTCGGCGTGGCGCTGATGGTGCCGGCCGTGCTGCTCGCGCGCATGGGCGGCTTTGGGTTGCCCGATGCGACCGAGCAACGTCCGCCGCTCGGACGCAGCTTCATCGAGGCGGCCTGGGGTCTCGCCGCGCCGGTGGTGATCCTGGGCGGGCTGCGCACCGGGCTGTTCACGCCGACCGAGGCGGCGGTGGTCGCGGTGTTCTACGGCCTGTTCGTCGGCGCGGCGATCTACCGCACGCTCGGCCCGCGCGAGATCTACGCGACGCTGCGCGACAGCGCGGAGATTTCGGCGGTGGTGCTGATCATCGTCGCCCTCGCCTCGATCTTCGCCTTCGCCGGCTCGACGGTCGGCGCGTTCGACGCGCTCGCGCGCACGCTGCTCGGGCTCACCGAGAGCGACCTGTTGATGAAGCTGATGATCACCGCGATCGTGCTGATCGCGGGGATGCTGATCGATGCGATCTCGATCTTCCTCGTCTTCCTGCCGATCCTGGTGCCGATCGCGCGTCAGTTCGGCTGGGACCTCACCTGGTTCGGCATCATGCTGACCATGAACATCGCGATCGGCGCCTTCACCCCGCCGATGGCGGTGAACCTGATGGTGACCTGCAAGGTGGCGGGCTGCTCGATCGAGCAGACCGTGCCGTGGGTGATCTGGTTCGTGCTCGCGATGCTCGCGGCACTGATGCTCGTGCTGTTCGTCCCCGAGGTGGCGCTGTTCCTGCCGCGGCTGCTCGGCGACGTCTGACCCTCAGGTCGCGTAGTCGGGCTCCTCCTTGTCGAGCACGCGCCGCCATGCATCGAGATGCATGCGCGCATCCACCTTCGCGCCCCAGGGGCCGAGATAGTTGCGGCGGAGCTTCTCGGGCAGGCTGCGCAGCTTCAGCCCGGTCGACAGCGCGGTGACCTGGTACATCGCCGTCCGCTCGGCGATGTAGAGCTCGTCGAACGCCTCGGCCGGCGTCGGCCCGGCCACCGAGACGCCGTGGCCGCCCATCACCATGATCGACTTGTCGCCGAGCAGCCGCCCGAGCCGGTCGCCCTCCTCGTTGTCGTGCACCGGCTCGTCGCCCTCGACGTCATAGACGATGCGGTCGTTCAGCATCAGGTTGTTGTGGTGCGCGAGCGCGAGCTCGCCGCCCTCCAGCATCGACAGCGCCGTCAGGTACTGCGGATGCACGTGCAGCAGCGCGACCGCCTTGGGGTTGGTCAGGTGGATGCGCGCATGGATGTGGAAGGCGACCTTGCGAAGCTCGCCCTTGCCGCGCAGCACGCGGCCGTCGAGATTGCAGACGATCAGGTCGGACGCCTTCAGCTCGCGGAACAGATAGCCGCGCGCATTGATCAGGAACAGCGGCTCATCGCCCGGCAGCATCACGCTGTTGTGGTTGCCGATCTGCTCGTTCCAGCCGAGCCGCGCCGAGACGCGGAAGATCGCCGCCATGTCGCAGCGCAGCGCCCACTCCGCCTCGTCGGCCTTGCTGTTGCTCAGGTTCTTCACCACCGCCGTCATCATCGTCCTCCTATGACATGTCGCGCGCGATCACCGCGACCGGATCACCCTCGCGGCAGCGGCCGGGTGCGCGCGTGCACCAGAGCAGCCCATCCGCGGCGTAGCTCAGCGTCTCGGCCGGGCGCAGCGGCTGCTCGATCGCGTGCAGCCGCCCGGCCGGCGCCCCTGCGCGCACCGCGGCACCCAGCGGATCCGCCGCCTCCCAGATTCCGTCCGCCGGCGCGAACACGTAGTGCGCGAGATCGGGCACCGTCATGCGCCGGCTTGGCCCATGCGCGCCCGTCACGGGCGCTCCCTCCAGGATGCCGAGATGGCGGAGCACATTGCGCACGCCTGCCTCGGTGATCGCGAGCGCCTCGCGCGAGAGCCGGCCCGCACCGCCGAGTTCGGAGGAGAGCGCGACCACGCCGCGCCGTTCCGCCGCCGCCAGCAGCGTCGGGCCCGCGTTCACTTCCTCCAGCAGCAGCGTGATCGGCGCGTTGAACGCGTCCGCCATCGCCAGGCTCTGTGCCATGTAGCCGCCGTCGTCGATCACGTGCCCGACCGCGGAGGGCACGATCTCCATCCCCGTGCCGCCCGAGTGCAGGTCCATCTGCGCGTCGCACATCGGCAGCAGGTGCGTGTCGATGTAGTGCGCCAGCACCTCGGCGAAGCTGCCGCGCGGATTGCCGGGGAAGCAGCGGTTGAAGTCGCGGCCGTCGAGCGGGCTCAGCCGGGTGCCCGCGCGCGCGGCCGGGAAATGCATCGCCGGCAGGATGATCACCCGCCCCTGCACCGCCGCCGGATCGAGCGTCTGCGCCAGCCGCAGCAGCGCCACCTGGCCCTCGTACTCGTCGCCGTGATTGCCGGCGGTGAACAGCAGGGTCGGGCCGCTGCCATTGGCGATCACCACCGCCGGGATCGCCACCGTGCCCCAGCCGGAATCGTTGCGTGACAGCGGCACCCGCAGCCGGCCTTCCCGCTTGCCGCTGCCCCACCAGTCGATCTCCGCCCGCACGGGCGACAGAGCCGCCTCGTCCACGCCCCGCTCCTCTCGCGGCCGCGACTGTCGCGCCCCGTGAGGCGTTTGCCAAGTGCCCCGCGCCGCGCCATCATTCCGTCGCACAACCGATGGGAGGCGAGAGCGATGATCACGCGCAGGCAACTCGGTGCGGCGTCGGTGGCAGGGATCGGCGCCTCGGTGCTCGGCGCCCCGGCGATCGCGCAGAAGCGGGGCGGCGAGGTGGTGGTGGCGCAGCAGGCCCAACCGCCGAGCCTGGATGCGCAGACCACCACGGCGCAGGCCAGCCGCAACATCAACCTGCACATCTACGAGACGCTGTTCGCCCGCGACGAGGCGGGCAACCCGATGCCCGATCTGGCCGAGGGCGTGGACATCTCGGCCGACGGGCTGAGCTACCGTTTCGCCCTGCGAACCGGCGTCAAGTTCCACAACGGCAAGGTGATGGACGCGACCGACGTGAAGGCCTCGCTCGAGCGCTACGGCAAGGTCGGCGGCTCGGCCTTCATCATGCGCCCGGTGGACGCGATCGAGACGCCCGACGCGCGCACCGTGGTGGTCAGGCTGAAGGAGCCCTACCCGGGCTTCATCGCCGGGCTGTCCAGCCCGCGCGCGCCCTGCGCGATCATCCCGGCCGACGAGGCGGCGAAGGAGGCGAACCGGATCGAGATCATCGGCACCGGGCCGTTCCGCTTCGTCGAGTACCGCCCGGACAGCCATGTCCGGCTCACGCGCTTCGACGACTACACGGCGAACACCAACTTCCGCGAGCGCGACGGGTTCGGCGGCCGCAAGACCGCGCATTTCGACGCGATCACGATCCGCTTCATGCCCGAGGGCGGGGCGCGCACGGCCGGGCTGCAGACCGGCGAGCTGCACGTGCTTGAGGCGCTCGCCGTGCCGGCCGCGCAGCGGCTCAGGGCCGACCGCAACATCCGCACCCACGAGATGATCCCCTGGGCCTACCAGACCCTGATGATGAACCACGCGCAGGGGCCGACCAACAACCTCGCCTTCCGCCGCGCCGTGCAGGCCGCGCTCGACCTGGAGGAGATCATGGCGATCTCCACCGACGGGCTCTACCGCATGACGCATGGCTGGCAGCATCCCGGCACGACCTATTTCGCCGGCGATGTCGGCAAGGAACTCTACAACATGAAGAACCCCGACCGCGCGCGGGCGCTGCTGCGCGAGGCCGGGTACCGCAACGAGGAGATCATCGTGCTCTGCGACTCCTCGTTCTCCAACCACAAGGCGGCCGGTGAGGTGACCGCGGAGCAGCTCAAGGCGATCGGCGTGAATGTGCGCCTCGTCGTGCTCGACTGGCCGTCGGCGCTCACCCAGCGCACGCGGCGCGAGGGCTGGCACATCTGGACCCTGATGATGGGGATCGAGCCCTATGAGGGCCCCTACGGCGTGGTCGGCTTCTTCTCGGGCCACGCGCCGGTGCAGCACGAGCGCGACCCCGGCATCGAGGATGCGCAGCGCCGGCTGACCACCTCGCTCGCCGAGGCCGACCGCAAGAAGGCGGTCGCCGACTTCCAGGCGCGCATGTACGACCAGGCGATCGCCATCAAGTGCGGCGATGTCGGCATCGTCCAGGCGACGCGGGCGAATGTGGAGAACTACAAGCCCAACCGCATCCCGCGCATGTGGGATTGCTGGTTCGCCTGACGAAACGGCGGCGGCCGGCGCGCCCGGCCGCCGCCCCCGCACGTCAGGTCGCGTAGTCCGGCTCCTGCCGGTCGAGCACGCGCCGCCAGGCATCGAGGTGCAGCCGCGCGTCGCGCTTCTCACCCCAGCGGCCGAGATAGTTCAGCCGGTACTGGTCGGGAATCTCGCGCAGCGCCTGCCCGGTCTGCATCGCCGTGATCTGGTACATGCAGGTCCGCTCGGCGCTGCACAGTTCGTCGAACGCCTCGCAGGGCGTCGGCCCGACCACGGTCACGCCGTGATGCGCCATCACCAGGATCGTCTTCTGCCCGAGCAGCCCGGCGATCCGGTCGCCCTCCTCGTTGTCGTCGACCGGCGCGTAGCCCTCGGTGTCGTAGGCGACGCGGTCGTTCAGGATCAGGTTGTTGTGGTGCGCCAGCGCCAGACGGCCACCGTCGATCATCGACAGCGCGGTCAGGTATTGCGGGTGCACATGGATCACCGCGACGGCGTTCGGGTTGCCGAGATGGATGCGCGCATGGATGTGGAAGGCGACCTTGCGCAGCTCGCCCCGCCCGCTGATCACGCGGCCGTCGAGGTCGCAGACGATCAGGTCGGAGGCGCGCAGCTCGCAGAACAGGTGGCCGCGCGGGTTGATCAGGAACAACGGCTCCTCGCCCGGCAGCATGACGCTGTTGTGGTTGCCGAGCTTCTCGCTCCAGCCGAAGCGGGCGCAGAGCCGGAAGATCGCCGCCATGTCGCAGCGCAGCGCCCACTCCGCCTCGTCCGCGGCGCTCGACGTGATCGAGCGGATCACAGATGTCATGTCGGTCCGTCCTTTCCTGGCGATCGGGCCTCTCCTGACGATCGGGCCGTGCCGATCACGCGCGCCGCGCAGGGCCGATTGGCCGTTGATCACCTCGATGTGGCGTCGCATTGTTGCATGGCGTCGATGGTCCGCACGAGGGGGCAGGGAATGAAGCGCCGGAGCGTCACGGCACCGCAGGCGGCTGCGCGGATCGGCGCGCTGCCGGCCAGGCGGCTTGGGGCCGGCGGCCTCGCCCGCGTGACCCGCGGCTAGAGGACCCGTCGGCCGCGTGCTGCGCTACACGCTCGGGCGGCTGGTCTCCGCCATCCCCGTCCTGTTCGTCGTCTCGCTGGTCGCCTTCGCGATCATCGCGCTCGTGCCCGGCGACATGGCGAGCGAGATGGCGGGGCCGTCCGCCACCGCCGAGGAGCTGGCGCGGCTGCGCACCCAGCTCGGCCTCGACAAGCCGATCCTGGAACGCATGCTCGACTGGTACGCCGCGCTGCTGCTGCGCGGCGATCTCGGCGAGAGCGTGCTGCTGCGCCAGTCCGTCACCCAGGCGATCCTGGAGCGGCTGCCGGTCACGCTGTCGCTCACCTTCCTCGCGCTGATCTTCGCCATCCTGCTCGGCGTGCTCGCCGGCATGATCGCGGCGGTGCGACCGAACACCTGGTCGGACCAGGGCGTGATGGCGACCGCGCTGGTCGGCCTCAGCCTGCCGGATTTCTGGCTCGGGCTGGTGTTCATCTGGATCTTCGCGGTGCAGCTCGGCTGGCTGCCGACCGGCGGCTACGTGCCCTTCGCCGAGGACCCGCTCGGCTGGCTGCGCGCGATGGCGATGCCCGCGGGCTGCCTGGCGCTGACCCAGATGGGGCTGCTCGCGCGCATCACGCGGGCGAGCATGCTCGACGTGCTGCGCCAGGACTTCGTGCGCACCGCGCGCGCCAAGGGCCTGCCCGGCTGGGTGGTGGTGGCCAAGCACGCCGGTGCCAATGTGCTGGTGCCGGTGCTCACCGTCGCCGGCGTCGCCACCGGCATCCTGCTCGGTGGTGCGGTGGTGATCGAGCAGGTGTTCAGCCTGCCCGGGGTCGGGCGGCTGATCATCGGCGCGATCCAGCGCCGCGACTATCCGGTGATCCAGGGAGGCCTGCTGCTGACCGCGACGATCTTCGTCGCCGTGAACCTTGCCGTCGATCTGCTCTATGCCGCCGTCGATCCCCGCGTCCGCTACGACCGACGATAGCGCGGAGCCCGAGGGGCCGTCGCTCGTCGCGCGACTGCTGTCGCATCGTGGCGTCGTGGTCGGGCTGGTGCTGTTCGGCCTGATCGTGCTCGCCGCGCTGACGGCGGACTGGATCGCGCCGCACGATCCGCTGCGCAACAATTTCCGCTACCGGCTCGGCGCGCCGAACCACATCCACCTGCTCGGCACCGATCGGTTCGGCCGCGACATCCTGAGCCGCATCATCCACGGCACCCGCGTTTCCTTGCGCATCGGCCTGATGGTGGTGCTGGCGACCGGCATCCTCGGCGGGCTGATCGGCGCCGCGGCGGGGTATTTCCGCCGGCTCGACGGGCCGGTGATGCGGGTGATGGACGGGCTGATGGCGTTCCCCGGCATCCTGCTCGCGATCTCGCTCGCCGCCGCACTCGGTCCGTCGGAGATGAACGCGGCGATCGCGCTCAGCGTCGCCTACACGCCGCGCACGGCGCGGATCGTGCGCGCCTCGGTGCTGGTGGTGCGCGAGCTCGACTATGTCGAGGCGGCGCGCGCGCTCGGGGCCGGGCACGGGCGCATCCTCGCGCGTCACATCCTGCCCAACAGCCTCACCCCGCTGGTCGTGCAGTGCACCTACATCTTCGCCCTCTCCGTGCTGGCCGAGGCGGTGCTGTCCTTCATCGGCGTGGGCCCGCCCCCGCCCACGCCCTCGCTCGGCTCGATCATCGCCGACGGGCGCGACTACATCCTCGAAGCGCCCTGGATCTCGCTCTATCCCGGCATCGCCATCGCGATCACCGTGCTCGGGCTCAACCTGCTCGGCGACGGGCTGCGCGACGTGCTCGATCCGCGCATGAAGGTCGATATCCGATGAGCGCGCTGCTCGATGTGCGCGGGCTGACGGTGCGCTTCGGCCCCTGGGCGGTGGTGGAGGACGTTTCGTTCAGCGTCGATCCCGGCGAGGTGCTGGCGATCGTCGGCGAGTCCGGCTGCGGCAAGTCGATGACGGCGCTGGCGCTGACGCGGCTGGTGCCGGAGCCGGGCCGCATCTCGGGCGCGGTGGTGTTCGAGGGGCGCGATCTGCTCGCGCTGACGGAACGCGAGATGCGCCAGGTGCGCGGCGATCGCGTGGCGATGATCTTCCAGGAGCCGATGACCAGCCTGAACCCGGTGTTCACGGTCGGGCACCAGATCGCCGAGGCGCTGCGATGGCACGGCGCGATGTCGGGCGCGGCCGCGCGCGCCGAGGCCGCGCGGCTGCTGTCGCTGGTCGAGATTCCGAACGCGTCCGAGCGGTTCGGCGCCTATCCGCACGAGCTCTCGGGCGGGATGCGCCAGCGGGTGATGATCGCGATCGCGCTCGCCTGCCGCCCGGCCCTGCTGATCGCCGACGAGCCGACCACGGCGCTCGACGCCACGGTGCAGGCGCAGATCATCGACCTCTTGCGCCGGCTGCGCGCCGAGCTCGGCATGGCGGTGATCCTGATCACGCATGATCTGGGCGTGGTGTCCGACTTCGCCGACCGGGTGGCGGTGATGTATGCCGCGCGGGTGGTCGAGACCGCGCCGGCGGAGGCGCTGTTCGCCGCACCGCGCCATCCCTACACCGAGGGGCTGCTCGCCAGCCTGCCGCGGCTCGATACGACGGCGGAGCGTCTGGCCTCGATCCCGGGCCAGGTGCCGCCGCCCTTCGCGCTGCCGCCCGGCTGCCGTTTCGCGCCGCGCTGCGGCTACGCCAAGGCGCCGTGCGAGGCCGCGCTGCCGAGGCTGCTCCAGGCGGGCGACGAACGCGCCGCAGCGTGCATCCGCCTCACCGGCTACGCCGCGCCGTGACGCCGATCCTGTCGGTGCGCGGCCTGGTGAAGCACTTCCGCGGCCGCGGCGGGCTGTTCCGCGACGCCCCGCCCCCCGTGCGCGCGGTGGACGGGATCGACCTCGACGTGCCCGAGGGCGGCACGCTCGGCCTGGTCGGCGAGTCCGGTTGCGGCAAGTCCACCACCGGGCGGCTGGTGCTGCGGCTGATCGAGGCGGATCAGGGCAGCATCCTGTTCGCCGGCGAGGATGTGCGCGCGGCCGACGCGGCCCGGCTGCGCGCGCTGCGCCGGCGGATGCAGATCGTGTTCCAGGACCCGTTCGGCTCGCTCGATCCGCGCATGACCGTGCGCGAGATCCTCGAGGAGCCGTTCCTGATCCACCGCATCGGCGATGCCGCCGAGCGGACGCGGCGGGTGCGCCGCCTGCTCGATGCGGTGGGGCTCGCCGCACACCACGCCGCGCGCCACCCGCATCAGTTCTCGGGCGGGCAGCGCCAGCGCATCGGGCTCGCGCGTGCGCTGGCACTCGACCCGGCGCTGATCGTCGCCGACGAGCCGGTCTCGGCGCTCGATGTCTCGGTGCAGGCGCAGGTGCTGAACCTGATGCGCGACCTGCAGCGCGAGCGGCGGCTGTCGATGCTGTTCATCAGCCACAACCTCGCGGTGGTGCGGCACATGGCCGACGAGGTGGCGGTGATGTATCTCGGCGTGGTGGTGGAGCAGGCGCCGCGCGAGACGCTGTTCGCGGCACCGCTGCACCCCTACACCCAGGCGCTGCTGTCGGCGGTGCCCGATCCGGGTGGCGAGAAACGCGCGCGCGTGGTGCTGCGCGGCGAGATCCCCTCGCCCACCGCGCCGCCCTCGGGCTGCCGGTTCCGCACCCGCTGCCCGCTCGCCGAGCCCCGCTGCGCCGAGGCCGTGCCGGCGCTGCGGGCGGTCGCGGCCGGGCATCGCGTCGCCTGTCACCTGGTCTGACTTGTCGGCGGGCCGGCCGGCCTGTATCGGGCGGCGCATGACGATCCTGCTCACCGGCGCGGCCGGGTTCATCGGCTTCCACCTGGCCCGCGCCCTGCTGGCGCGCGGCGAGCGCGTCGTCGGGTTCGACTCGGTCAACGCCTATTACGACCCGACGCTGAAGGAAGCCCGGCTCGCGGTGCTGGCGCGCGATCCCGGCTTCGCCATGGTGCGCGGCGACCTCGCCGACCGCGAGACGGTGCTCGGCCTCGCCGAGGCGCACCCGACGATCGACCGGATCGTGCATCTCGCCGCGCAGGCGGGGGTGCGCTACGCCGAGGTGAACCCCTACGCCTATGTGGATGCGAACCTGATGGGCCAGGTGACGGTGCTGGAGCTCGCGCGCCGGCTGCCGCGCCTCGCGCATGTGGTCTATGCCTCGTCCTCGTCGGTCTATGGCGGCAATACCAAGCTGCCGTTCAGCGAGACCGATCCGGTGGAGCGGCCCTACAGCCTCTACGCCGCCTCCAAGCGCAGCGGCGAGATGATCGCGACGGCGTACGCGCATCTGCACGGCATTCCGTGCACGGGACTGCGCTTCTTCACCGTCTACGGCCCGTGGGGCCGGCCCGACATGGCGGCCTTCCTGTTCGCCGAGGCGATCACCGAAGGCCGGCCGATCACGGTGTTCGGCGAGGGCAAGCTGAAGCGCGACTTCACCTATATCGACGACATCGTCGCCGGGCTGACCGGTTGCCTGGACGCGGGGCCGGCGGTCGCGGCGCGGCCGGATGAGCCGGGCGGGCCGCCGCACCGGATCTACAATCTCGGCAACCACCGCTCCGAGGTGCTGGACCGCTACATCGCGCTGATCGAGCAGGCGCTCGGCAGGCAGGCGGTGCGCCAGCACGCGGCCAAGCCGCGCGCCGACGTCGCCGAGACCTATGCCGACATCGCCCGCGCGCAGGCCGATTTCGGCTTCGCGCCGACCACGCCGATCGACGAGGGCATCCCGCGCTTCATCGCCTGGTTCCGCGCCTGGAAGGGCGTGTGATCGGCCTCAGTTCCCCGGCTGCTGGCGGAAGAACTCCGGATCGACGAACCGGAACAGCGCCGGATCGAACCGCCCGCCGGTCTGGGGATTGAACAGGCTGACGCGCACCGACTGCGCCTGCGCGTCCACCACCGTCCATTGCCGGAGCGCGAGCGGCGGGTCGTTGAAGGTGAGCGTGATGCTGCCCTCGCCGCCGCGCCCGGCGCGCACCAGCGTCACCTGGATCACGCCGGCCGTGCGCTCGACCCGCACCGGCACGACATCGCCGCCGGTGAGGCGGATGCGCTCGGACAGCAGCACCGAGAGCGGCGTGGCACCGATCGGGATGTGGCTGGTCTGGCGCACCGACTTGTCGTGGAAGATGACGAAGGTGCCGTCGGCGACCAGCAGGATCTGCGCCGGCGGGTCGTACTCGAAGCGCATGCGGCCAGGCCGTTGCAGCCAGAGCGTGCCCTCGGCCGTGCCGCCGCGCGCGTCGAGCTGCACGAAGCGGGCGGTGAGCGTGCGCACACCGTCGAGATAGGTCTCGATCCGGGCGAGATCGGCGCGGTCCTGGTCGGTCAAGGCGGCGGGCTGGGGCGACCGCTCGGCATTGCCCTGGCGTGTGCCGGCGGGCGGCGGCGGGCGGCCGGGCAGGCTGCGCGACTGCTGGGCCAGCGCGGGGAGCGGCAGGGCGGCGAGGCCGGCGATCAGGAGGCGGCGGTGCATGGCAGGACCATAGGGGTTTCGCGGCCGATGCGCAGCGCAGAGCCGCGTGAGCGCCGCCTGGCCTTGCCCGGCGCCGCGGGCCTCGCCAAGTTCAGCCGACAACCCCCGGGGAAGAGCACGCCATGGCCGAGAGCCTCGCCGTCGCGATCCAGATGGATCCGATCGAGACCATCAACATCGACGCCGACAGCACCTTCGTGCTGGGGCTGGAGGCCGAGAAGCGCGGGCACCGGCTGTGGCACTACCTGCCGCGGCACCTGGCGCTGTCGGGCGGGCGGGTGCTGGCGAAGGCGCGGCCGCTGACGCTCAGGCGCGAGCACGGCAATCATTACACCTTCGGACCGTGGGAGGAGCTCGATCTCGGCACCATGGACGTGGTGCTGATGCGCCAGGACCCGCCCTTCGACATGGCCTATATCACCGCGACGCACATCCTCGAACATATCCATCCCGGCACGCTGGTGGTGAACGATCCGGCCTCCGTGCGCAACGCGCCGGAGAAGCTGTTCGTCACGCACTTCCCCGAGCTGATGCCGCCCACCCTGATCACCGCCGACCGTGACCAGATCATGGCGTTCCGGCGCGAACACGGTGACCTGATCCTGAAGCCGCTGTTCGGCAACGGGGGCGCGGGGGTGTTCCTGGTGAAGTCGGACGACATGAACCTGAACGCGCTGCTCGAACTGTTCACCGAGCGTTCGCGCGAGCCGCTGGTGATCCAGCGCTACGTGCCGGAGGTGCGGCAGGGCGACAAGCGCATCATCCTGGTGGACGGCGAGGCGCTGGGCGCGATCAACCGCGTGCCGGCGGCGGGCGAGGCGCGGTCGAACATGCATGTCGGCGGGCGGCCGGAGAAGACCACGCTGACCGAGCGCGAGCGCGAGATCTGCAAGCGCATCGGTCCGACCTTGCGCGAGCAGGGCATGATCTTCGTCGGGATCGACGTGATCGGCGACTATCTGACCGAGATCAACGTGACCTCGCCGACGGGATTGCAGGAGGTGGCGCGGTTCGATGGGGTGCAGCTGGAGGCGTATATCTGGGACGCGATCGAGGCGCGGCTGGAGGGCTGAACTCCGCAACCGCCGCATCACGGCGGTGCATCTGCCGTTGCGCGGGTAGAAGGGAGAGGGGGGTTGGGGGAGAGGGCCAATGGCCCTTTCCCCCGCGCCATCGTCGATCGCGTGCCTGGTTGCCGGATCGGTCATCCCGACTACAGTCGCAGGGGCGCGCAATGACGCGCCTCATGTCCGGGAGACACGAACCATGACGACGATCACGCGTCGCGGCCTGGCCGCGCTGGGACTCACTCTGTCGGCGCTGCCGTCGCGCGCGCAGGGCGCGTGGCCTGAGCGGCCGGTGCGCTGGATCGTTCCGTTCCCGCCGGCCGGCACGGCCGACATCCTCTCGCGCCTGCTGGCGGAGCATCTCGGCCCGAGGATCGGCCAGCCGATGGTGGTGGAGAACCGCGCGGGTGCGGGCGGCTCGATCGCGGCCGATCTGCTGGCGCGGGCGCGTGGCGATGCGCATCTCGTGATGACGTCGAACTTCGCGCCGCATGGCAGCAGCCCGACGCTGTTCCCGAACGTCACCTATGATCCGCAGAACGATTTCAGCCATGTCGGGCTGTTCGGGTCGCTGCCGATGGTGGTCTGCGTCAATCCGACGCATCCGGCGCGGACGTTGCAGGAGTTTGTGGCGGCGGCGAAGGCGAAGCCTGGCGACCTGGCGATGGCGTATGGCGGCAACGGCACGGCGTCGCACCTGATCGGGTTGCAGTTCCAGCGCGTGGCGGGGATCGAGTTGAATTTCGTGCCGTATCGCGGTGCGGGGCCGGCGCTGATCGATGTGCTGGCGAATGTGGTGCCGTCGATCCTGGAGACGATGCCGGCGGCGATCGGGCATATCCGGGCGGGGCGTTTGCGGCCGTTGGCGGTGAGTGCGGCGGCGCGGTCGGCGGCGTTGCCGGATGTGCCGCATTTCGGCGAGGTGGGGTTGGGCGATGCGTCGGCGGTGAACTGGTTCGGGTTCGCGGCGGCGGCGGGTGTGCCGGGGGCGATCGTCGAGCGGTGGAATGCGGAGTTGCGCGCGGTGCTGGCGCTGGAGGAGGTGCGTGCGCGGATGCTGGAGCTGGGGTTCGAGGGGACGAACATGGAGCCGGGGTTCATGCAGGATTTCGTCGGCCGCGAGGTGGCGCGGTGGCGGCAGGTGATTCGCGAGAACAACGTCACGGCGGGGTAAGGGGATGGGGGTGTGGGGGAGCGGGAAAGCCTCACTTCGTCCCCTGGTGCGCTATGCTCGGCGCTGATGACGACGGACACGATCGGACCCTACGATCGCGGCTTCCGCGAGTTCACCGAAGCCTACGAAGCCTTCGGTTTCGCCGACATCCACCGTGATGCGGTGCCGTTCCTGCCGCGCCCCGCTGGACTCGTGCTGGATGTGGGAGCGGGCAGCGGGCGGGACGCAGCGTGGTTTGCCGAGCAGGGCTGGGATGTTCTGGCGGCCGAGCCCGCCGCGTCGCTGCGCGGTGAGGCGGCGCGGCGGCACGGCTCGCCCCGCATACGCTGGCTCGATGATCGCCTTCCAGCGCTCGCGGGCGTGCATCGTCTTGGCCTCGCCTTCGACCTCGTCTGGCTCAGCGGCGTCTGGATGCACGTCGCGCCGGAGGATCGCCGGCGCGCGATGCGCAAGCTCGCGACGCTGCTGAAGCCCGGCGGACGGATGGTGCTGACGCTCCGGCACGGACCGGCACCGGACGCCCGACCGATGTGGCCCGTCGATGCGCACGAGGTTGAACGGCTGGGGCTTGAGTTCGGGCTCGCGCTCCGGGTGGCGACCGAACGACGCGACGACCTTCAGGGGCGCGAAGGCGTGCGTTGGCAGACGGTGATCCTCGATCTGCCGGATGATGGGGCGGGCGCCCTGCCCCTGCTGCGCGGCGTGATCCTGCGGCAGGAGAAGGCGGCCACCTACAAGCTCGCGCTCCTGCGCGCGATCGCGCGGATCGCCGATGCGTCCGCGAACGTGGCGCGCGAGGCGGACGAACACGTGGAGCTGCCGCTTGGCTTGGTCGCGCTCTACTGGATCAGGATGTTCAAGCCCCTGCTGGAGCGCAACCTGCCGCAGATGCCGGAGCGCCCGGGCGCGGCGCCTGCGTTCGCGCGCGAGGCATTCCGCGGGCTTGCCGCATTGGCTCCCGGAGAGCTGCGGCCCGGAGCGCTGTTCGCCGGCGAGACGGCCGCGGCGCTCCGGCTTGCGCTGGGCGACGCGGCACGCACGATCGCGAGGATGCCGGCAACCCACCTCACCTTCGCCGACGACGCGCCGGTGTTTCCGACCAAGTACGACCGCATCCCGGCGCGCAGCGCGGCCTTCGCGACGACGGAGGAGTCGCTTTGGGCCTACGGCACGACGCGGGTGCCGCTCGCGGTGTGGCAGGCGCTGCGGCGGATGAGTGCTTGGATCGAGCCCATGTTGGTGGCGGAATGGACGCGGCTCACGGTGGGCTACGCCGAGCGGGCGGGCCGTGCGCTCCCGGCCGGCGACGTGATGACGGCGCTGCGCTGGATAGAGCCCGAGCGTGACACTCGGTTCGTCCGGCAGCTCGCGCTCGCGCGGATCGCAGGCGGCGGAGAGGTCCACTGCGTCTGGACCGGCCGGCCGCTCGGCGCGGAGGCGATCGACATCGACCACTGCCTGCCGTGGTCGGCGTGGGCGTGCAACGATCTGTGGAACCTCATGCCGACCTCGCGGACGATCAATCAACGGAACAAGCGCGAGCGCCTTGCTGCCGCTCCGGTGCTCGCGGCGGCGCGGCCCGCCATCCTGGCGTGGTGGGACGAAGCCTATCTGACGGCGGATGCCGCGCTGCGGCTCCGCTTCGTGGAGGAGGCCCGCACTAGCCTGCCGATCGCCAAGGACCGCGAGCCAGATCTGGACGAGATCTTCGCGGCGCTGGAGTTCCGACGGCTGCGGCTGCGGCAGGAGGCACAGGTGGCGGAGTGGACCGGACCACCCGCCGGGTGATCGCCTGGCGCTGAGCGGCGCTACGTCCACTTCTGACGCAGCACGCTGCTACCGTCGCTGCGCCGGCGGTCGGCCGCCCCTCCCCGCGCCGCCCCGGCGGGCCGGATAAAGGAATAAAAGCATAAAGTGATAAAGTGACCGGGGGGCGACGCTCATGGGTCCCATCGCGGCTGGCCGCGATGGGGGCCCTACCCCCGGACCCCCGCACCACCACGCTCACCAGCGGGCGAAATGCCCCGCCACCCGGTCGCGGAACGCCTCCAGATCACGACGCTCCCGCTGGTCCATCCAGGTCAGCGACAGCCACTCCAGCCGACAGCCGCGCGCGCAGAGCCGCCGCAACCCCCGCCCCAACAGCAGCCGGTCCGGCCAGCCGAGATACCAGAGCAGCCAACGCGGACTGCCATAGGTCGTCACCACCGCGATGCGGCGGATGTTGGTCAGCAACGGCTCGATCGGGCCGTCGCCGAGGCGGAAGGCCACGCCCGGCACCCACACCCGGTCGAACCAGCCCTTCAGCATCGCCGGCATGCCGTACCACCAGGTGGGATAGACCAGCACCAAGGCGTCGGCCGCGCGCAGCCGGGCGACATGCGCCTCGACGCCGGCGAGGTTGCCGCCCTCGGTGTTGTAGGCCGCACGCTCCTCGGCCGAGAGGGCGGGGGTGAAGCCCTCGGCGTAGAGATCGACCAGCTCCACGGCATGCGAGCGCGCCGCCAGTGCCTCGCGCACGGCATCGCGGAGGGCGGCGCAGAAACTGTCCGCGCGCGGGTGGCAGTAGATCAGCAGAACGCGCATCCCGACTCCGACGGCTCCGCTTGACGGCGGCGGCAGCATCGCACGAGATCAGAGGATGACGGACAAGCCTCCGCCACGATTGAGCGCGCGCGGCCGCAGCGAGGCCGAAGCCCGCGCCGCCCGGCGCGCCGCGGCACTGCGCGAGAACCTGCGCCGACGCAAGGCGCAGGCGCGCGCGCGGGCGGATCAGGCGGCCGGGCCGGAAAGCCGGACGGCCACCCCCTCCAAGCCAGGCCCGGCCGAAGGATAGCGGCGGATCACCGCCGGATCGTGCCCCGGCACGACGCGGTTCGCCTCCCCCCCCGCCTCGCGGATCAGGCGCTGGTAGCCCTCCAGTACCGCCCGCATGTCATAGACGATCGGGAAGGGCTCGCCGGCCAGCGTCTCCCAGAAATGCGCGGCGTCGGAGGCGAGCACGACCGGCCCGTCGGCGGTCTCGATCCGCGCCGACATCAGCCCCGCCGAGTGCCCGCCGATGCGCATCAGCCGGATGCCCGGCCAGGGCTCGGCGTCGCCGTCGTGGAACACCACCCGCCCGTCATAGAGCGCGCGCACGAGCGCGGTGACGTCCTCGCAGATGAACGGCTTCTTCAGATGCGCGTGCAGCATGCAGCGGCCGGTGGCATAGGCCATCTCGGCGTCCTGCACGTGGAAGCGGGCGTTGGGGAAGGCGCCGATGCCGCCGGCATGGTCGTAGTGGAAATGGGTGATGACGACGTCGCGCACCGCGGCCGCGTCGATGCCGATCGCGGCCAGCGCCTCGGCGGGAGTGCGCTCGTAGGTGGCGCCGCGCGGGGCGGCGAGTTCGCGGGCAAAGCCGGTGTCGAACACCACCACCTGGTCGCCCCGGCGCGCGGCCCAGACGTAGTAGAAGATCGGATGCGGCGTGTCGTGCAGGTCGTCCTGCACGATGAAGTGGTTGCGCCGCCGCCGCCCGGTGTTCTCGGCATACTTGACGGCGAACACCTCCCACATCGTCCCCTCCCCCGCGGCTGGCTGGCGGGGAGGATTGCAGCCGCCCCCGGCGGGCACAAGGGCAGGGCCAGCGGGCTGGCGGGGATCAGCGGGAGCCCGTATGCGCCGGCACAGTGCCGCGCCGCCAGGAGCCCCCGATGACCTCCAGTTTCCGCATTGCCGTGCTGCCGGGCGACGGCATCGGCCCGGAGGTGATGGCGCCCGCGCTCGGGCTGCTGCGCGCGGCGACCGAGCGCGTCGGGCTCGCGCTCGCGACCGAGGCGCATCCCGCCGGCGCGGTCTGCTGGCGCGACACCGGCGAGGCGCTGCCCAAGGCGACGATGGCGGCCTGCCGGGCGGCGGACGCGATCCTGCTCGCCGCCATGGGCGATCCGGCGATCCGCTACCCCGACGGCACCGAGATCGCGCCGCAGCTCGATCTCCGCTTCGATCTTGGCCTCTATGCCGGTGTGCGACCGGTGCGGGTGATCCCGGGCGTGAAGATCCCGCTCGCCGATCCGCGTGCAGCGACGATCGACCTCGTCATCCTGCGCGAATCCACCGAGGGCCTGTTCTGGTCGCGCGGACGGGGCGAGGTGCGGAACGACGCCGAGGCGCGCGATACGCTGGTGATCACGCGCGCGACCACGGCGCGGCTGTCCGACTTCGCCTTCAACCTTGCGCGGAGCCGGCGCGGGCGCGGCGGCAAGAACCTGGTGACCTGCGTCGACAAGGCGAACGTGTTCACCTCCTTCGCGTTCTTCCGCCGCGTGTTCGACGAGCGCGCGGCGGCGCATCCGGACGTGCAGGCCGCGCACCACTACATCGACGCGATGGCGCTCGACCTGGTGCGCCGGCCCTGGGACTTCGACGTGATGCTGACCGAGAACATGTTCGGCGACATCATCTCCGATCTCGGCGCGGCGTTGATGGGGGGCATGGGCTATGCGCCCTCGGCCGATATCGGCGACGCGCACGCGGTGTTCCAGCCCTGCCACGGTTCGGCGCCGGACATCGCCGGTCAGGGGATCGCCAACCCGACCGCGATGATCCTGTCGGGTGCCATGATGCTGGAGTGGCTGGGCGAGCGGCACGGCGAGCCGCGCGCGCTGCGGGCGGGAACCCTGATCCGGCGCGCGGTCGATGCCGCGTTTGCGACCGGCAGGCTCATCACCCCCGAGCACGGCGGGACGGCCGGCACGCGCGCGGTCGCCGAAGCAGTCGCTGCCGCGATGGCGGCGTTCGATCCGGCTGCGACGGCATGACCCTGGCGGTCGGTCTGGTCGCGACCGGCTGTTGCGCGTAGGTCCACGCCGAGGCTTGGGCCCGCATGCCCGGCGCGGGGGATCGTGGCCATGGCGGACCCCGCTCTGGCCCGAACCCAGCCGATGGCGCGCGGCGTCGCTACGGTGCGGCCGCCGAGCCCGTCGGGCGTCGGCCCTACATTGAGCCCACCCGCCCCCTGGGCTAGACCGCCCGCCCATCCCCTGGAGCCGCGCCATGCCCATCATGCCCGACACCTGGATCCGCCGCATGGCCGTCGAGCACGGCATGATCGAGCCGTTCGTCGAGAAGCAGACGCGCGAGGGGATGATCTCGTTCGGCCTCTCGTCCTACGGCTATGACGCCCGGGTGGGGCACGCGTTCAAGATCTTCACCAATGTCGAGTCCGCGATCGTCGATCCGAAGGCGTTCAACCCCGCCTCCTTCGTCGATCGCGAGGCGGAGGTCTGCGTGATCCCGCCCAACAGCTTCGCCCTCGCCCACACCGTCGAGTATTTCCGCATCCCGCGCGAGGTGCTGGTGATCTGCCTCGGCAAGTCCACCTATGCGCGCTGCGGCATCATCGTGAACGTCACCCCGCTGGAGCCCGAGTGGGAGGGTCAGGTGACGATCGAGATCAGCAACACCACGCCGCTGCCGGCCAAGATCTACGCCGGGGAAGGGATCTGCCAGTTCCTGTTCCTCAAGGGCGAGTCGGTGTGCGAGACCAGCTACGCCGACCGCGCGGGCAAGTACATGCGCCAGCGCGGTGTCGCCCTTCCCCGGCTGTAGGTTGAGGATCGTCTGAGATGGACCGGATCAGGATTCGCGGCGGCACCCCGCTCTCGGGCACGATTCCGATCGGCGGGGCGAAGAACGCCGCGCTGCCGCTGATGGCGGCGGGGCTGCTGACCGACGAGCGGCTGACGCTGACCAACGTTCCCCGTCTCGCCGACATCGACACCATGGCGCTGCTGCTGACCCAGCATGGCGTGGCGGTGGAGCGGCGCGACAATGACGGCCGCACGCTCTCGATCGGCGGGGCGATCACCAGCACCGAGGCGCCCTACGACATCGTGCGCAAGATGCGCGCCTCGGTGCTGGTGCTCGGACCGCTGGTCGCGCGCTGCGGCGAGGCCCGGGTGTCGCTGCCGGGCGGCTGCGCCATCGGCACCCGGCCCATCGACCTGCACCTCAAGGGCCTCGAGCAGATGGGCGCCGAGATTCTGCTCGAGGGCGGCTACGTCACCGCGCGCGCGCCGACGGGGCTGCACGGCGCGAAGATCGTCTTTCCCTTCGTCTCGGTCGGCGCGACCGAGAACCTGCTGATGGCGGCCAGCCTGGCCGAGGGCACGACGGTGCTGGCGAACGCGGCGCGCGAGCCGGAGATCGAGGATCTCGCGCAGTGCCTGTCCGCCATGGGCGCGCGCATCGAGGGCATCGGCACGGACCGGCTGACTGTCACCGGCGTGGCCCGCCTGCACGCCGCGACCCATGCGATCATCCCCGACCGCATCGAGACCGGCACCTATGCCTGTGCGGCGGCGATCACCGGCGGCGAGGTGGTGCTGGCGAACGCGAAGCTCGACCACCTCGGCGCGGTGGTGCGCATCCTGCGCGAGGCCGGGGTGGAGATCGCCGAGACCGAGGGCGGGCTGGCGGTGAAGCGGCTGAACGGGCTGCACGGCGTCGATGTGATGACCGAGCCCTATCCGGGCTTCCCGACCGACATGCAGGCCCAGTTCATGGCGCTGATGTGCGTCGCCGACGGCGCGTCGATGGTGACCGAGACCATCTTCGAGAACCGCTTCATGCACGTGCCCGAACTCAACCGGATGGGCGCGCGGATCAACGTGCACGGCGCCTCCGCCATCATCCGCGGCGTGCCCGCGATGTCGGGCGCGCCGGTGATGGCGACCGACCTGCGCGCCTCGGTCAGTCTGGTGCTGGCGGGGCTCGCGGCCAAGGGCGAGACGGTGGTGAGCCGCGTCTACCACCTCGACCGCGGCTACGAGCGGGTGGAGGCGAAGCTCGCCGCCTGCGGCGCGGCGATCGAACGCATCCCCGGCTGACCCGCCCCGCACGGGCTCGTGAGGGGCGGGCCGCGCTGTCTTGCCGCATATCGTTGCCCATGCGCACGATCGCGCCGCCCGCGTCCCACCCTCCCGCCACGCCAGACCGCCCGTTTCCCACGGACCCCGCGCGATGCAGATCGACCACCCGGCGGACGTGAAGGACCGCCTCGCGCGCCACGCCGAGGCGCGCGCCCGCACCCTCGCCCGCCCGCGCCCGGGACCGGACGCGATCCGCATGCTCCGTCTGCTGAGCGGCATCTTCGCCACCCGGGCGCGCTGGCGGGCCCTCGCCCTGCTCGCCGCCGTGATCACGACGACGGTCGCCCAGGTGCTGCTGATGCTGCGGCTGAACGCGTGGAACGCGGACTTCTTCGACATCGTCGAGCGCAAGTCGATGCCTGGGCTGATGACCCAGGCCGCGATCTTCGGCGCCATTGTGCTTGGCCTGATGGTGGTGCAGGCCGCAGGCATCAACTTCCGGCGCGGCCTGCAGATCGAGCTCCGCCTGCACCTGACCCGCACCGTCCGCGATGCCTGGATGGCGGATGGACGGCATTACCGCCTGCGCGCGCTGCCCGGCGAACACGACAACGAGGACGGCCGGATCGCCGAGGACGGACGGATCGTCTGCGAGATGGTGGTCGATTTTCTCGCCTCGCTGCTCTACGCGATCCTGCAGCTGATCCTGTTCGTCGGCGTGCTCTGGTTCGTCTCCGGCCCACTCACCCTGACGCTCGGGCCGATCTCGATCACCCTGCCGGGCCACATGGTCTGGGTCGCGCTGCTCTACGCCACCGCCGGCGCCACGCTGACCACCAGGATCGGCCATCCGCTGGTCCGCGCGACCGACCGCCGCCAGCAGGCCGAGGCCGGCCACCGGGCCAGGCTGCTGCACGCGCTCGCGAATTCGCCGACGATCGCGCTGACCGGCTCGGAGGCGGCGGAACGGGCACGGATGGCGGCGGCGTTCGATGTCGTGCGCGCGGCCTGGGCCGAGCAGACCGCCTCGTTCCGCAAGCTCGTCTTCCTGTCCTCCGGCTACACCCAGCTCACCCTGGTCCTGCCCCTGCTGCTGCTCGCGCCCCGGCATTTCGGCGGCGAGATGAGCCTGGGCACGATGATGCAGGTGGCCCTCGCCTTCGGGCAGGTGACCGCCGCCCTCTCCTGGATCTCGGACAACTACCCCGCGATCGCCGAATGGGAGGCCTCGGCGGAGCGGGTGCTGCGCCTCTACGATGCGGTCTCCGACTTGGTCGACGGCCAGTACGACGACGAGCCCGGCCGCCTGCGCCGTGTGCCCGAGAACGGCCCTGGCCTCGCGTTCCGTGATCTCAGCCTGGTCTCGGCGGCGGGCGAGGTGCTGGTCGCGCACCTTGATGCCGAGATCCGGCCGGCCGAGCGGGTGCTGATCGAGACGACGCCGCAGGCCGCCACCGCCCTGTTCCGGGCGATCGCCGGGTTGTCCCCCTGGGGCGCCGGCCGGATCGAACTGCCCGACGATGTGCAGCCCTTCTTCATGTCCGATCGCCCCTATCTCGCCGAGGCGCCGCTCGCGGAGCTGCTGGCCGCGCCGCGCGAGGTGGCGAGCTTCCCGCCCGGAGAGGTCGCCCAGGCGATGGTGGATGCCGGGCTCGGGCATCTCGTGCCGCGGCTCGCCACGGCCGCCGCATGGGACGAGGAGCTCGGCGTGGAGGACCAGCAGCGTCTCGGTTTCGCCCGCGCCCTGCTGCACCGGCCGCGCTGGCTGCTGATGCATGAGGCGACCAGCGGCCTCGATGCCGCCACGGAGGAGCGGCTGATGAACCTGCTGGTCACGCGCCTGCCGGACACCGCGGTCGTCACGGTCACGCACCGTCCGGTCGCCGGACACCGGTTCCATCGCCGCATCGCGCTGACCGAGGAGCCGCCGCGCGCCACCGGATCGCCGGACGGCACGCCGAGGCCGGACGGGGTCGGCGCATGATGTCGCCCCGCTCGGCCAGCACAGCGCCGCGCCGCGGCAGGGAGACGCGATGCGCCATCTGATCCGCCAGAACCGCGACATCCGCGTCGACTTCTTCCGCGGC
>CAZHMM010000037.1:0-27462 GCA_964533585.1 uncultured Elioraea sp.
CCCGCCGCTCCGCCGACGCCCGAGCACCCGCTGGGGGCCGCGCGCGCGCAGCTGCTCAACACCTACATCGTCGCGGAGACGGCTGACGGCGCGGTGGTGCTGGTCGATCAGCACGCCGCCGCCGAGCGCCTCGCGCACGAGGCGCTGAAGCGCGCGCTCGACCAGGGAGGTGTGGCGCCGCAGACGCTGCTCTCGCCCGAGGTGGTGGAGCTCTCGCCCGCCGCATCCGAGGCGGTGCTCGCGCGCGCGGATGAGCTCGCGCGTCTCGGCCTCGCGGTCGAGCCGTTCGGGGGCGCCGTGCTGCTGCGCGCGGTGCCGGCTCCGCTCGCCGGCTGCGATGCGGCGGCGCTGCTGCGCGACATCGCCGAGGAACTGGCCGACAGCGGTGAGACGACCATGCTGCGCGTGCGGATCGATGCGGTGCTGGCGCGCATGGCCTGCCACGGCTCCTTGCGCGCCGGCCGCCGCCTCGCGCCCGCCGAGATGGATGCGCTGCTGCGCCAGATCGAGGCGACACCGAACAGCGGCACGTGCAGCCATGGCCGCCCCACCTGGATCCGCCTGACGCGCGCCGAGCTGGAACGCCTGTTCGGCCGCCGCTGACCAAGGAGCCCCTAATGCCGTTCGATCTCGCCCGCGCGCAGGCGCACGCCGACGCGGTCGCCGCATCCTGGGCCGCGGCGCGCGGACCCGGCGGCGCGATCGTGCTGTTCGACCGCGACGGCCCGCGCGCCACCGCCTGCGGCGGGCTGGCGAGCCTCGACCACGCGCTCGCGATCACGCCCGACACGGCGTTCCGCTGGGCCTCGATCACCAAGCACGTGCTCGCTGCGCTCGTTTTGCGCGAGGGCGGGATCGGGCTCGATGATCCGCTCGGGGCACATCTTCCCGAGCTCGCGCCCGCGCCGGCCGCGGTGCCGGTCGGCCGCGCGCTCGACATGACCGGCGGCATCCCCGACGCGATGGAGGCGCTGTGGCAGCTCGGCGTGCCCTGGACCGCGACGCACACGCGCGACGCGCTCTATCGGTTCACCGCCGCGATCGACGCGCTGAACTATCCGTGCGGCAGCGAGATCTCCTACACCAACACCGGCTATCGCTGGATGCAGCATGCGCTCGAGCCGCGCGTGGGCCCGCTCGGCGCGGCCTGGCGCGAGACGTTCTTCGCGCCGCTCGGCCTCGCCTCCGTCCACTTCCCCGAGGACTGGACCGATCCGGTGCCGCAGCTCGCCACCGGCTACTGGCGCGACGACGCCGGCGCCTGGCATTCGGGCCGCTACGGCACGCATCTCTCCGCCTCGGGCGGGCTCGCAGGCTCGGCACGCGATCTCGCGACCTGGCTTGCCGCGCTGCTCGCCGAGCGCGCCCCCGTGCAGGACCTGCTGCCGCGCCTCGCCGCACGCCGGCGTCTCACCGATGGGCGCGAAACGGGCTACGGCCTCGGCATCGCCCATGCGCCCTTCCTCGGCATCCCGCTCTACGGGCACGGCGGATCGCTGCCGGGATTCAAGAACCATGTGCTGATCGCCCCCGAGCACGGCATCGGCATCGTGCTGCTGTCGAACCGCGAGGACACCGATCCGCTCGGGGTCGCCCTCGACGTGATCGCCGCCGGGCTCGGCGCGACCCTGCCGCAAGCCGCCACCGCGCTGCCGGACGGGCTGTTCGCCGCCGCGGACGGATCGCCGTTCTGGATCGAGTGCGCGGGCGGGCGCGTGACGTTCCTCGGCGCCGCGGAGCAGCTCTTCGACGCGGGCGACGGCTGGGCGGTGTCGCGCAGCCCGTATATGTGGATCCGGCTGCGTCACGCGGGCGGCGCGATCGCCGGGGAGATCAACCACGTCGCGCGCCGCTTCGTCCCTGTGCCGCGCGACGCCGCGCCCGATCCTGCCTGGGCGGGACGCTGGGGCAACGACGCGCTCGGCGCCGCGTTCGAGGTCGCGGTCGCGGACGGCAGGGCGACACTGACCATGGGCGCCGGCCCGCTGCGGACCGCGATGCCGCTCGCCCCGCTCGGCGACGGCGCGCTCGGGCACCGCGCCGACGGGCCTTGGGTGCTGCGGCCCTGCGTCGCCTTCGCCGCCGACGCATGCCGGATTATCACCAACCGCTGCCGCGTGTTCACCTTCCAGCGCGCCTGACCAACGGGGAAGGACCGACCATGACCCTGCGCCGAACCATGCTCGCGGCGGCGGCCGCGTGCGTGCTTGCAGCACCCGCCATCGCCCAGGACAACGTGCTGCGCGTCGTGCCGCACGCCGATCTGCGCACGCTCGACCCTGTGGCGGTCTCGGTGGTGATCACCCGCATGCACGGGCTGATGATCTACGAGACCCTGTTCGCCTGGGACGAGAACCTTCAGCCCAAGCCGCAGATGGTCGAGCGCTGGTCGGTCTCGCCCGACGGCCTGACCTGGACGTTCACGCTGCGCGACGGGCTGAAGTTCCATGACGGCCAGCCCGTCACCACCGCCGACGTCGCGCAGAGCCTGCGCCGCTGGATGGCGCGCGACACGGTGGGCTCGCGCGTCGGCGATGCGCTCGCCTCGCTCGACATCGTCGATGCGAAGACGTTCCGCATGGTGCTGCAGCGCCCCTTCGGCCTGATGGAATACGCGCTCGGCTCGGCGGTCGGGCAGATCCCGGTGATCATGCGCGAGGAGGACGCGAAGACCGATCCGGCGCGTCCGATCACCGCCACGGTCGGCTCCGGACCGTTCCGCTTCAACCGCGAGCGCTGGATGGCCGGGCAGGTGGTGGTCTATGACCGCAACCCCGACTATGTGCCGCGCAATGAGCCTCCCTCGGGCCTCGCCGGCGGGCGTGTCGTCAAGGTTGACCGCGTCGAGTGGCGCAACATCCCCGATGCCTCGACCGTCGCCGCGGCGATGCAGGCGGGCGAGATCGATATCTGGGAGCAGCCCGCGACGGACCTGATCCCCGTGCTGGCCCGCGCGCGCACCGTCTCGCTCGACAAGCTGAACAACATCGGCACACAGGGCATGCTGCGTCCGAACAGCCTGTTTGCCCCCTTCAACGACCCCCGCGCGCGGCTGGCGCTGGCCTACATGTTCGACCAGGCCGATACGATGGCCGCCGGGTTCGGCGACGAGCGCTGGTGGCGCCGCTGCGAGGCGTTCTTCATCTGCGGTAGCGTCTACGGCTCGGAGGCGGGGGCGGATGATCTGCGCCGGCCGAACATCGAAAAGGCGAAGTCATTGCTGGCCGAGGCTGGCTATCGGGGCGAGCGCATCGTCTTCGTCACCACCAACGACATCGCGCCGATCGGGCGGATGGCGGAGGTGGCCGCGGGGGGCATGCGCCAGGCCGGGATGAACGTTGCTCTCCAGTACAACGACTGGGGCACCGTGATCACGCGCCAAGTGAACCGGAATCCGCCGGATCAGGGCGGCTACAACATCTTCCTGACCTACGCCTCGGGCGCGACCATGTTCCATCCGCTGACCAACATCGGCACCAACATGTCCTGCGATGGCCGAAACTGGGCCGGCTGGCCCTGCGACGAGGAGGCCGAACGCATCCGCCGCGCCTTCATCGACGCGACCGACGAAGCGACGCGCAAGCGGCTGGCCGAGGAACTCCAGGCACGGCTCGCCGTGGTGCAGCCCTACCGCGTGCTCGGCCAGGCGGATCTCCCCTATGCGCGGCGCACCGCCGTCAGCGGCGTGCTCGCCTCGCCGGTGATGGTGTTCTGGAACATCGAGAAGCGCTGAAAGGATCGGGGGCTGGCGCGGCCGGCCCCCACCCGCATCACTTCGCCGACGCGAGGGCGTGGGCGCCCACGCTCTCGGGCACGTAGCCGTTCTCCCGCGTCAGGCTCGGATCGAGGCACAGCACGTCCTCGAACTCGTTCACGCTGTCGATCTCGGTTCCCATGGCGATGTTGGTCACGCGCTCGAGGATGAACTCGAGCACCACCGGCACGTGGTGCTCGGCCATCAGCCGCTCGGCCTCGGCGAAGGCCTCCTTGAACTGGTTCGGGCTGGTCACGCGCAGCGCCTTGCAGCCGAGCCCCTCCGCCACCGCGACGTGATCGACCCCGTAGCCGGCAACGTCCTCGCCCTGCTCGGCCATGTTGATGTTCTCGAAGGCGAGGCTCACCTCGAAATCCATCTGGAAGCCGCGCTGCGCCTGTCGGATCAGGCCGAGATAGGAGTTGTTCACGACGATCTGCAGGAACGGCAGCTTGTGCTGCGCGCCCACCGCAAGCTCCTCGATCAGGAACTGGAAGTCGTAGTCGCCGGAGAGCGCGACGATCTTGCGGTCCGGATCGGCCGCGCGCACGCCGAGTGCTGCCGGCAGCGTCCAGCCGAGCGGGCCGGCCTGGCCGCAATTGATCCAGTTGCCGGGCTTGTAGACCTTGAGGAACTGTGCGCCGGCGATCTGGCTGAGCCCGATCGTGGTGACGTAGCACACGTCGCGGCCGAACTGCTCGACCATCTCCTGATAGACGCGCTGCGGCTTCAGCGGCACCTGGTCGTAATGCGTCCGCCGCAGCATCGTGGCCTTGCGGTGCAGGCACTCCGCGGCCCATGCCGACCGATCGGCGAGCCGGCCTTCGCGCGCCCACTCCTCGGCCACCGCGACGAACAGCTCGAGTGCTGCCTTCGCGTCCGAGACGATACCGAAATCAGGCGCAAAGACCCGGCCGATCTGGGTCGGCTCGATGTCCACGTGCACGAATTTCCGGCCCTTGGTGTAGGTCTCGACCGATCCGGTGTGGCGGTTGGCCCAGCGATTGCCGATGCCGAGCACGAAGTCGGAGCGCAGGAAGGTCGCGTTGCCGTAGCGATGGCTCGTCTGCAGCCCGACCATGCCGGCCATCAGCGGATGATCATCCGGAATGGCGCCCCAGCCCATCAGCGTCGGGATCACCGGGATGCCGGTGATCTCGGCGAAACGCACCAGCAGGTCGGCGGCGTCGGCATTGATGATCCCGCCGCCGGCGACGATCAGCGGCCGGTCGGCCGCGTTCAGCATGGCCAGCGCCTTTTCGACCTGCCGGCGGGTCGCGGCGGGCTTGTAGACGGGCAGGGGCTCATAGGTGTCGATGTCGAACTCGATCTCGCCCATTTGCACATCGACCGGCAGGTCGATCAGCACCGGGCCCGGGCGGCCGGAGCGCATCACGTGGAAGGCCTGCTGGAACACCATCGGCACCAGCGCCGGCTCGCGCACCGTCACCGCCCACTTGGTCACCGGCTTGGCGATCGCCTCGATGTCGACCGCCTGGAAGTCCTCCTTGTGCAGCTTGGCGCGCGGCGCCTGGCCGGTGATGCAGAGGATCGGCAGGCTGTCGGCCTGCGCCGTGTAGAGGCCGGTGATCATGTCGGTGCCGGCGGGGCCCGAGGTGCCGATACAGACGCCGATATTGCCGGGCTTCGCGCGCGTATAGCCGTCGGCCATGTGAGACGCACCCTCGACATGACGGGCGAGGATGTGGCGGATGCCGCCATGGCGGCGCATCGCCGAGTAGAACGGATTGATCGCCGCTCCCGGCACGCCGAAGGCGCACCTGACCCCCTCGCGCTCCAGCACCAGCACGGCGGCATCGACGGCGCGCATTCTCGGCATTGCGGTCTCCCTGTCTGGACTTGAGCGCGAGATACCGGTGCAGCCGGGGCAGAGGCAAGTTTTTCGGAAAAATTTTCCGCGTTTCGGTCCATCAGGTCAACGCATTGAGATTCCTGGCAGAATAGTTTTCCACCTGCGCATGATCCCGCAAGACTGGAATACTTTTCCTCTTCACAGGCCCGCGAGGACGTGCGACGTCGTCAATGATGACCGTGCCGCAGAAGCGGCTGCGCGGCCGCCCGCGCCTTGCCCAGAGCGCCACCGACGCCGGCGGCGTGCAGACCCTCGATCGCGCCGTCGCGCTGATGCGCCAGGTCGCCGAGGCGAACGGCCTCTCGCTCACCGAGGCCGCCGCCGCCGCCGGCCTGCCACCGTCCACCGCCTACCGCATGCTCGCGACATTGCAGCACCACGGCATCGTCGAGTTCGACGAGACCGCCCAGCTCTGGCACATCGGCGCCGAGTGCTTCCGCATCGGTGCCGCGTTCCTGCGCCGGCGCAAGATCGCCGAGCATGGCCGGCAGGTGATGCAGGCCCTCGTCGCCGAGAGCGGCGAGACCGCCAACCTCGCTGTGGCCGAGGAGGAGGGCGTGGTGTTCGTCAGCCAGGTCGAGACGCATGAGCCGATTCGCGCCTTCTTCCGCCCCGGCACACGCGCGCCGTTCCATGCCTCGGGCGTCGGCAAGGCGATTCTCGCGCACCTGTCGGACGAGCGTGCGGCCGCGCTGCTTCAGCGGCTGACGCTCGACCGTTTCACCGAACACACGGTCACCGACCGTACGAACCTGGCGCGCGACCTTGCTCGCATCCGCGCCCGCGGCTGGGCGCTCGACGACGAGGAGCGCAATCCCGGCATGCGCTGCGTCGCCGCACCGATCTTCAACGAGTACGGCGAGCCGATCGCCGGGCTTTCGCTCTCGGGCCCGACCGTGCGGATGACGCGCGCGGCCGTCGCCGCACTTGGCCCAGCGGTGCGCGACGCGGCCGCGGCGATCACGCGCTCGATCGGCGGGACCGTGCCGGCTCAGAAATAGGCGATCGCGCGTCCGCTGGAGGCGACGCCGAGCCACAGCACCGCCGAGAACGCGGCGAGCGTGCGCGCGAGCTGTCCGGGTTCCTTGCCCTCCGGCGGCCAGGCGATGCGGTGAAACAGCACCACATTGGCGAGCGCCAGCACGACCAGCACCTTCTTCACGGCGAACGCGTCGTTGGTCGCGACATGCGTCGCATCCGCGGCCAGCATGACCGCGCCGGAAAGCACGATCGCGACGAACCCCACACGCGCGATCGGCAGCAGCAGTCGAGCGGCCGCGACGAACGGCACCGCGCGCGCCATCCCCAGCACGCGGAGGTCGAACGAGACGATCGCGCCGACCAGCAGCGCGATCCCCAGCACATGTGCGATCGAGGCGATCGGGTAGAGCCAGAGGTTGTCGCGCGCGATCTCGCCGAGCGCGCTCGCCTCCAGCCAGACCGACCAATCGGGCGCGGAGGTTGCGTGATTGTGCTCCATCGGCCGATCAGCGGAGCTGCGTCACCTGCTCGCCGACGCGGATCCACTCCGCGCGCAGCTCCTCCTCCTTCTGACGGTGCGGATAGCCCATCACCGTCACCGTCATGCCAGCGCGCAGCCCGTCCCGCGCGAGGCCGCGATTGTTCATGCGGAACGGCGGCGCCAGCACCACCTCCCAGGTCTTCGCCGGTGTCCTCAGCCAGATCGTCGCGTGCGGGTTGGCGAACTCCATGCGTTCGATCTCGCCTGTGAGGGTTTGCGGATTCTGTGCCTCGTAGCTGCCCCAGCCGTGATGCGCCATCGCCGGCGCGCCGAACAGCGCGGGCGCAAGCGCAAGCAAGATGCGACGTGTCGGCATGACGGTCTCCCGGTCCCGTTACTCCCGCAGACTGCTCTGTCGCGGGCGCCGGCGGAACCCCCGCGCACGCGCCCGTGACGCGGACCGTTCGGGCCGTTACCCGAGCGGCACCAGCCGCAGCGCCGAGGCCAGCGTGCGGCGCGTCGCGGCGAGATCGCCCGAGCGGTCGAGCGCGAAGGCGGCCAGCGTGACCAGGAATGCGTCCGTCAGCCCGATCTCCTCGAACGCGCGCACCATGCCTCCGCGGTCGAGCTGCGCCGCATCGCGCACCCAGTGGATCAGCCGCGAAAGGTTGAAGATCATCGGCACCCAGTGATGCGGATGGAACGGCCAGGCCTTCTCCTGGATCATGGCGATCGTCACCGCGCGCCGCGCGGCTGCCGCCTCGAACCAGCGCAGCATCACCGCCTCGGCCCGCTCGCGCGGATTGAGGATGGCGAAGGCGGCCGGATCGGCCGGCGGGGCGATCATCGCGGCGAGGAGGCGGCGGAAATGCGCATCCGCAATCGCGTCCTGGTCGCGGAAGCGTGCGAGCACCTCGGTGAGGGGCAGACCAAGCTCGCCGGCGACCTCGCGCAAGCGAAGGTCGTTCCAGCCCACCACCTGCGCGCGGTCGAGCGCCGTGTCGAGGATGCGTTCGGCGAGCGCGTCCATGCCACAGAGATAAGGATCAAGGTTTCCGGGGGGAAGGGGCTCGCGGTGCTGACCATCGGGCGAGCGACGACGCTCAGACCGCGTCTCTTCCCACCGGCCCGCCAATCCCCAGAACCTCCCGCCGCGACCACCGCCGCACCAGCAGCCCGGCCACGATCGCGAGGCCGAAGGCAAGCCCGAGCCAGATCCCCAAGGCGCCGAACCCGGCGCCGAACGCGAGCAGCGCGCCCACCGGCAGCCCGAGCACCCAGTAGCCGAGCCCCGCGAACAGCATCGGCACCCGCGTGTCCTTGAGGCCTCGCAGCGCGCCCGCACCCACCACCTGCAACCCGTCCACCACCTGGAACAGCCCCGCAACGCGCAGCAGACGCGCGCCCAGCGTCGCAACCTCCTCCGCCTGCGGCAACGCAGGGTCGAGGAACAGCGCGACGATCGGGCGCGGCGTCAGCACGAACACCAGCGCCATCGCGCTCATGAACCCGCCGGCGAGCCCGAGCGCCGTCCAGCCGGCCCGCCCCACCGCCGCGCGATCCTGCGCGCCGGCCGCGAGCCCCACCCGCACGGTCGCCGCCTGGGAAATCCCCATGGGCACCATGAAGGTGAGGCTCGCGCACTGAATGGCGATCGCGTGCGCGGCCACCGACACCGCGTCGATCCACCCCACGAGCAGCACCGCGGCGTTGAACACCAGCACCTCGAACAGCAGCGCGCCGACGATCGGCAGCGAGACGCGGAGCAGTTCGGCCATGCGCGCGCGGTCGAGCCGCCACAGCCGGCCCATCAGGGCGTAGCGGCGGAACTGCCGGTCGGAGACGCAGACGCCCAGCAGCATCGCCATCATCGCCGTCATCGACGCCGCACTCGCGATCCCCGCGCCGACGATGCCGAGCTCGGGCAGGCCGAACCGACCGAAGATGAACAGCCAGTCGAGCAGCCCGTTCAGCGGGATCGCAATCATGGTCGCGACAAGCGCAGGTTTGGGCCGCTCGAGCGCGGAGACGAAGCTGCGCAGCACCATGAACCACCAGAATGGCAACAGCCCCGGCAGCAGCGTGCGCACATAGACGCCGCCGAGCGCGGCGATCCCGGGCTCCTGGCCGAGCATCAGCAGCATCGCCTCGGCGTGCCACAGGATCAGTGTCGCCGGCAGCGCGAATCCGGCGGTCGCCCAGAGTCCCATCCGCGCCGAGCGCCGCACGTCCCGCACTGCGTGCCGCCGCCGCCCGAGCGCCTGCGCCATCAGCGGCGCGGTGCCGAAGGCAAGGCCGAGCCCGGCGATCGCAACCGTCCAGTAGAGCGCGAGCCCGATCGCCGATGCCGCCAGCGCGACCGGATCGTAGTTGCCGAGCATCGCCGCATCGGTGATGCCCATCGCCATCTGCGACAGGTTGGTCAGCGCGATCGGCCAGGCGAGCGCAACGGTCGAGCGGATCTCGGCCGGCCAAGCGCCACCCGCCGCGCCTGCGGGCAGCGCGGTTGCGGTCATGCGCGCGCCTATAGCCGGGATGGTCGGGCGCGCGCCATCCCGCGCCGCAGCATGCTGCGTCTCGACAGCGCGAGGTGTCGCGCGCAAGATCGTCGCGCACAGTTCCGGCAAGGGAGAGCTTGAGGATGCGAAGGATCGCAATCGCGGCCGCGGCGGCGGCATTCGTCGGCGGGTCCGCGGCCGCGCAGGTCTCCGGCACCATGACCCTGATGGCCTATACGGGCATCTTCCAGGAGAACTACACGGCCGTCGTGGTCGAACCCTTCCGGGCGCGCAACCCCGGCCTCAACGTCACCTATTTCGCGCCGGTCACCTCGGCGGCGATGCTCGGCACACTGCGCAGCCAGCGCACCGCGCCGCAGACCGACGTGGTGATCATGGACATCACCACCGCCGCGATCGCCTGCGCCGAGGGGCTGGTCGAGAAGATCACACCCGCCGAAGTGCCGGCGATCGACGATGTCGTGCCGCTGGGCCGGCAGGCTGGCGGCGAGTGCGGCCCCGCCGTCACTTTCGACCACTTCGTGGTGGTCTATGACACCACCAAGGTCAGCCCAGCGCCGACCAGCCTCAGAGTGCTGTGGGACGAGAATCTGCGCGGCCGTCTCTCGGTCGCCGCGCCGCCGAACATCCAGGGGCTTGTGCTCACCGCGATTGTCGAACGCATGGAGGGAGGCGACTACACGCGCGGCGTCGATCGCGCGATCGCCAAGCTGCGCACGTTGGCCCCACTGGTGCAGACCTTCGATCCGCGCCCCGATGGCTACAGCCTCATCCTGAACGACCAGGTCACCTACGCCACCGGCTGGAACGCGCGCAGCCAGCTCTACCACGACCAGTCGAACGGTCGGATCGGCGTGATGCTGCCGGAGGAGGGTACCGCGTTCCAGATCAACACCATCAACGTGGTGCGCGGCGGTCCGAACCGCGCCGCAGCGGTCGCCTTCATGCAGCACGCGCTGGGCGCGGAGGCGCAGACCGCCTTCACCAACCGCATGTTCTACGGCCCGACCAATGGCAAGGCGACGCCGAGCCCGGAGGCGCTCGCGCGTACCGCCGCCGATCCGCGCTACCGCGACCGCGTGATCCCGCTCGACTGGTCCGACATCGTCAAGGTGCGCGACACCTGGAACAACCGCTGGCGCCGCGAGGTGATCGCCGCCGGCGGGCGCTGAGGAGAGCGTGGCGGAACTTGCGCTGGCGGGCCTCACCAAGCGGTACGGGGACGGCCCGCCTGCGGTCGATGCGCTCGATCTGACCGTCGCGGAGGGCGAGTTCCTCGCCCTGCTCGGCCCCTCGGGTTGCGGCAAGACG
This sequence comes from uncultured Elioraea sp., assembly GCA_964533585.1. Classification (GTDB taxonomy): domain Bacteria; phylum Pseudomonadota; class Alphaproteobacteria; order Acetobacterales; family Acetobacteraceae; genus Elioraea. The sequence continues at coordinate 10,920 of CAZHMM010000037.1, forward strand.
ACGACGCTGCGCATCGTCGCCGGGCTGGTGCCGCCGGATGCCGGGGCGGTACGGCTCGGCGGGCGCGACATCACCGTGCTGCCCGTGCATCGGCGCGACATCGGACTGGTGTTCCAGTCCTACGCGCTCTTTCCGCACATGACGGCGGGGACGAATGTCGGCTTCGGTCTCGAGATGCGTGGGCTCGCGCGCGCCGAGCGCGACCGGCGCGTTGCCGAGGCGCTGCGCATGGTCCGGCTCGAGGGGCTTGCGCACCGCAAGCCGCGCGAGCTTTCGGGCGGGCAGCAGCAGCGCGTCGCGCTCGCCCGTGCGATCGCCATCCGTCCATCCCTGCTGCTGCTCGACGAGTGCCTCTCCAACCTCGACGCCAAGCTGCGCGAGGAGATGCGTGGCGAGATCCGCGACATCCAGCGTGCGGCCGGGATCACCGCGGTGTTCGTCACGCATGACCAGACCGAGGCGCTGGCCATGTGCGACCGGGTCGCGGTGATGCGCGACGGGCGGATCGAGCAGACCGGCACCCCCGAGGAGGTCTATGAGCGGCCGGCGACACCCTTCGTCGCCGGCTTCCTCGGCCGGATGAATCGGATCGCCGCGCCCGTCGCCACCGCTGAGGGGCCGCTCGCGGCCGGCCATGTCGCGATGGTGCGGCCGCACCGTGTGCGCATCCTGCGCGACGGCGCCGATCCGAACGGCGCGGAGAATCGCGCCGAAGGAACCGTGCGGCGCATCACCTATATCGGTGACGTCGTGCAGGTGGAGGCGGAGACCCCGCTCGGCCGGCTCGCGGCCGAGGTCTCGGGTGCCGCGCCGGAGTGGCGCGGCCTCGCCCCAGGCGCGCCGGTCGGCTTCGCCTGGACCGCCGCCGACACGCTCGCCTTCGCCGAACGGGCATGACGCGCCCGGTCCTGCCCTGGCTGCTGCTCGCGCCCGCGCTGATCGCGCTGGCGATCGTGTTCGTGCTGCCGATCGCCTGGCTGTTCCGCATTTCGCTCAATGTCTCCGAGGGCTCGGGCGCGATGGTCGAGGCGGTCGCACTCGACAGCTACGCCAAGCTGTTCGCCGACGACTTCACCTGGACGCTGACGGGCAACTCGTTCCGACTGGCGGCAATGTGCAGCACTGCGGCGGTGCTGATCGCCTATCCGATCGCGCTGTTCCTGTTCCGCACCACCAGCCGCTGGCGCGGCCTGCTCGCGATCCTCGCGGTGGCGCCGCTGCTGGTCTCGGGCGTGGTGCGCGTGGTGGGCTGGCTGGTCGTGCTGGGCGATCAGGGGCTCGTGAACGCCGCGCTGCTCGGGCTCGGCCTCGTGTCCCGGCCGGTGCCGCTGATCAACAACTGGGACGGGGTCGCGATCGGGCTCACCGAGAGCGTGATGCCCTATGTGATCCTCTCGCTGCTCGCGGGGTTCGGCCGGCTCGATCGCGCCGTGGAGGAGGCGGCCGCGACGCTCGGTGCCCCGCCCTGGAAGGTGTTCCTGCGCGTTACCCTGCCGCTCTCGCTGCCGGGCGTGATCCTCGGCTGGCTGATCGGCTTCGTGCTGGCGATGAGCGCGTTCATCACGCCGAAGCTGCTCGGCGGCGGGCGGGTGTTCGTGCTCGCGACCGAGATCTACGACCTCGCGCTGCAATCGGTCGATTGGCCGGCGGCAGCGGCGCTCGCGATGTATGCACTGACGCTGCTGCTGCTGGTGCTCGCCGCCTACACCGCGCTGACCCGCAGGATGGCCGCCTGATGGGCTTCCGCATCGTCGTCCTCTTCGCCTATCTCTTCCTCCTCGCGCCGGGCATCTTTGTCGTCATTATTGCCTTCTCCGCCGACCGGTTCCTGACCTTCCCGCCACCCGGGCTCTCGCTGCGTTGGTTCGCCGCCCTGTGGGAGCATGAGGCGCTGATGGGCGCGATGCGGCGCAGCGCCATTCTCGCCTCGGTCGTGACGGTGACGGTGCTCGCGATCGGCGTGCCGGCGGCCTATGCGATCGCGCGTCTGCGCTTTCGTGGCCGCGATGCGATCTTCGCGGCACTGACCGCCCCGCTGCTGCTGCCGACGCTCGTGCTCGGCCTCGGCATCCTGCTCGTATTCTTCCCCTTCGGCCTCGCCGCGACCTGGCCTGGGCTGGCGATCGCGCATCTCGCCGTGACGCTGCCCTTCGTCGTGCGCATCATGGTGACCGCGCTCTCGACCCTGCCGCCCGATCTCGAGGACGCGGCCGCGACGCTCGGGGCGACCCCCTTCACGGTGGTGCGCCGGATCACCCTGCCGCTCGCCCTGCCAGGCCTGATCGCCTCGGCCGCGCTCGCCTTCCTGATCAGCTTCGACGAGGTGGTGATCAGCCTGTTCATCGTAGGCCCGCGGCTCTCGACCCTTCCGGTCGAGATGTACCGCTATGTCGAAGGCCATACCGATCCGCTTGTCGCCGCCCTTGCCGTGGTGCTGATCACGCTCTCGCTTGGCGTGGTGCTGCTGGTCGAGCGGCTGCTCGGGTTCATGCGCGCCGTGGGACGATAGGGAGAGGGACGATGCCGAAATATGAGATCGGGCCGATGCCGGACCCGCTGCCGGCCGGGCTCGTGGCGAAGCTCGAACAGACCGAGACCGCGACGGTCGGGCACTGGCGCCACTGGGGATTCATGGATCGTGGCATCCAGCCGCTGCTGCGCGAGAAGCGCATCGCCGGCGTCGCGGTGACGCTCGCGATCCCAGGCCCGGACTCGACGCTGCTGCACCACGCGCTCGGTCTGCTCCGCCCGGGCGACGTGCTGGTGGTCGATCGCCTCGGCGATGATCGTCACGCCTGCTGGGGCGGCGGCGTCACGGTCGCCGCCAAGGCCGCCGGTGCCAGGGCCGGGGTGGTCGATGGCCCCTGCACCGACCTGACCGAGATCAGGGACAGCGACTTCCCGATGTGGTGTCGCGGCCTCGCGCCGATCACCACGCGCCTCTACGACCTCGGCGGGCGGCTGAACAAGCCGGTCTCCTGCGGTGGTGTCGCCGTGATGCCGGGCGACGTCATCCTCGCCGACGAATCGGGCGTGCTGGTGCTGCCGCGCGACGAGGCCGAGGCGGAGGCCGACGCCGCAATCGCGCGCCAGGCACGCGGGCTCGAAAGCCAGGACAAGGTTAAGGCCGGCGCCGGGCTCGGCGAGCTCTCCGGCGCGACGGCGAAGGTGAAGGCGGCCCTCGGCGGCTGATGGACGAGACGCGTGGCGCGGCGCGCGCGAGCGCCTGGGCCAGGCTTGCGCGCGAGACGCATCGGCGCACAAGCTTCTCTTGGCATGGTGACGTGCCGCGGGGCACGTGGCTCGTGCCGTGACATTGCCGGGAGCGCGCAGTGGAAAAGAAGACGCAGATCAACGCCTGGTATATTTTCGCCGCCGTTCTGGCTGTGCTGTTGATCCAGGATTTGCTGACGGCGGCGCGGCAGACCGAGACACTGCCCTATTCCGACTTCAAGCGCCTGGTCGCCGAGGGCCGGGTCGCCGAAGCCACGGTGGGCCCGACCCGCATCACCGGCCGGTTCCGCGAGCCGATCGACGGGCGCCCCTTTTTCGTCACTCTGCGCGTGGACGAGGATCTCGCCGAGGATCTCGCCAAGGGCGGCGTTACCTTCACCGGCACCCCCGAAGCCGGCTTCCTGGCGACGCTCCTGTCCTGGATCGTTCCGGCGCTGGTGTTCTTCGGCCTCTGGTGGTTCCTGATCCGCCGCTTCGCCGAGCGCGCCGGGATCGGCGGCATGATGAGCGTCGGCAAGTCGAAGGCGAAGATCTATGTCGAGAAGGACACCGGCACGACCTTCGCCGACGTCGCCGGCGCCGACGAGGCCAAGGCCGAGCTCGAGGAGATCGTCGCCTTCCTGAAGGACCCGGCAACGCACGGTCGGCTCGGCGCGCGCTCGCCCAAGGGTGTGCTGCTGGTCGGCCCGCCGGGTACGGGCAAGACGCTGCTCGCGCGTGCCGTCGCCGGCGAGGCGGGCGTGCCGTTCTTCTCGATCTCGGGCTCGGAGTTCGTCGAGATGTTCGTCGGCGTCGGTGCGGCGCGCGTGCGCGACCTGTTCGAGCAGGCGCGCCAGGCGGCTCCCTGCATCATCTTCATCGACGAGCTCGACGCGCTGGGCCGCGCCCGCACGGCAGGACCGATCAGCGGCGGCTATGACGAGAAGGAGCAGACCCTCAACCAGCTTCTGGTCGAGCTCGACGGTTTCGATGCGTCGGCTGGCATCGTGCTGCTTGCCGCGACCAACCGGCCCGAGATCCTCGACCCGGCGTTGACGCGGGCCGGCCGCTTCGACCGCCAGGTCGTGCTCGACCGTCCCGACCGCAAGGGCCGGCGCGAGATCCTCGCCGTGCATGTGCGCAAGGTGAAGCTCGCGCAGGGGGTGGACCTCGACGCGGTAGCAGGACTGACCCCTGGCTTCACCGGCGCGGATCTCGCCAATCTGGTGAACGAGGCGGCGCTCGCGGCGACGCGCGCGAAGCGGACCGCGGTGACGAATGAGGACTTCACGGCCGCGATCGAGCGGATTGTCGCCGGAATCGAGCGGCGGTCGCGGCTGATGAATGCCGACGAGCGCAAGCGCGTCGCCTATCACGAGCTCGGCCACGCGCTGGTGGCGCTGTCGGTGCCGGGCGCCGATCCGGTGCACAAGGTGAGCATCATCCCGCGCGGGGTGGGCGCGCTCGGCTACACCATGCAGCGCCCGACCGAGGATCGGTTCCTGCTCACGCGCGCCGAGCTCAAGGGCCGGATGGCGGTGCTGCTCGGCGGCAGGGCGGCGGAGGACCTCGTATTCGGCGAGGTCTCCACGGGGGCGCAGGATGACCTGATGCGCGCAACCGAGATCGCCCGCGGCATGGTCACCCGCTACGGCATGGCCGAGACGCTGGGCGAGGTGGCCTACGAGACGGAGACGAGCCGCTTCCTGGGTCTGCCGGTCGAGGGCGGCGGGCGGCGCTTCTCGGAGCAGACGGCGCGCGAGATCGACCTCGCCGTGAAGGGGCTGGTCGCGGAAGCGCATGCGACGGCGCGCGCCATTCTCGAGCGCCGCCGCGCGGAGCTGGACGCGCTGGCGACCACGCTGCTCGAGCGCGAGACGCTCGGCCCCGAAGACCTGCCGAAACCGGTGTCCGGACGAAACGACACCGAAGCGTCATCCTGAACTGCCCAACCTGCGCTATCGGAGCCGCCATGACCGAGACGATCATCGCCTACGGGCTTTCGACCGAGGGTCCCTGCGAGCCCGGGCCGCTGGCGCGCGAGCTCGCGCTGTTCACCGAGGCCGGCTGCACGGCGGCCGAGGTCTCGTTGCAGAACGGCTTCGCGGTCACGGGAGGGCGCGTGAACGTCCCGGAGGTTGAGGCGCTGGCGGCCGTGCTGCGGCGCTTCCCGCTGCGCTATACGGTGCACGGTCCGCTCGGGATGAACCTGATGGATGCGGCACATCACGACCTGCACCGCGCCGTGTGCCGGGCGATGATCGAGGCGACCGGGGCACTTGGCGCCGGCGTGCTGGTGGTGCACAGCGGTGTCTGGGAGCGCGGCTTGGCGCCGGCGGAGGTCGAGCGCCGCAAGCGCATGGAGGTGGAGGCGCTGCGCGAGCTCGGCGAGGTCGCGGCGCGGCACGGCGTGATGCTGGCGCTGGAGAACCTGCCGCCGCTGCCGCACATCCCGGAAACGCACGATGCCTGGGGGATCGCGGCGCAGGTGGCGGCGGTGGCGCACCCGCAGGTCGGTGCGACGCTCGACATCGGCCATGCGGCGATGATGGCGGCGGCCAAGCAGCAGGATCTGGCGGCCTCGATCGCGGCGATGGCGCCGCATGTGGTGCATCTGCATCTGCAGGATCAATTCGGCCGGCTCGACACGATCCGCCTGCCGGGCTTGGGCGAGAAGCTCGCCTACGGCACGGGCGACCTGCATGCGCCGCCCGGCTGGGGCGAGATTGCGTTCGACGCGCTGCTGCCGGCGCTCTCGCCGCGCGCGGGCACGGTGATGATCTACGAGCTCGCCGAGAAGTTCTTCCGCTTCGTGCCCGAGACGGCCGCGGCGCTCCGGCGCTTCGCGGCAAAGGTGGGGACAGGGCGTCAGGCGGCCTGAGCGGCGGCGTCGGTCGCGATGGCGCGAATGCGCCTGATCAATGCGGCAATGCCGTTGCCGCGGTTGGCCGATAGGTGTCCGATGAGGTCGAGCTCCTTGAGGAAGCCCGGGTCGGTGGCGAGGATCTCCTGCGGCGTACGGCCGGAGTAGACGCGTAGCAGCATCGCAACCAGCCCTTGCACGATGGCCGCGTCGGAGGCGCCGGCGAACCAGACCCGGCCGTCCTCGATGCGCGGTTCGATCCACACTTGGCTCTGGCAGCCTTCGACCTTGCGCGAGCGCTCCTTCCACGCGTCGGGGAATGCAGGCAGGGCGCGCCCCCAGTCAATCACCTGCTCGTAGCGGTCCATCCAGTCGTCGAAGAACTCGAACTCGTCCTTCAGCGCGGCGACGGCGTCGCCGGCGGACGGCTCGGTCGGGGTGAGGAAGGGCGCATCCATGGCGTGCTAGATGGCGGCTTCTTGCCTGCGCTCAAGTATCCCTGGACCCGCCAAGGCCCTTGCGGCCCTTGGCGGGTCCAGGGCAGCGCCCTGGTGGGGTGCGGCGCAACGCCCCGCGAACGCGGTCAGCGCAGCGCGGCGTTGATCTTCTCGAGCGCCGCCGCCCCCGGGCAGAGCGCGGCATCGTCGAGCCGGTTCAGCGGTGTGGCCACCGTGCCGAGATGGTCGTGCAGGTCCTCGGGGTGCGGGTCGATGTAGAGCAGGCCGGTGACGATCTCGCCCATGGCCTTGTGGCGCGCGAGGTAGTTCAGCGCCGCGACGCGGTCGGTCGGGTCATGGTCCTCGTGCAGCTTGCGCATCCGGAGCAGCGAGCCGTCATGCTGAGTGACCTCGGTCAGCTCGCCCGGCGCGTAGGCGGCGGTGATCGGCGTGCGGTCGAAGAACACATCGAGCCGGTTGACTGCCTCGTTATGCTCGCGGACATAGTCGTAGCTCTTGGTGCTGCCCTCATGGTTGTTGAAGGCGACGCAGGGGCTGATGCAGTCGATGAACGCCACGCCCTGGTGGGTCAGCGCACCCTTGATGAGCGGCACGAGCTGGTCCTTGTCGCCCGAGAAGCTGCGGCCGACATAGGTTGCACCGAGTTCGAGCGCCAGTGCGACCAAGTCGATCGGCTCGTCGGTGTTGACGGCCCCCTTCTTCGCCTTCGAGCCCTTGTCCGAGGTGGCGGAGAACTGGCCCTTGGTCAGGCCGTAGACGCCGTTGTTCTCGACGATGTAGGTCATGTTGACGCCGCGGCGCATCAGGTGCGCGAACTGGCCGAGCCCGATCGAGGCGCTGTCGCCGTCACCCGAGACGCCGAGATAGATCAGCTCCCGGTTCGCGAGGTTCGCCCCGGTCAGCACCGACGGCATCCGCCCATGCACCGAGTTGAAGCCGTGGCTGGCGCCGAGGAAGTAGTCGGGCGTCTTGGACGAGCAGCCGATGCCGGAGAGCTTGGCGACGCGATGCGGCGGGATGCTCAACTCCCACACCGCCTGCACGATCGCCGCGCTGATCGAGTCGTGCCCGCAGCCGGCACAGAGCGTGCTGATCGAGCCCTCGTAGTCGCGGCGTGTGAGCCCGAGCGTGTTGGTCGGCAGTTTCGGGTGATGCAGGGTCGGCTTCAGATAGCTCATGGCACGGTCTTCCGGAGCGGGACGACGTCGAGGGATCCGGCCTGGCGGCCGATGGCGGTGCGGATGAAGCGGGCGGTGATCGGCGTGCCGTCGTAGTGCAGGATCGGCACCAGGCGCGCGGGATCGATTCCGCATTCATTCATGATCAGCGTGCGCAGTTGCGCGTCGCGGTTCTGCTCGACCACGAATACCGTCTCGTGCGCCTCCAGGAAGCGACTGACGTCATCGTGGAAGGGGAAGGCGCGCACGCGCATCGCATCGAGATGGATGCCGTCCTGCTCCAGCCCGACCAGGGCCTCGCGCATCGCCGCCGAGGTGCTGCCATAGTAGAGCACGCCATAGGGCGTCGTCCGGCTTGCCTTCCGCTCGATCGGTGCCGGCACGAGCTGTTTGGCGGTGTCGAACTTGCGCAGCAGGCGCTGCATGTTGTCGACATAGGCTGGGCCCTGCTCGGTGTATTTCGCGAAGCGGTCGCGCGAGGTGCCGCGGGTGAAGAACGCGCCTTTCGAGGGATGCGTGCCCGGATAGGTGCGATAGGGCACCCCGTCGCCGTCGACGTCGAGATACCGGCCGAAGGTGGAGCCCATCTCCAGCATCTCGGCGGTCATGAGCTTGCCGCGGTCCATCCGCTTGGCGTCGTCCCAGGCGAACGGCTCGCACAGCCAGTCGTTCATGCCGATGTCGAGGTCGAGCAGCACGAAGATCGTGGTCTGCAGCCGGTCGGCGAGGTCGAAGGCGGCCGCGCCGAAGTCGAAGCACTCGCGCGGATCCTCGGGCAACAGCAGCACATGCTTGGTGTCGCCGTGGCTCGCATAGGCGGCGGAGAGAATGTCGGCCTGCTGTGTCCGGGTCGGCATGCCGGTTGAGGGGCCGGCGCGCTGGACGTCGAAGATCACCGCCGGGATCTCGGCGAAGTAGGAGAGGCCGACGAACTCCTGCATCAGCGAGATGCCGGGGCCGGAGGTGGCGGTGAAGGCGCGCGCGCCGTTCCAGGCGGCACCGATGACGATGCCGATCGAGGCGAGCTCGTCCTCGGCCTGGACGATGGCGTAGCGCTTGCTGCCGTCCGGATCGGTGCGGAAGCGACGACAGTAGCGCTCGAACGCCTCGGCCAGCGAGGTGCTGGGCGTGATCGGGTACCAGGCGCACACGCTCGCGCCGCCATAGACGGCGCCGAGCGCGGCGGCGGCATTGCCTTCGACGTAGATGCGATTGCCGACCTTGTCGGCCGGCTCAAGCCGCAACCCGACCGGCGCGAGGTTGGCCTCCGCCCAATCGCGGCCCATGTGGAAGGCCTCGCGGTTCGAGGCCGCGAGCTTCTCCTTGCCCTTGTACTGCTCCGTCAGAAGCTGTTCGACCACCGCCGGGTCGATGCCGAGCAGGGACGAGAGTGCGCCGACATACGTGATGTTCTTGAACAGCTGGCGCTGGCGCGCATCCGTGTATCTCGCGTTGCACATCTCGGTCAGCGGCACGCCGAGCACGGTGATGTCGTCGCGGAACCGGCTGCGCGGCAGCGGCTTGGTGCTGTCGTAGAGCAGGTAGCCGCCGGGTTCGATCTCGGCGATGTCGCGGTCCCAGGTCTGCGGGTTCATCGCCACCGCCATGTCGACCCCGCCGCGGCGCCCGAGATGGCCCTCGCCGCTGACGCGTACCTCGAACCAGGTCGGCAGGCCCTGGATGTTGGAGGGGAAGATGTTGCGCGAGGCAATCGGGATGCCCATGCGCAGGATCGCCTTCGCGAACAGCTGGTTGGCCGAAGCAGACCCGGAACCATTGACGTTGGCGAACTTGACGACGAAATCGTTGGTCGCAGTCAGCGGCAGCATGCGGTCGCCCCGTTCGCGTAGGTCTTGGCGGTCTCGAGATAGAATTTCTGCATGTCCCACGCCCCCGTGGGGCAGCGTTCGGCGCACAGGCCGCAATGCAGGCAGACGTCCTCGTCCTTCACCATCACCCGTCCGGTCTTCAGCCCATCCGCCACGTAGAGATCCTGGCTGCGGTTGATCGCGGGCGCCTTCAGCCGCGTGCGCAGCTCGTCCTCCTCGCCGTTCTCGGTGAAGGTGATGCAGTCCGTCGGGCAGATATCGACGCAGCCGTCGCATTCGATGCAGAGCTTGGCATTGAACACCGTCTGCACATCGCAGTTGAGGCAGCGCTCGGCCTCCTTGTAGGCGAGCGCCCGGTCATAACCGAGCTCCACCTCGACGCGGATGTCGCGCAGCGCGAGCCGCTCCTCGACATGCGGGACCTTGTAGCGGAGGTCGATCGAGACGTCGTTGTCGTAGCTCCACTCGTGGATGCCCATCTTCTGGCTGGTCATGCGCACATGCGGGTCCGGGCGATCGTGCACGTCCTCGCCGCGGCAGTGCAGGTCAATCGAGACGGCGGCTTCATGGCCGTGCGCGACCGCCCAGATGATGTTCTTCGGCCCGAAGGCCGCGTCGCCGCCGAAGAACACGTTCGGCAGGGTCGATTGCAGCGTGGCCGGATCGAGCTTCGGCAGGCCCCAGCGGTCGAACTCGAGGCCGATGTCGCGCTCGATCCAGGGGAATGCGTTCTCCTGGCCGATCGCCACCAGCACGTCGTCGCACGGGTAGGTCACGTCGGGCTCGCCGGTGGGAACGAGATTGCGCCGGCCCTTGGCGTCGTACTCGGCCTTGACTGTCTCGAACACCATGCCGGTCAGGCGGCCGTTCTCGTGCAGCACCCGCTTCGGCACCAGGTAGTTGAGGATCGGGATGCCCTCGCGCATCGCGTCCTCCTTCTCCCAGGGCGAGGCCTTCATCTCCTCGAAGCCGGAACGGACGATCACCTTCACGTCCTCGCCGCCGAGCCGGCGCGCCGAGCGGCAGCAATCCATCGCCGTGTTGCCGCCGCCGAGCACGATCACGCGCCGGCCAACCCGTTCGATGTGGCCGAACGAGACCTTGGCCAGCCAGTCGATGCCGATATGGATGTTGGCGGCCGCCTCGGCCCGGCCCGGGACGTCGAGCTCACGCCCGCGCGGCGCGCCGCAGCCGACGAAGACCGCATCGAAGCCTTCGGCGAGCAGCGCCTTGAGGCTCTGCACGCGATGATTGTAGTGGGTCACGACGCCGCCGCGGCCGGTGATGTAGCCCACCTCCTCCTCGATCACGCTCTCGGGCAGGCGGAAGCGCGGGATCTGGGTCCACATGAAGCCGCCCCCGCGCGCTTCCGAGTCGTAGACATGGACCTCGTAGCCGAGCAGGGCGAGGTCGCGGGCGACCGTCAGGCTCGCCGGTCCGGCGCCGACGCAGGCGATCCGCTTGCCGTTCTTCACCGCCGGGACGGGCGGCATCCGGCTGAGCACCTCGTCCTTGTTGTCGGCGGCGACGCGCTTGAGCCGGCAGATCGCGACCGGCTCCTCCTCGACGCGTCCGCGCCGGCAGGCCGGCTCGCAGGGCCGGTCGCAGGTCCGCCCGAGGATTCCCGGAAAGACGTTGGAGTGCCAGTTGATCATGTAGGCGTCGGTGTAGCGGCCCGCGGCGATCAGCCGGATGTATTCCGGTACCGGCGTATGCGCGGGACACGCCCATTGGCAGTCCACCACCTTGTGGAAGTGGGTGGGGGTGCCAAGGTCGGTTGGCTTCACGACGCTTCCTCCGCGCCTCTGCCGCTGTCGTGCCGCAGAGGCTCCGTCCGTTCCCTGACGCCCATCATGGGGGCACTCGGCGACCGCGACAACAGCACGCGCGCGGACGTCATCATCGCCGCACCGCTTGCGTGCCGGCGGCGGCGGGCCGGGCCTCTTTCCCGGCGCTGCCGGACGTCCCACACTGGCGGGTCGCGACAAGGAAGGGAGCGCCGACGTGGCCATCGCCCACCTCACCCAGAACTGGACCGTCACCAAACCGGCCGCGCGCGGCCGCAAGGGCATGGTCGTCTCGCAGGTGCGAGCGGCGGCCGAGGCCGGCGTGCTGATGCTCGACGCCGGCGGCAGCGCGGCGGATGCCGCCGTCGCGACCGCCTTCGCGCTCGCCGCGGTCGAGCCGTGGAACTCGGGGCTCGGCGGTATCGGCTTCACGGTCGTGCACCCCGCCGGCGAGCGGTCGGCACAGGTGGTGGATTTCGGGCCCGTGGCGCCCGGGAAACTCGATCCCAAGCTGTTCCCCCTGGTGCCTGGCCAGTCGGACCATCTCTTCGCCTGGCCGAACGTGCAGGACGACCGCAACGTGCACGGCCCGCTGTCGGTGGTGATTCCCTCGTCGGTCGCGGGCTATGCCGAGCTGCACCGGCGGTGGGGCCGGCTGCCGCTGAAGGAGGTGCTGGCGCCGGCGATCGTGCTCGCCAAGGCGGGCCTCCCCGCGGACTGGGTGACGGCGCTGAAGCTCGCCTCGGCCGCGCCGGATCTGCGCCGCTATGCCGAGAGCGCGCGCATCTATCTGCCGGACGGGCTGCCGCCGGCGCCGCCCTATGTCGGCCCGGCGAAGCGGATCGTGCTCGGCAACCTGCCGAAGACGCTGGAGCGGCTGGCCGAGGCCGGGCTCGAGGATTTCTACCGCGGCGAGATCGCGGCCGCGATCGCCGCCGACATGGCCGAGCTCGGGGGTGTGCTGGATGCCGCCGATCTCGCCGGCTGTGCGGCGCGGCTGACGGAGGCGAGCCAGCACCCGTGGCGGGGGCGCACCATCCAGGGCGCGGGCGGGCTGACCGCGGCGCCGACCATGCAGCGCGTGCTCGAGGCGCTGTCCGGCGAGCGGTTCGGCGCCAAGCCCGACGTCGCCTTCTTCACCGCCTTCGCCGCGGCGATGCAGCGCGCCTATGCCGAGCGGCTCGCCGGGCTCGGCGACACGACCGAGGCGAACCCGCGCGCGGCCGAGGCGTGCACCACGCATCTGACGGCGGCCGATGGCGACGGGATGATGGTGTCGATGACGACGACGCTGCTCTCCTCGATGGGCAGCCGCATGGTGCTGCCGCGCACGGGCGTGCTGATGAACAACGGCGTGTTCTGGTTCGACCCGCGGCCCGGCCAGGCGAACAGCATCGGCCCGCGCAAGCGGCCGCTCTGCAACATGAGCCCGATCGTGGTCGCGAAGGATGGCGTGCCGGAGATCGCTGCCGGCGCCTCGGGCGGCCGACGCATCCTCGCCGCCGTGCTGCAGACGCTGCTGTTCGTGCTCGAGTTCGGCATGGACCCGGTCGAGGCTGCGCACCATCCACGCATCGACGTCAGCGGCGAGACCGGCTGCTCGGCCGATCCGCGGCTCGCGCCCGCGATCCTCGCCACCCTTCGTGAGCGCTTCGGCGCCCAGCAGGTCGAGCACACGGTGATGCCGGTGAACTACGCCTGCCCGAACATGATCCTGATCGGGCAGGAGGGCGGGCGCACGGGCATCAGCGACGTGATCAGCCCCTGGAGCGGCGCGGTCGCTCAGGCCTGAGCAACACCAGGAGCGGGGGGCGTCAGCCCCCCTTCGGCTTCAGCCCCGCCTGCTCGGCGCACCAGCGCGCGGTTTCCTCGTGGGTCGCGAACCACACGCCGGGCTTGGCCTTCATATGGGCGACCAGCCGGTCAAGCAGCGGCATGCGCGAGCGGTGGCCGATCACGTGCGGGTGCATCGTCAGCAGGAACATCCCGCCTTCCTCATAGGCACCGTCGAACTCGGCGCGGAAGATTTCCTCGACCGCCGAGGGTGGCGTGTAGGGCCTGAGCGCCGAGAACCGCACCATGTTGAAGTACACCGCATCGTCGCGGATCCATTCCGGCGGCAATTCAACGATGCCGGTGGCCTCGCCATCGGCGACCAGCTCGTAGGCATCGTCGTCGCCCATCAGGCTCGAATCGTAGAGCAGGCCCATCTCGCGGATGATCGACATGGTCGCGGTCGAGAAGTCCCACGAGGCGGTGCGCATCCCCACCGGACGCCTGCCGGCGATCTTCTCGAGCGTATCGGCGGCACGAAAGCTGAGGTCGCGCTCGGCGGAGGCGGGCAGGGTGGTGTTCGCCTCGTGGATCCAGGAATGGATGCCGATCTCGTGGCCCTCGTCGGCCACCGCGCGCACCTCATCCGGATAGAGCAGCGCCGAGACGGCCGGGTAGAAGAACGTCGCGCGCACGCCGTGCCGGTCGAGCAGGCGGCGGATGCGCGGAATCGCCTGGCGATTGCCGTAATGCCCTTGGCTGATGCGCATCGGGCTTTCGTCGGCGTCGCGCAGCGGGATCGTATCGTGATCGGCATCGAAGGAGAGGGTGACGCAGCAGCGCGCGCCGCCCGGCCAGGAGGAGGGGCGGAGCGAGCGGCCAGCGCGCGCGCGGTTGACGATGCGTCGCCAGACCTCCTCCGGCCACTCCCAGGGCTGACCATGCTGGCGCGTCGTCTCGGTCTCGGGCATCGCTCGCTTCCTCGTGTCGGTGCGCCGCGACGATGGCCGGTTGCCCGCAGGACCGCAAGCGGCCACGCTGACGCGATCGACCCGGAGCGCGAACCTGCATGACCGACCTCGCCACTCTGTCCGCTGCCGCATTGGTGCAGGGCTACGCGCGCGGCGCGTTCTCGCCGCGCGAGGTCGTGCGCGCCTGTCTCGACCGCATCTCTCGGATCGAGCCTCAGCTCAACGCGATGGCGGTGATCGACGCCGGGGGTGCCGAACGCGCCGCCGCGGCGAGCGAGCATCGCTGGTTCGCCGGACGGCCGGTCGGCCCGCTCGATGGCGTGCCGGCGACGGTGAAGGACCTGGTCGATCTCGCGGGCTTCCCCACACGGCGCGGCAGCCGCGTGACGGATCCCGCACCGGTCGCGCACGACGCGCCATCGGTGGTCGGGCTCAAGGCGGCAGGGGCGGTGATCCTCGGCAAGACGACGACGACAGAGTTCGGCTGGAAGTCGCCGGGCGACTGTCCGCTGCATGGCGTGACGCGCAATCCGTGGAACACCGCGATGACGCCAGGCGGATCGTCCTCCGGGGCGGCGGCGGCATGCGCGGGCGGGTACGGCCCGTTGCATATCGGCACTGATGCCGGCGGCTCGATCCGCATCCCGGCGGCCTGGTGCGGCATCGTCGGCGTGAAGCCGAGTTTCGGTCGCGTGCCGCAATGGCCGCTCGGCGCCTTCGCCTCCGTCGCGGTGGCGGGGCCGATGGCCCGCAGCGTTGCGGATGCGACGCTGATGCTCGGCGCAATGGCGCGGTTCGACTGGCGCGACCCGTTCGCGTTGCCCGACCCCGAGCCCGGCTGGCCCGGCCCCGTGCGGCCCGATGTCGCCGGGCTGCGGATCGCGATCGTGCGCCGGCTCGGCTTCGCGGCCCCCGCCGACGAGGCGGCCTGGGCGGCGGTGGACCGTGCCGCGACCGCGCTCGACGAACGCGGCGCGATCATCGAGGAGGCCGATCCAAACCTGCCCGACACGCGCGCGGTGTTCGTGCAGGTCTGGTCGCACGCGCTCGCGCGGCTGGTGGTCTCGATGCCCGAGGAGAAGCGCGCGCTGCTCGATCCGGGTCTGGTCGCGCTTGCCGAGCGCGCCGCACCGATGACGGCGGGGGAGTATCTGGCGGTGCAGGCGGCGACCATCGAGACGGCGCATGGCATGGCGGCGTTCCATCGCCAGTTCGACGCGCTGCTCTGCCCGGCGGTTCCGGCGGCGGCGGGACCGGTCGAGACGCCGGTCGTGACACCGGAGGAGGATCTCTGGCGACACTGGGCGCCGTGGACCTTCGCGTTCAACCTCTCGCGCCAACCGGCGGTGACGGTGCCGACGGGGCTCGGCGCCGATGGCCTGCCGCGCGCGGTGCAGGTGGTGGCTCCGCTCTACCGCGATGCGCTCGCGTTGCGCGTGGCGGCGGCGATCGAGGCGACCTTGGAGGCGCCGACACTCGCACCGCTGTAACCGGCGCGCACCGCGCGGCGAACCAGGCTCGATGGTATCGCAGCCCATCATCGGCGTGATGGCAAAGGCGCCGCGCCCGGGCTTCGCCAAGACGCGGCTGATCCCGGCGCTCGGCGCGGCGGGCGCGGCCGCGCTGGCCGAGGCGTTCATCGCCGATACCGCGGACCTCGTGCGCCGCAGCGGGATCGACGCCGTGCTGATCGCCACACCGTCGGATGCGGTCGATGAGCTTTCCGCGCTGGCTGGGCTCACGGCGATCCCGCAGCGCGAGGGCGATCTCGGCGCGCGCATGGCGGGCGCGTTCGCGGATCTGTTCGCGCGCGGTCATGCGCCGGCGCTGCTGATCGGCACGGACAGCCCAACCTTGCCGATCGAGCATCTCTCCGCTGCGCTGTGCCTTTGCGGCGCTGATGCGCATGCGGTGGTACTCGGTCCGGCGGAGGATGGCGGCTTTTGGTGCGTGGGACTGTCGCGGCCGCAGCCAGGACTCTTCGAGGGCATTGCGTGGGGCACGCCAGTCGTTCTTGCTGAGACGCGGGCGCGTGCGGAACGGCTCGGCGTGCCGGTTGTACTCGGGCCGCGCTGGCACGACTTTGACGGGCCTGCGGACCTGCTACGGCTCCATCAGGAGTTGTCTGAAGGCGCTCTGACCCTGCCCCGAACGCGCGGCGCTCTCGGGTTCCACGACTGACGGTTCCGACGACGGGCAAGCCGCCGGTACCGCGCGCCGCCTGCACCGGGAAGCGATCCACGGTTCGGGCCATGCCTGCTTCGCCACTGTCGCAGGGGCGTTGTGGTATCGGAGATGCGTGCGCGTGATCCTGGGCGCCCGCGACGGCGGTTCCCGCACGACATCGATTGTGCTTGCATGACGTTATGGTAGCGAACCAAAAAGCCGTCGGAAAACTTTACGTTTTGGATCCGGCCTCAGGCTGCCTCAGGCGGAACGCCGCCGTTTCGCTCTCGTGGCACGCGGCTTGC
>CAZHMM010000038.1:0-27317 GCA_964533585.1 uncultured Elioraea sp.
GTGCCACCGGCCGCGCCAGGCGCGCCGGCTCCGACGCAGCAGGCCGCGCCGGTCACGCCGGTTGCGCCGCCGGCGACCGCCGCCGAAGCGCCGTCGATCTCGCTGAATGTGCTGTTCGCGGTGAACTCGGCGGAACTGACGCCGCAGGCGCGCCGGCTGCTCGATGAACTCGGCCGCGCCCTCTCCAGCGCCGATCTCAGCCCCTATCGCTTCCGCATCGAGGGGCACACCGACACCACCGGCAACGCCGACTACAACATGATGCTGTCGGAGCGGCGCGCGCAGGCCGTGCGCGACTATCTGGTCCAGCAGTTCGGCATCAGCCGCACGCGGCTCGAGACAATCGGGCTCGGCCAGACGGCGCTCGCGATCCCGACCGCCGACAACGTGAACGAGCCGCGCAACCGCCGGGTGCACATCGTCAATATCGGCAGCTAGGGCGCCCGTGCCGTGATGGCCGGACGCCCCGGTCGCGCCCGGGCCACGCTGCCGGTGTAGCGTGCGCCGGCCGGTCGACGACGACGCGACCGTCGTGCTGCACCGACCGCCGGTCGGTGCGAAGCGTCCATCGCCGTCCCGTCGCGGCCTGCTGGCGTGGATCGCCGCCCTGGTTCTGGCGCTCGGCGCTGTCGGCGGCGCGGCGTGGCTCTGGTTGGAGCGTGCGCCACCGCCGCCGGCCCCGGCCCCCGTCGCCGAGGCGCCGGCCCCGCCACCGCCTCTCGATCCGTCGCGCCTCGCCGATGCCGCGACCATCCTCGCGCATCGGGCGAGCGACCTCACCGTGTTCCGGCTCGCCGACAACCCGCGCATCCTGGTGTTCGACTTCCCGAGCCTGGCCGAGCAGGGCCGGATGATGAACCGCCTCGCCGCGCTGGTGGAGAAGGAGGGGCTGCCGCGCGACCGGGTGCTGAGCGACGCCGAGCTCGCCCGTGCCATCGCCGCGCGCGGCGAGACGGAGGAGACCTTCTACTTCGGCCACAACTACCGCGTGACGCACATCGCGCGCTTCTTCGCCCTCGCCGCGCGCGACGGGGTGAAGCTGAACGAGGCCGAGCGCCGGCTCGCCGCCATCCTCGCCGACACCGGCGTCGCCCCGCTCGGGCCGGACGGCCTGCCGCGGCCGGCCGTCGAGGCGGCGGTGATCTCGCTTTCGGCGGTGGAGAACCCGCATCCGCCGCCGGACGGTCGGGTGGCGGTCGATGCGAGCGTGCGTGCGAGCATCCTGCGCCACGAGCTGAGCCACGGCGAGTTCTTCACCAACCCCGGCTTCGCCGGCCATGTCGCGCGCTGGTGGCGCGAGCGGCTGACCGAGGCGGAGCGCGTGGCGTTCCGCCGCTTCCTCGCCGAGGGCGGCTACGACCCGGCGGAGGAGGAGATCATGATGAACGAGGCGATGGCGTATCTGATGCACACGCCCGATCCGCGCTTCTTCAACGCCGCCGCGATCGGCGTGACGGAGGCCGCGCTCGAGGACATGCGCCGGCGCTTGCGTGACGGGCTCCCGCAGACCTGGATGTCGCGTGTCTGGCCGCGGCCTCAGCGCTCGGCGACTTCGACCATCAGGACTTGCGCGGCCACGCGGCCGGCGCGCCCGTCCGCGAGGCGCTCGCGCAGGGCGGCGAGATAGGCCGACGAGCTCTCGAAGTCCTCGCGCGCGGTCTCGAACAGCGGCCGCTCGGTGGCCAGCGCCACGATCATCTCGGTGCCGTATGGTGGGCCGATCTCCCAGCGCTGGCCGCCCTCGGCCGGATCGCCGAGCGAGACACGCGCGCCGGCCGTGAAGGCGCGCGCTCCGTCCGCCGTGTTCGGATGCAGGTGCACGACCTCGCCGTCATGCGTGAAGTAGCTGACGCGCAGATAGGCGGGGAAGCGCGGCATGCCGATCCGCACCGTCAGCAGGTCGCCGAGCACGAGCCGTCGGCGGTCGCCGGCGAGCGCGAGACCCAGCCCCGACGGGGTCTCGCCGAACGGGTCGGCGAAGGGGCGGAGGAGATCGAGCGCATCGCAGTAGGGACCCTCGAAGCCGCGCACGTGCCAGTCGATGTTGTCCCAGGGCACGCCGGCTGAGGCGAGGCGAAGTCTGAGCGCCGATTCGCCGCCACCCGCCTCGGCATAGCCGGAGAGCCGCACCCGGCTCGCCCCCTCGACATCGCCGGACACCAGGCTGCACCGGCTGGCGGCGATCGCGGCGGCGACGGCGTTGCGCAACTGCGCCGCGCCCGGCGCGAGGGCGAGCTGATCGGGCCGGGGCGTCGTCGGTGCCGCCACCACGGGCGGCGGGGGGGTGGGCTCGACGCGCGGGGCGGGCGCGACGGGCTGGGCCTGCTGGAGCGGTGGTGGAGTCGGCTCGGGCCGCGGCGCCTCTACCGGCCGGGGAGGCCCGGCGGGCGGGGCGGGGGTGGGCGTCGGCTCGCTCGCGGGTGCCGGAGTCGGTGTCGGTGTGGGAGTCGGTGTGGGCGTCGGCGCAGGCGTTGGCGTTGGTGTGGGCAGCGGCGTGGGCGGCGGCGGCGTCGGCTGGAGCTGCGGCGTGGGTGTGGGCGGCGCCGGCGGCGGCACGACCGGCGGCGGGGTCGGCGGCTGCAGCTGCGCCACGGGTGGTTCCGGCGTCGGCGCCGGCGCGGGTTCGCGCAGCAGCAGGAACCAGGCCGCGGCCCCGGCGGCGGCAAGGCCGAGCACGCCGCCGGCGATCGCTGCCACCGGCGCGCCGCGCTTGCCCCCGGCCTCGCTGCGCGGCACGGGCGCCGGAGCCTGAGCCGGCGCGGCCGGTGTCGGTCGCGAGATCACCGTCGCGTCGCGGTCCGCCCCCGTGATCGCGGCGAGCGGGTCGTGCTCGGCGCTGCGCACGGCCTCGGCCAGCGCGGTGCGGAACTCGGCCGCGCTCGCGAACCGCGCCTGCGGCCGCTTGGCCATCGCGCGCGCCACCACCGCGTCGAGCGCCGGCGAGACCGACACGCTGATGTCGGAGGGTTTGGGAGGCTCGACGTTCAGCGCCTTGTGCATGATGGCGCTGAAGGTGCCCTCGAACGGCCGATCGCCGGTCAGCAGCTGGTAGAGCACCACGCCGGCGGAATAGAGGTCGGTGCGGAGGTCCACCGGCTCGCCGCGGAACTGCTCGGGCGACATGTAGGCGGGCGTGCCGAGCACCGTGCCGGCCTGGGTCATGGTGCTGGACTCGATCCGGGCGATGCCGAAATCGGTCACCTTCACCTGGCCCGACCTGGTGAGCATGATATTGGCCGGCTTGATGTCGCGGTGGACGATGCCCTTCTCGTGCGCGTGCGCGAGGGCGGCGAGCAGCTCGTCCATCACCCGCGCCACTTCCTTCAGCGGCAGCCGCTCGCCCTTGTCGATCAGCCCCTTCAGCGAGCCGCCCTCGATGTACTCCATGACGAGGTAGGCGAGCCCGCCCTGCTCGCCGTAGTCGTAGACCTGCACGACGTTGGGGTGGGAGAGGCGGCCGGCGGCCTGGGCCTCGCGCTTGAAGCGGGCGATCTCCTCGGCCGTCTCGGCGTCGCCCGCGTCGTCGAGCTTGATGGTCTTGATCGCGACCGTGCGCTCGATCACCGGATCGGTCGCGCGCCAGACCGTGCCGGCGGCACCGCGACCGATGGCGGAGAGGATCTGGTACTTGCCGAGGGTCTGGCCTTCCATCGCGCGGCCCGCTGTGGATGCTGGGTGGAGTCTGCCCCATGATCGGCAGCCGGGGAACACCCGATTCGGGGAGATGCGGGCGGAAGGCCGGCTTCGGGGTAAATAGGATCGTATTGGGAACATTTGGCTCGGGTGTCGGGCCATGCTAGCGTCGCGCATCGTTAGGGGGGGCGAATGACGCCACGCTGGCTCCGTCTGCGCCGGGCTCTTGGGTCGCGGACCATCGGGCAGCGCGCCGCGCTTGCGCTGCTCGCCGCGGCCGCACCCCTCGCCCTTGCCCCCGCCCAGACGGCGCCGCCGCCGGTGCTGGCGCCGCCCTCCGAGCGCATCACCGTGCCACCGCCGCCGCGGCCCGAGATCGGCGTGCCGACGCCGGAGGCGCCGGTGCTGGCGCCGGCGCCGCCCGGCGCGGAAGCGGTGCGGCTGGTGCCGCGCGCGATCCTGGTCGAGGGCGCGACCGCCATCCTGCCCGACCGCATCGCGGCCGAGACGGACCGCCTGATCGGCCGCGAGGTGACGGTCGCCGAGATCTTCGCGCTCGCCCAGCGTCTGGAACGGCTCTATCTCGACGCCGGGTTCTTCTTGAGCCGCGTGGTCGTGCCGCCGCAGAGGGTCGAGAACGGCGTGGTGCGGCTGCGCGTCATCGAGGGCGGCATCGCCGAGATCGAGTACGAGGGCGACATCGGCCCGGCGATCGAACAGGTGCGCGCCTTCCTCGCGCCGCTGCTGGCCGAGCAGCCCCTCAGGGTCGCCACGCTCGAGCGTGCGCTGCTGCTCGCCAACGACATCCCCGGCGTGACGGCAGCGGCGACGCTGCGCCCCGGCACGGTGGAGGGCGCGCCGCTGCTGACGGTCAGCGTCTCGCGCAAGCCGTACGACGGCGTGCTGATCTACGACAACCGCGCCTCGCGGCTGCAGGGGCCGACCCAGCTCTTCGCGATCGGCGGGCTGAACAGCTTCAGCCGCTTCGGCGAACGGGCGGAGCTGCTGATCGTCAGCTCGGCGCTGCGCGGCCAGCCCGAGCAGCGGCGCGAGCAGAACTTCGCCCAGCTCAATCTCTCCGGCTTCCTCGGTGGCAGCGGGCTTGCGGTGCGCGCCTTCGCCGGTGTCGGTCGCACCGAGCCCGGCACGCCGCTCGCCGAGATCGGCTATCGCGGCAATGTGTTCGTCGCCGGGATCGGCGCAAGCTATCCGATCATCCGCTCGCGCGCGACCACGCTGACCGTGACCGGCCAGTTCGACATCTACAACGCGGACTCGCAGGAGGACGCGCAGCGCGCGTTGCAGCAGCGCACCGAGGCGCGCTATCGCACGGCGCGCTTCGGCCTCGAGGCCAGCTTCCGCGACGAATGGCTCGGCATCACCGGGCTGCGGGGGACGTTCCATCGCGGCATCGACGGCTTCCGCGCCTCGCCGAACGACATCACCGCGCTGGTGCCGCGGCCGGGCGCCGAGCCCGGCTTCATCAAGTGGACCGGCGAGATCTCGCGGCTGCAGGCGCTGTTCTCGGCCGGGCGCTGGGCGTTCGACGTGCTCGGCGTGCTGGCCGGGCAGTACAGCAACGACCTCCTGCCGCAGCAGGAGAAGTTCTTCCTCGGCGGCGACCGGCTCGGCCGCGGCTTCTATGCCGGCGAGGTGACGGGCGATCGCGCCGTGATCGGCTCGGTGGAGCTGCGCGCGACCTCCGTGCTGCGGCTGACCGAGGCGGATGCGGACGGCCTGCCGGTGCAGTTCTACGGCTTCGCCGATCTCGGCCGCGCCTGGGACCGCGCCGCACCCGGCCTGCCGACGCCGGCTGCCATACCGATGCGTTCGCTCGGCCTCGGCGTGCGCATGGACGTCCGCTCCTGGCTTACCTTCGAGCTCGAGGGTGTGCGCCGGCTCACGCGTGAGTTCGCTGGCGCAAACACGCAACCTCTGTCAATGTACGCAGGGTTCTTCAGGCTCACCGGCCGCTTCTGAAGCGGCTCAAACGGGGGAGGGGAGCGGCGAACCGGGCCATGTCTGCTCGCGGCCATCATCGACGGAAACTGCTGCTCGCGTCGTGCACGGCGCTGACTGCGCTGTATCCCATACATCTGCATGCGAATCCGCAGGGCGGCACGGTGGTGGCAGGACAGGCCAGCATCGAAACGCCGTCGCAAGGACACCTGGTGGTGCGCCAGGGTAGCGCCCGCGCGGTGATCGACTGGCGGAGCTTCTCGGTCGGCGCCGGCGAGCACACGCAGTTCGTGCAGCCCTCGACCTCATCGGTCGCGCTGAACCGCGTCACCGGACCCGATCCCTCGGTGATCGCCGGGCGGCTGTCCGCCAACGGAAGGATCGTGCTCCAGAACGAGGCCGGCGTGACCTTCTCCGAGGGCGCGCAGGTCAACGCCTCGAGCCTGCTCGCCACCACCTCGCGGATCGACGCGCAGCGCCTGATGACGACCGGCGAGGTGGTCGCCAACCTGCCGGGCCGCGTGGCCGGCGCGCGGGTCGAGAACCGCGGCGACATCACCGTCGCCGACAGCGGCGTGGCCGCGCTGGTCGGGCCGGAGGTCCGCAACTCGGGCCGGATCGTCGCGCGGCAGGGCCGGGTGGTGCTGGGCGGCGCCGAGACCTACACGATCGATCTCGCCGGCGACGGGCTGGTCGCCTTCGAGGTGCGCGACGGCGTCTCGCGCGCGCCGTCGGACGGCGGCGCGGTGGTGGTGAACACCGGCACGATCGAGGCGCCGGGCGGACAGGTCGTCGTCTCGGCGCGCGCCGCGCGCGGGGTGGTGGACGACGTCATCTTCGCCGGCGGCCGCATCGCCGCCACCGCCGTGCACCAGGAGGGGGGCGCGATCGTGCTCGGCGGCGGTGATGCCGGCACGGTCACGGTCGCGGGCAATCTCGACGTCTCGGGCGCAGGGGCGGGCCAGCGCGGCGGCACGGTCGATGTGCGCGGCGAGCGGATCGTCGTGCGCTCCGGCGCACGCATCGACGCCTCCGGCCGGGCCGGCGGCGGCACGGTGAAGATCGGCGGTGACCTGCAGGGCCAGGGGCCGGGCCCGACCGCGCGCAGCGTCGTGGTCGAGCCCGACGTGGCGATCCTCGCCGATGCGACGGCGCGCGGCGATGGCGGCACGACGATCGTGTGGTCGGACGAGGTCACGCGGTTCTGGGGCCGCATCAGCGCCCGCGGCGGTCCGGAGGGCGGCGATGGCGGCTTCGCCGAGGTGTCGTCGAAGGGCTGGCTCGACTACCGCGGCATCGCTGATCTGCGCGCGACCCTCGGCCAGGTCGGCGTGCTGCTGCTCGACCCGAGCAACCTGACGATCTCGGATGCCGACACCTCGGGCGTCGATCTCGGCCCACCGATCGCGCCGACCGGCGCGGTCTCGATCCTCAACGTGAACGATCTGCAGACGCAGCTCGCGCTCGCCGATGTCACGGTGACGACCGTCGGCAGCCCGGACACAGTGGGCGAGACCGGCGTGATCGCGATCGTCGCGAGCTTCGTCATCCCCGATGCGCGGACGCTGACGCTCGAAGCCGCTGGCGCAATCCAGCACGGTGCCGGCACGACGATCGGTTCGGCGGGCTCGTCCACCCTGGTGATGCGCTCGGGTCTCGGCGCGGGCGGCGTGGGCGGGATCATCACCGCCGGGACGGTCGCGCTCGGCCCGGCCGGCGTGCTGGTGCTCGACGCGACCGGCGGCGGCACCGGCGCCGGCGGCCAGATCGCCCAGACCGGCGGATCGCTCGCTGGCGCGCAGCTGCTGGCGAGCGCGGCGGCCCAGGTCGCACTGAACGCCACCACCTTCGGCACGATCGCCGGCCGATCGGTCGGCGCCTTCAACGTTTCGAATGCGGCGAGCGCTGTCACGGTCGGCACGGTGCAGGGTGTTGCCGGGATCACCGCGACCGGGGTGACGCCGTCCGTCACCCTGAGCGCGGCGGGCGATCTCAATGTCGCCCAGTCGATCAATGCCGGTGCGGGGAACGTGCTGCTGACCGCCGGCACCGGCGGCACGGGCGCGCTCACCCAGACCGGCGGGTCGATCGTCGGCGAGGGGCTGCGTGCGCAGGCGGCCGGCGCGGTCTCGCTCACCAACGCCCTGATCGGCACCGTCGCCGGCAGCGCGGGCGGGAGCTTCAGCGTCGCCGACACCTCCGGCAATCTCATCGTCGGCACGGTTGCGGGCGTGTCCGGGATCACCGCCAGCGGCGGTACGCCGTCGGTGGCACTGAGCACGCCGGGCAATCTGACGGTGAACGAGGCGATTGCCGCCGGCACCGGGCCGGTCGCCCTCGCCACCGGCGCGAACGGCCGGCTGACGGTGAACGAGAGCGTGACGGCGGGCCGCGTCGCCGTGGCCACCGACCAGATTGCGGTGAACGCGGCGCTTGGCGTCGGGGCGACCGCGGTGGACATCACGACCGTGACCACGGGCCGGGATATCCTGGTCGGCAGCGGCACCGGCGGCTCGCAGCTCGGCAATCCAGGAAACGACAGCACCGCCCTCGCGGTGAACCAGGCGGAGTTCGACCGGCTCGGCGCGGCCGATGCCGCGGTGCGACTCAGCACCGGGTCTGGCACCATCGCGATCCAGGGCGCGCCGCCCGCGACCTCGGTCGGGCTCGATCTCGGCACGCGACGGCTGTTCCTCGCGACTGACAACGGCAGTGGCAGCGCGATCACGCAGACGCACCGGATCGTCGGCGGCGCCGGCGCGGCGCTGGCGGCGAGCGCGGCCGGCAGCGTGGTGCTGACGAACGGCGGCAACAACGTGCCGCTGATCGCCGGGCGTGCCGGCGGGCCGGCGACGAGCTTCGCCTACACCGCCGCCGGCAGCGTGACGGTCGGCTCCGTCGTGGGTGGGGGCAGTATCCCGGACCTGGGCGCCATCATCACCACCGGCGCGCCGATCACGCTCTCGGTCAACGGCGCGCTGGCGGTGAACCAGCCGCTGACCGCCCCCGGCGCCACGGTGTCATTGATCAATGCCGGTACGGCCGCGATGACCCAGACCGCGGCGGGCGCGATCACGGCCAACCGCCTCGCGATCCAGACCGGCGGCCCGGCCTCGCTCTCCGACGCCGCGAGTCAGGTGCAGACCTTCGCCGCGACCACGGTCGGCGGGCTTGCCTTCCGCAACGTGACCGCGGCCACGGTGGCAGCGCGCAACACCGGCTCGGGCGCGATCACGATCACCGGGCAGAACAACCTGACGATCGGCAGCGACGCGCCGCTCGCGCTCACCGGCGTACAGAACCTCGCCGGCGCGGTCACGCTCGACGCGGCAACGAACCTGTTCGCGAATGAGGCGGTGTCGGCGACCACGACGGCGACGCTGCGCGGCGTACAGGTAGTGGTCAACGACACGGTCGGCGCGCCCAACGTCAACGTCGCGGCGGATCTGCTCAGCATCGACCCGCTGACCGGCGCGCTCGGCACGGCGGGGCTGCAGGAGGCGGTGCTGCGCACGCGCACCGCCGGGCGGGCGATCAGCCTCGGCGCGATTGCCGCCGGCGAGCTGTCGATCGGTGCCGACCAGCTCGACCGCATCGGCGTCGGCGCCCCGTCCTACCACCTGCGCATCGGCAGCGTCGGCGGCGCGCTCCGCCCTGGCGAGGACGCGACCGGTACGCTGACCATCCGCAGCACCGCTGACTTCTCGGGCCGGGCCCTGACGCTCGAGGCCGGAACCGCCGGCGCCGCGGTGACCCAGGATGCGGGCGCCGAGGTGTTGGCCGGCAGCCTGATCGCGCGCTCGGCGCAGGGCTCGGTGCTGCTCGGGCGGGCGGATAACGTGGTCGATGCCCTGGCCGGCGCCGCGCTCGGCGCGGCCTCCGATTTCGAGTTCCTCGGCTTCGGCAACGTCGCGCTCGGCAGCCTCGCGCACGGCGCGGATCCGGCAGTGGCCGGCATCACCGCGGGGCGGACGGTGCGGCTGCGCAGCGTCTTCGGCACGGTGCAGCAGACGGCCGCGGCGCCGGTGACAGCGCAGAACCTGCTGGCGCGCTCCGATCTCGGCGCGGTCAACCTGACGGCGTCCGCCGCGAACAGCGTCGGGACGCTGGCGGGCGACGCGCGCACGGGCTTCCGCTACCGCGACGCCGACAGCCTGACCGTCGGCACGATCGCGGGGAGCACGGCGTTCCCAGGTGTGACGACGGGCGTGTCGATCAGCTCGGCCGGCGCGCCCGTCACGCTGATCGCCGGGGGCGACCTCGCGCTGGCGGCACCGATCGCAGCCGGCGACGGCACGGTGCGGCTGCAGGCCGGCCAGGACCTGACTCAGACGGCCGCGGGCGTGGTGACGGCCGACGCCCTGCTCGCCCGCGCTGCCCGCGACGTGCTGCTGAACGGCGCGAACGGCAGCGAACTGCCCGGCGCGCCGGGCGGCACGGGCGGCAACCAAGTGGGCACGCTCGCCGCGCAGGCCGGGCGCGAGCTCTGGTTCCGCAGCGCGCAGACCTTCACCGTCGGCACGGTAGCGGCCGATCCCGGGCTGGTGGTCAGCGCGACGGGTGTGAGCGGCGGCGCCGACGGCGTGGTGCGGCTGGCGGTCACCGGTGCGGCGCAGGGGATCGTCGTCAACGAGGCGATCAACGGCACGGGGGTCGAACTGGCGGCCGACGTGCTGAGCCTGAACGCCGCGGTCGGCGGCACGGCCGAGGCCGTGGTGGTGCGGCCGTTCAGTGCCGGCCGCGACATCGCCCTCGGTAACCTCATCTTCGACGACATCTTCCTCCGCCTCTATCTGACCGCGGACTGGATCGACCAGCTCGGCGGGGCGAGTACGACCGTGCGGATCGGCTCGGCGGGCAATGCGGGCGAGGCCGCCTCCGGGGCGCTGATCGTGCGCGGCACGGCCGGCAACGCGGCGACCGGCATCCGCGTCAACCGTGCCGGCCAGCCGGGCGACGCGCGCACGCTGGTGCTGGAGAGCGGCGCAGCCGGACTCGCGATCAGCCAGACCGGCCCGATCACCGGCGGCGGCACGGCGACGCTGGTCGCGGCGGCGCCAGCGGGCGAGGTGTTCCTCGGCGACACGGCGAATGCGGTCGGCACGATCGCCGGGACGGCCGGGGCGGCCGGGTTCCGCTACCGCGCCGGCGGGTCGTTTACGGTCGGACAGACCGCGGCCGTGACGGTCGGCACCGTCACGCCACTCGCGATCACCGGGCGCGATGGTATCGAGAGGACGACGCCGGCGCTGCCGATCACCCTGGCGGCCGGTGGCGCGCTCACCATCGGGCGGCCGCTCGATGCGGGGAGCGGGACGATCCGCCTCCAGGCAGCCGGCGCGCTCGGCCAGATCGCCGGCGGCACGCTCGACGCCGCGGCACTGCTCGCGCATGGCGGCACGGTCGATCTGACCGGCCCGGACAACCGGATCGGGGTGCTCGCCGGCAGCGCCAGCACGGGCGGCGGGTTCCGCTTCCGCCATGCTGGGAACCTGACCATCGGCACGCTCGCGGGCGACGCGCTGGTCGGCGGCCAGGCAGGGCTGTTCAGCAGCGCGTCCAACGCACCGATCAGCGTGCGGGTAGAGAGCGGCAACCTGACGCTGACGAGTGGCATCAGCACCACGCTTGCGGCCGGCGCGCTCGTCCGCCTCGATGCGTCGGGCGCGATCACCCAGGGCGCGGGCGGCACCGTCGCCTCCCAGGGGCTGCTCGTCCGCGCGGGCGGCAGCGTGATCCTGGACGCGCTCAACACGGTCGGCACGCTCGCGGGCGAGGCAGCGTCGGACTTCCGCTTCACCAGCGTGACGAGCCTGTCGACCGGCCAGATCGGCGCCGATGCCGCACTGATCGCGGCCGCGGACGGGGTGCGGCTCACCGCCGGCACCGGTACGCTCGCGCTCCGGTCGGAGTTCGGCAGCGTCATCCTTGGCCGGCCGGTCGACGCGGGCAGCGGGAGTATCGGGCTCACGGCCGGCGGTGCTCATGTCCTGCAAGCCGCCGCCGGTGGCGCAACGGCGGGCAGCCTTACCGCCGCGGCCGTCGCCGGCGCGGTTGATCTCGCCAGCGCCGGCGCGACCAACACGGTCGGCAGCATCACGGGCATCGGCCGCGACGGATTCCGCTTCCGGGCCGCGGGACCGCTCGCCGTCGGCGGCATCAGCACCACGAACGCGCCGCTGACGATCGTTTCGGACAACGGCCTCACCCTGCTCGGCTCGCTCTCCGCCGGCACCGGCACGGTCCGGCTGCGCGCCGTCAGCGGCAACATCACCCAGAGCGCGGGCAGCATCACCGCCGGCGCGCTCGCGCTCAGCGCCGAGGCCGGCAGCATCGATGTCAGCCAGCCGGGCAACGTCTTCGGCGTGTTCGCCGGCGCGGCGCAGGGCGGGCTCGTGTTCGACGTCGCCGGCGCGCTGACCATCGCCGCGATCGGTCCGGACGGCCCGGCCGAGAGCCAGATCGGCGTGGTCAATCCGGCGGCCGTGCTGGTGCCCGGCTTCGCCGGCGCGACCTCGAGCAACGGCGAGGTGCAGATCAGCGCCGGCGGGCTGCTGACCGTCTCCGGCGTGGCGTCGGCCAGCACCGACGTGCTGCTCTCCTCGCAGCAGGGGCTGACGCTCAGCGGTGCGGTGGTGGCGGGCGGCGACGCCACGCTGAACGCGGCGGGTGCGCTCAGCGTCACCGACACCGGCAGTGTCGTCGCCGGTCAGGCCGCCAAGCTCGACGCCGGCACCTCGCTGAGCCTCGCCGGTACGGTCCAGGCCGGCACGGCCGCCACGCTCGACGCCGTGCAGTCGATCGCCATTCTCCCCACCGGCAGCGTGCAGGCGACCGGTGCGGCAACGCTCGATGCGGGGAGTTCGATCGAGGTCGCCGGCACGGTCACCGCCGGCGCCAACGCCACCCTGACCGCCGGCGACTGGATCTGGCTGAGCGGGACCGTCGAGGCCACTGGCGCAGCGACGCTCTCGGCCGCCACCTGGCTCACGCTCGCCGGTACCGTGACCGCCGGGCTGGACGCGACGCTCACTGCGGGCGCGGATCTCTGGGTGCAACCCGGCGGCCTTGTGCGCGCGGGCGGCTCGGCCACGCTCACCGCCGCCAGCTTCATCGAGCACGCCGGCGTGGTCGATGCGGACGGCAGTGCCACGCTGAGCGCCGGGCAATGGATGTGGGTCCCGGGTTCGGTGCTCGCCGGCGGCGACGCGACGCTCACCTCGGGCACGGAGATGTACCTGCTGGGCCTGATCGCCGCGGCTGGCGACGCGACGCTGACCGCGGGCACCGATCTCTGGCTGTTCCCGGCCAGCCGCGTGGCGTCGAACGGCGCCGCGACGCTGTCGGCGACCACCGGCACGATGCTGGTCGAGGGCACGGTCGAGACGGGCGGCGACGCGACGCTGACCGCAGGCCAGGGGATGACAGTGTCCGGCAGCGGCGCGGTGCTGGCGGACGGCACGGCGAGGCTCGATGCCGCTGCCGCGTTGACGGTCGACGGCGCGGTCGCGGGCGCGACCGGCGTTGAACTCGCCGCCGGCACGGCGCTGATCGTGAACGCGGGCGGCAGCGTCACCTCCGGCGCCGACGCCTCGCTCGCGGCGCCCGGGCCGATCATCGTCAGCGGCCAGGTGCTCGCGGCCGGCGACGCCACGCTGATTGCGGGCGCGGATCTCTGGGTGCAACCCGGCGGCCTTGTGCGCGCGGGCGGCTCGGCCACGCTCACCGCCGCCAGCTTCATCGAGCACGCCGGCGTGGTCGATGCGGACGGCAGTGCCACGCTGAGCGCCGGGCAATGGATGTGGGTCCCGGGTTCGGTGCTCGCCGGCGGCGACGCGACGCTCACCTCGGGCACGGAGATGTACCTGCTGGGCCTGATCGCCGCGGCTGGCGACGCGACGCTGACCGCGGGCACCGATCTCTGGCTGTTCCCGGCCAGCCGCGTGGCGTCGAACGGCGCCGCGACGCTGTCGGCGACCACCGGCACGATGCTGGTCGAGGGCACGGTCGAGACGGGCGGCGACGCGACGCTGACCGCAGGCCAGGGGATGACAGTGTCCGGCAGCGGCGCGGTGCTGGCGGACGGCACGGCGAGGCTCGATGCCGCTGCCGCGTTGACGGTCGACGGCGCGGTCGCGGGCGCGACCGGCGTTGAACTCGCCGCCGGCACGGCGCTGATCGTGAACGCGGGCGGCAGCGTCACCTCCGGCGCCGACGCCTCGCTCGCGGCGCCCGGGCCGATCATCGTCAGCGGCCAGGTGCTCGCGGCCGGCGACGCCACGCTCGACACGCCGAGCGGCATCAGCGTCTCCGGCACCGTCACGGCCGCGGCAGACGCCGTTCTGACCTCCGGGCTGGATATCACCATCTCCGGCACCGTGCTCGCCGGCGCGGACGCTCTGGTCGGTGCCGCGCGCGAGATGCTGATCACGGGCGGTGTCAGCGCCGGACCAGGCGGATTGCTGATCCTCGGCTTCGGCGCCGACTTCACGCTCCAAGGCCAGCTCGGCGCGCCCGGCGGGCGGGTGATGATCCGCCGCGCCGCGCCGCTCGTCGCCGGCACCACCGGCCGCATCACGCTTGACGGCGGCGCCCAGCAGTTCGCGCTCGGTGGCACGCCGGAGCTGATCGTCATCGATTCGAGCGGCGACTTGCGTCCGCTCGGCACGCTCGATCCCGGCATCGATGTCGGGCTGCTGCGCGCCACGCTCGCCGGGCTGATCGTGCAGACCCCGGATCAGATCGCCGCCACCCGCGTCGTGCGCCTGTTCGGCTTCCCCTCCTTCGCCGCGCGCGTCACCGGCACCGTGACGCAGTTCGGCCAGGCGGGCGCCGATGCCGTGCAGAGCAACGTCGATGTCAGCCTGGGCGCGATCAACGCGCCGAACGCGCTGCTCTATGTGTTCGGCGAGAATGGCAGCGTCACCTCCAATACCGGCTTCGACAACGCGCTGACGCTGCGCGCGGTCGGCATCTACGTGAATGACACTGCCGAGGTGTCGATCTTCGGCGTGATCAACGGCGTCGCCGGCGACGCCGCCTCGACCTTCGTGCAGCGCCTGGGCGATCCGCAGTTCCGCCAGCGCATCAACAACTGCGCGATCGGCACGATCGGCTGCACCTTCCTGCCGCTCAGCCGGGAGCCGGCGATCTATATCCCGCCCGTGGTCCTGCTGGAGGCCGGCGCGCCGCGCTTCGACGAGAGCTCGGTGCCGATTGTCAACACCGGCCCCGAGGACGTGCTGCGCTCGGGCGAAGGCGAGGAGGACGAGGAGGACGAGAACAGCGCGGCCCAGCCGGCAGGGGGCAGGGCAGGATGATCCGCCTCCGGCATGGCCTGATCACGCTGCTGCTCGTGGCCGCCGGCTGCGCCGCCGCGCCCGGCGGCGTCGCGACGAACGGCACGGCTCCCCCCGCCCTCGGCGAGGCTGGCACGACGCTCGCCGGCGAGGCATGCAGCTTCCGGCGCGTCGGCGGTGCGCAGACGCGCGTCGAGATCCTTTGCGGCACCTGGACGGCGCCCTCGGCACGGCTGTTCTCGGTCGCCGGACGGCAGGATCCGATGACCGCGGCGGCGAGCCCCGGCTTTGACGACTATCTCGCCGCGGTGGCGCAGTGCCAGCCGCCGCGCCCGGCGCAGGTGCTGGGCAATGTGCCTGCCGCCGTGCGCGAGTGCCGCCGGCGCGGCGGCGGCGTGCCGCATCTCGCCCTCGTCGCCGCACTGGACGGCGCGACCTGGTTCGCCGACGGCGTCACCACCGCGCTGCCGGCGATCGAGGCGACGCTCGGCGTTCTGTCGGGGCGGCGGACGGCGGGCAGCGCGGCCGCCACCGGCGCCGAGGCGATGCGCGCGCTCGCCCTGCAGGTGCGCGGTGATTTCGGCTCGGGCGATGTGGGCCGCTATGACGGGCTGATGCTGCTCGGCTCGCGGCAGAACATCGACCAGGACTTCACCGGCGCCGAGGCGTCGTTCCGCGACGCGCTCGCGCTGCACGGACGGCTGTTCGGCGACGACAACCCTGACCGTGCCGATGCAATGGCGCATCTCGCGCTGCAACTGTCCAATCTTGGCCGCTACGACGAGGCGGACGCACTGTTCGCGACCGCCGCCGAGATCGCGCCGCAGGCGTCCGACCCGCAGATGGCCGCGCGGGTCGCGCATTACCGCGCCTATCACGCGCGCAACCGCGGTCGCCCTGCCGAGGCGACACGCTTCGCCGCTGAGGCTGAGCGGCTCTATCTCGGCGCGGCGCCGACCCTTGCGCGCACCCTCGCGACGATCGACCTCACCGCGCCGGTGCCGCGCGCGGCGCCCGCGCAGGGCGCGAACCCGCGCGACCTCCGCCCCTTCGTCGCGCTTTCGCTGGTCCGCGACCACGAGAGCGAGCTTGCCGCGCAGGGTGTTGCCGATCTCTGGCGGCTCGGAGGCATCATCGCCTTCGAGGCGGGCGACTGCGCGGCGGCCGAGCACGAGGCGTTGCGCTCGGCGGCACTGCTCGCGCGGCTTGGCGTTGATCCGGGCGGCGTGCGCCATCGCGCCCAGCGTGTGGCCGGCCGCGCGGCCGCGTGCGAGCAGCGCTACCTGGTTGCGGCGTCCGAACTCGGCGACGCGGTGAGCGGGCTCGCCGAGAAGCTGCCCGGCACGGCGCCTGAGGTGGTGACGCGGTTCGAGTTCGGCGGCGCGCTGATCAGCGCCACGGCCGGCAACCGCGAACAGGCGCTCGGCGCGTTCCGCGCGGCGTCCCGCACGCTGCGCGAGCGGCGGCGCAGCGCCTCGACCGCGGCGGTCGCGCCCTATCTCGACCTGCTGGTGCCGGAGGCCGGCGCGCCGCGCCGGGCCGAGGACATGGTCGAGGCGCTGGAGGCGTCATTCCTGATCTCGGGCGGCGCGGCGGCCGCGGCCGCGGCGGATGCCGCCGCGCTGCTCGCCGGCGAAGGCAGTGCGATCCGCGAGCTGCGCGAGGCGCGCAACGCCCGCGACGAGGCCGAGGCGCGCTTCGACCGCGCGGTCGCTGCCGGAGTGGGCGAGGCCGACCGCGTAACGATCCGCGAGCAGATCGCGGCCGCCCAGCGCCGGCTCGGCGAGGCCGAGGCGCGCGTGCAGACCGAGCGGCCCGAATTCGCGCTGCTGTCGGATACGATGATCGCGCCCGATGAGCTCCGCGCCACGCTCCGCCCCGGCGAGGCGCTGTTCTCGATCGTGCAGGGCCCCGAGCGCGCCTACGCGTTCCTGGTCACGCGCGAGCGCATCGAGGCCTGGCGCATCGCACTCTCCGAGCGTGAGGCGCAGGCGGCGGTGCGCCGGCTGCGTGCCGGGCTCGCGCCTGACCCGGAGACCGGGCGGATCGCGCCGTTCGATGTTGCCGAGGCGCATCAGCTCTGGCGCCGCCTGGTGCCGAGGGGCGCGCCGGACGTGCTTGCGCATCGACGGCTGGTGATCTCGGCGATCGGGCCGCTGTCCTCGCTTCCCTTCGCCGTGCTGGTGACCGAGACCCCCGGCCGGATCGTCTCGGATGCCGACTACCGCACCGTGCCCTGGCTGCTCGACGGCGGGCGCACGCTCGCCTATGCGCCGTCGGCGCTTGCCTTCGCGGCGCAACGGCGGCTCGCGCGGCCCTCCGCCGCGCCCGAGCCCTATGTCGGCTTCGCCGGTTTCACGCCGCTGCCGCGCGATCGGGCGCTGGCG
The DNA here is from genome assembly GCA_964533585.1 of uncultured Elioraea sp. Lineage (GTDB taxonomy): Bacteria > Pseudomonadota > Alphaproteobacteria > Acetobacterales > Acetobacteraceae > Elioraea. The sequence continues at coordinate 17,279 of CAZHMM010000038.1, forward strand.
GCGCTTGGGCCGCAGCGGCGCGGCTGCGAGGCGGATGCGGCCGCGCTCGCCGCGCTGCCGCCGCTGCCGGCCGCCGCGCGCGAGGTCGAGATCTCGGCCCGCCAGCTGCGCGCCGGCCCGGGTGCTGTGCGCACCAGCAGCGCCTTCACCCGCTCCGCGGTGCTCACCGGCGATCTCTCTCGCTATCGCGTCGTCCACTTCGCCGCGCATGCGGTGTTGACCGATGAGGTGCCGTGTCTCGGCGAGCCGGCCATCATCACCGCAGCGCCTCCGGGCAGTCCGGCGCAGGAGTCGATCATCCGGCTGTCGGATGTGCTGCGCGCGCGGCTGGATGCCGATCTGGTGGTGATGTCGGCCTGCAACACCGCCGGTCCCGACGGACGCGGCGCGGGCGAGGCGTTCAGCGGGCTCGCGCGCGGCATGCTCTATGCCGGGGCACGCTCGCTATTGGCGACGCACTGGACGGTGCCCGACTTCCCGATCGCGGCGATCGCGGCGCTGACGCTCGCGCGGGTCGGCCGTGGCGAGGAGCCGGCCGAGGCGCTCTCCGAGGCGCAGCGCGAGTTCCTGAGCCGCGCCGATGACGGCAATCTGCCGGCCGCCTATGCGCACCCGTTCAACTGGGCCGCACCGGTGGTCATCGGCGGCCAGCAGACCCAGGTGCAGCAAGCCCAGCGCTGAGGACGATGCGCCCCTCGCCGGTCAGCACTGCGCGCTGCGCGGCGATGGCGGGGCGTGCATCCTCGCCCATGCCGAGCAGGCGCAGCGCGGCGCTGTCGAGGGCCGGCGGCTCGACCCCGCCCTCGGCCGCCTCCAGCGCGACGAGCAGCGCGGCGCGGATCTCGGCGGGCGGCAGCCAGTCCGGCCGGCGCCAGGAGGCGGGCAGGGCAGAGCGATCGCGCGGCACGATCGTCGCGTCCTCGGCGCGCCAGAACTCGCCCTCCGCGATCAGCCCTTCGAGCTCCTTCGCGAGCCTGAGCGCCTGCGCGAGCGCGGCGCGCTGCTTTGCGTTCGCTGTCTCGATGCCCCAGAGCGCGGCCGCGCGCGCGCTCACCGCGTCGCCGTGGATCGGCCCTTCGGCGCGCACGATCGCGGCGACGATGCCGCCGAGGCGGGCGAACGGCATCGCATCGGGCGGCGTGTCGGCCGGCACCTCGATCGCGGCGGGGGTGTAGGGTGTCGAGAGGCCGTGCCTCTGAGGGGCGGCGACCGCCGGCGCAGGCTCGTCGATCGCAATCCCCGCGAGTGACGCGAGCCGCCGCGCTTCCGCCTCGGGCCGCACCAGCCAGTCCGCGGCCCAGGAGCGCGTGAGCCGCCAGCCCATCATCGCGAGGGCCCCTTCCTGCAGGCGGTCGCGGTCGCGCGCCGAGCGGGCAGCAGCATAGAAATCGCCGTCGGTGAGGATCCCGAGCCGGTAGCCGTCCGCGTCCTTCACCGCGACATCGACGAAGAGCCCGGCGAGCCCGACGCGGCGCGCGACCGCGGCGCCCGAGCGTTCGAGCGCAGCGGCAATGGCATCGGAGAGCGCGGCGTCATCCTCGCCTGCCTGCGCGGCGGCGACCGTGCCGCCGGCGGCGAAGGCGAGGAAGTCCTTCAGCACCGCCACACCACGCCCGGAGGCGCGGCTGAGGTCGATATCGTCGGCGGTGAGGCCGGAGAACACCGCGCAGCGCTTCTTGGCGCGCGTGATCAGCACGTTCAGCCGCCGCTCGCCGCCATCGGCCGAGAGCGGACCGAACCGCATCGCGAGCCTGCCGTCCGGACCTTTCGCATAGCCGACCGAGATGAACATCACGTCGCGCTCGTCGCCCTGCACGTTCTCCAGGTTCTTGACGAAGAACGGCTCGTGCGGATGGGCGGCGAAGAACGGCTCCGTGTCGGGGTTGTCGCGCCGGAGCGCCTCGACCGCATCGAGGATCGCGTCGCGCTGGCGGATCGAGAATGCGGCCACACCGAGCGTGTCCTTCGGATGGGCGCGCGCGTGCGCCAGCACCGCCTCGGCCACCGCCTGCGCCTCGACCGCGTTGGTGCCGGTGCCGCCGGTGTCGAAGGCGCCGTCCACGCGCACGAGCGAGAGGCCGAGCTCGGTGCCGCGCGGGCGCGGGCTCGGGATCACCAGCAGCCGGTTCTCGTAGAAGGCGCGGTTGGAGACCGCGATCAGGCTCTCGTGCCGGCTGCGGTAGTGCCAGCGCAGCATCTGCGCCGGGAAGCCGCGCGCGTTGCAGAGCGAGAGGATGCTCTCGACGTCGCTCGCCGCGATCGTCTCGTCCTCGGCCGGCTCCTGCTCGTCGTCGCCGGTCAGGCGCGCGAAGAAGCGCGTCGGCGGCATCTGACGGTCGTCGCCGACCACGACGATCTGGCGGCATCGCGCGATCGCGCCGAGCGCATCGACCGGCTCGATCTGGCTCGCCTCGTCGATCACCAGCATGTCGAAGCCGATCGTCGTGGGGTCGAGGAAGGCGGCGACCGAGAGCGGGCTCATCATGAACACCGGCTTGATCGTCTGGATCGCCGGACCTGCGCGCGAGAGCAGGGTGCGGATCGGCAAGTGGCGCGAGCGCTTGGCGATCTCGCCGCGCAGCACGGCCATCTCGCGCAGCATGTCGGGGCCCTCGGCGATGCGCAGCCGTGCGGCGTGCGCGGCGGCCGCCTCCGAGCGGGCGAGCGCGAGGCGCGCCTGGTCGGACGTGCGGAACTCCTCGACGAGGCGGGAGAAGGAGGGGCCGTCGAACGCGGCGAGGCTAGGGTTGGCGCGCATCGCCGCCGCCATCAGCGATTCGGCCAGGGCGAAGCGGAACGCGGCCGCCGCATCCTCCGGCGCGATGCGTCCATCGGCGAGGTGATCGGCCAGCGCGCCGATGCCGGTTTCCTCGGCCTGGGCCACGAGCCGCGCCCAGGCGAGCCAGTCGGCGAGCGCGGCCGGTGCGGCGGCCCACTGCGTCAGGCGATCGGCCAGCGCGCCGAGCGGCGGGTCGTCGCTGCCGAACGCGGCGGCGTGATCGAGCGCGAGCTCGGCGAACAGCGGCTCGGCGGTCTCGCGCACACGCGCCAGCGCGGTCTCGAGTGCGTGCGTGGCCTGCGGATCGGGCGCGACCGTCGCGCCATCCGGCTCGGCGGCGAGCAGGCGCTGGCCGTCGAGCACCGCATCGAGCGCCGCGACCGGATCACCCGGCGGCGTCGTGAACAGCGCCGCGACCGTCTCGCGTGCGGCACGAAGCGCAGGGCTGAAGCTGCGCAGGAAGCCGCCCCCCTTGGCAAGCTCGTCGCGCGCCTCGGCGATGCCGGCAGCGCTCCACGCGTTCTCGCGCACGCCAGGCACGCGCGCGCGGATCGCGGCAAACCGTGCTGCCGCCTGGAGCGCGGCAAGTCTCCGTGCCGCGCCGGCCGCCGTCGCCTCGGCTCCGGCGGCGGCGCGCAGGGCGGCGATCGCTTCCAGCGCCGGGGGAATGCGCGCCGGCAGGCGGTCGAGCTCGGTCGGCAGCAGCGTGGTGGCGCGAACGCCACGCCAGGGATGCCGCCCGGGCAGGCCGATGCGCTGCGCGGTCGCGGCAAGCTCGCGCGCGAGGCGCTGGGCATCGCGGATCCGCTCCCCCGCCCAGCCGGACGCGTCGAGCCGCAGCTCGGGCGGCTTCACGCCCGCCTGCTTCAGCCGCGCCACCTCGCCGATCGCGCGGAACGCGGTCCAGCCGGTCGCGCCGATCGGCGCGTGCATGGCGGCGGCATGACGATTCAGCCGGCCGCGCAGCGCGCCGAGCGGGCGGATGACCGCGTCGCGGTCGGGTTGGGCGGGGCGCGGCGCCTTGAGCGTCGCGTCGAGCTCGGCGAGCAGCGTGCGCCGGTTCGCGCCGTCGCTGTGCAGCGCCAGACACGCCGCGCCCAGGCCGACGCCCGCAAGCCGCCGCTGCACCACCTCCAGCGCGGCGAGCTTCTCGGCGACGAACAGCACGGTCCTGCCGTCGAGCACCGCCTGGGCGATCAGGTTGGTGATCACCTGGCTCTTGCCGGTGCCGGGCGGGCCCTGGATCACCACCGAGGCGCCGCGGCGGACCGCCTCGGCGGCGAGCGTCTGGCTGCCGTCGGAATCGAGCGCGAGGTCCAGTTTTTCGACCGGAATGAGCGCGTCGATGTCGGCGTCGTCGGCGAACGGCGCGAAGCGGGGCGGCGGCTCGGCGCCGAGCAGCGCGCGCACCAGCGGATGGGCCGCGATCTCGGGCCGTTCGAGGTCGCGAACCATCAGATACTTGGCGAAGGAGAACAATCCGAGCGCGATCCCGTCGTGCTCGACGCGGAAGCCGGCGGGCGCGATGGCTTCGGCGACCGCGGCGAACCAGGCGTCCGCCGCCGCCCAGGCATCCGCGGCGCGCTCGTCGAGCTCGGGCGGATCGGGCAGGCGAAGACGGAACTGATCCGCCAGCATCGCCGCGAGGGTGAGGTTGCCGGCGATCTCGCCGCCGTCCCAGCGCAGCCGGAAGGCGTCGCGCGCGGTCGCGCGGGCGAGCGTGCAGGGCACCAGCAGCAGCGGCGCGCGCCGCTCGGTCGCCGGCGTGCGCGGATCGCTCCACACCACCTGCCCGAGGGCGAGATAGAGGATGTTCAGTCCCTGCTCCTGGAGGAAGCCGCGCGCGTCGCGCTCGATCCGCGTCAGCACGCGCGCGAGCGCGGTGGCGGTGAGCGTTGCCGACAGGATCAGGTCGTCCGGATCGGGCAGGCTGGCCGTGCCGGGAGCGGCCGCGGCGCGGCGCCGGCGCGGGCCCGTCTCCGCCTCCGTCTCGGCCTCGATCGGCGCGAAGCCCATCGCCTTGGCCTCGGTGACAAGGCGCGCGAACACCGAGGCCGAGCGCTCGCCCGCGATCGGCACCACCCCGGCGCTGCGCGTCGGCAACGACAACAGCCGGTTGCGCGTGGAGAGATCGAGCAACTCGCGCTGCGCCCGCGCGAGGGCCGCACCCACCGGATCGGTCATCCGCGACTCCCCTGGACCGGCGCCACCATAGCCGAGCCGGACGCCGTTTCGCCTGCTTGACGCTGGCTGGCGCGCGCGCGTTCAATCGCCCCCCGTCACGGCCGGTCGGTCAAGGCCGGAAACCGAAAACGCTGAGGAGACGTTCCGCATGCTGACACGCCGCACCCTGGGTCGAGTCGCGGCCGCCGCTGGCGCCGCCACGCTCGCCACCCCCGCGATCGCGCAGGCGCAGTGGCCCGCGCGGCCGATCCAGTTCATCGTGCCGTGGGGAGCCGGCGGCGGCACCGACTACCACAGCCGCACGATCGCGACCCTGCTCGAGCGCGAGCTGCGCACCCCTGTCACGGTGGTGAACCGCACCGGCGGGTCGGGCGTGGTCGGCCATTCCGCGATCGCCGAGGCGGCGCCCGACGGCTACACGATCGGCGCGGTGACGGTCGAGATCGGCATGATGCACTGGCAGGGGCTGACCCGCCTGACCTGGCGCGACTACACGCCGATCGCGATGATGAACCTCGTGCCCGCGGGCGTGCAGGTCGCCGCCGACAGCCCGTGGAAGACGCTGAAGGACATGATCGACGACATCCGGGCGAACCCTGGCAAGTACAAGTCCTCGGGCACCGGGCAGGGCGGCATCTGGCATCTCGCGATCGCGGGGCTGCTCCAGTCGGTCGGGCTCGCGCCCGACGCAGCACCCTGGATTCCCTCCGACGGCGCGGCCTCGGGGCTGCGCGAGCTGGTCGCGGGCGGCGTGCACATCGTCCCCTGCGGGATTCCCGAGGCGGCGACGCTGCTGCGCGCGGGGCGGGTGCGCTCGCTCGCGGCGATGATGCCGCAGCGTGTGCCCGCCTTCCCCGACATCCCGACGGTGAAGGAAGCGATCGGCGCGGACTGGACGCTCGCCTCCTATCTGTCGGTGATGGGGCCGAAGGGCATTCCCGAGGCGATCGCCAAGCGGCTCGAGGAGGCCTCGATGAAGGCGATGGGCACGGCCGAGTGGAAACAGGCGATGGACGCGCGCGGCTTCGGCATGAACCCGATGCCGGCGGCCGAGCTCGCCGCCTTCGTCGAGAAGTCGGACAACGATCTCGGCGGGGTGATGAAGGCGCTCGGGCTCGCGCGGTCCTGACCCGTTGAAGCTCTCGGACGCCGCGCTGGGCGTGGTGCTGCTCGGCGCGGCGGCCGCGATCGCCTGGACCGCCCGCGGCTTCCCGGTCGTGCCTGGCCAGGCCTTCGGGCCGTCGCTGTTCCCCGGCGTGATCGCGGCCGGGTTCACGCTGTGCGCGATCGGCCTGTTCCTGCGGCAGGTGCGCGCGGGACGCGGCGGGCGCTGGATCGATCCGGGGCCGCTGCTGACCGAGCCGCGGGCGCGGCTCGACGCGCTGCTCGTACTGGGTACGATCGGCTTCTACGTCGCCGCCGCGGAACGTCTCGGCTTCATTCCGACCGCGGCGGCGATCCTGCTCGTGCTCGTGCGTCGGCTCGGCGCGTCGTGGCCGCTCACCCTGGTGACGGCCGCGCTCGGGCCGCTGGCGATCCACCTGATGTTCGCCGAGTGGCTGCGCGTGCCGCTGCCGCTCGGGCTGCTGCTCGATCTGCGCTACTGACGATGATCGAGGCGCTGCCGCAGGCCTTCGCGCTGCTGATGCAGCCGCAGACCGTCATGGTGGGGATCGGTGCGGCGCTGTTCGGCCTGTTCGTCGGCGCGATGCCAGGGCTCTCGGCGACCATGGCGGTGGCGCTGCTGGTGCCGGTGAGCTTCTTCCTCGATCCCGTCACCGCGCTCACCGCGGTTGTGATGACCACCGCGATGGCGATCTTCGCCGGCGACATTCCCGGCGCGCTGATGCGCATTCCGGGCACGCCCGCCTCGGCCGCCTATGTGCAGGACACGCACGCGCTGACGCGGCAGGGCAAGCCGGGGCTGGCGCTCGGGCTATGCCTGGTGGCCAGCGCGCTGGGCGGTCTGTTCGGCACGGCGGTGCTGATCGGGCTCGCGCCGATCCTCGCCGATGTCGCGCTGCGCTTCTCGGGCATGGAGTATTTCTGGCTGGTGGCGCTGGGGCTCTCCTGTGCGGTGATGGTGGCCGGGCCCGATCCGCTGAAGGGCGCGGTGAGCCTGCTGATCGGGCTGTTCGTCGCCACGATCGGCCAGGACGTCACCTCGGGCTATCCGCGCTTCACCATGGGCATCAGCAACCTGATCTCGGGCGTGTCGTTCATTCCGGCCATGGTGGGGATGTTCGCGATCGCCGAGATCCTGCGCAACCTGCCGACCATCCGTGCCGCGGCGGAAGTCCAGGCGAAGCGGATCGGCGGAATCCTCGCCGGCACCGGCAGCGTGCTGCGGCGCAATCCCGGCCACGTGCTGCGCGGCAACACGATCGGCACCGCGATCGGCATCCTGCCCGGCGCGGGTGCGGACATCGCCGCCTGGATCTCCTACGCGGTCGGCAAGCGGTTCGCGCGCCGGCCCGAGGAGTTCGGCAAGGGCTCGGTCGAGGGTGTGGTCGCCGGCGCCTCGGCCAACAACGCCGCGATCGCCGGGGCCTGGGTGCCGGCGCTGGTGTTCGGCATTCCGGGCGATTCCGTCACGGCGATCGTGATCGGGTTGCTGCTGATGAAGGGGCTGCAGCCCGGGCCCGACATCTTCCTGATGAACCCCGAGCAGATCGGCGCGCTCTTCCTTGCCTTCGTGATCGCCAACCTGATCATGATCCCGATCGGCTTGGTGGCGATCCGGCTCTGCGCCAAGGTGCTGACCGTGCCCCGGCCGGTGCTGACGCCGCTGATCCTGATCTTCTGCATGGTCGGATCCTTTGCGATCGACAACGATCCGTTCGCGCTGGTGATCATGGCGGTGATGGGGATCATCGCCTGGCTCATGGAGGAGAACGGGATCCCCGTCGCACCGGCGATTCTCGGCATCGTGCTCGGCGATCAGTTCGAGAAGCACTTCATGACGACGATGATGAAGGGCGACGGCAGCCTTGCCTACTTCGTCTCGCGACCGATCGCGGCGGTGCTGGCCGCGATCACGGGTGTGGTGTGGCTCGGCATCATCCTCGGCATGATCCAGCGCGCACGACGGCGGGAGGTTCCGGCATGACGATACGCACGGTGGCGGTGACAGGCGGCAATCGCGGCATCGGCGCCGCCACCGCGCGGCTGTTCGCCGCCGAGGGCTGGCGCGTTGCGGTTCTTTACGGCTCGGACCGTGCATCCGCCGAGGCGACGCTCGGGTCGCTTGCGGGTGAGGGACATCTGATCGCGCAGGCCGATGTCGCCGACAGCGCCGCGGTCGCCGCCGCGGCCGCGACGGTCGGCGCCACGTTCGGCGGGCTTGATGCGCTGGTGAACAATGCCGGCTGGACGCGTCCGGTGCCGCATCACGATCTCGACGCGCTGGACGATGCGCTGATCGAGCGGGTGTTCCGCATCAACGCGATGGGCCCGCTCTACTGCGTGCGGGCCTTCCTGCCGCTGCTCCGCCGGCGGGAGGGTGCGGTGATCGTCAACCTCTCCTCGGTCGCGGCCCGGCGCGGCCAGGGCAGCAGCGTGGCCTACTGCGCGGCCAAGGCGGCGGTCGATACGATGACGATCAGCCTTGGCCGCGCGCTCGCGCCCGATATCCGCGTGGTCGCGGTCGCGCCGGGGCCGGTCGATACCGACATGGCGCGGATGTGGACGCCGGAGCAGCATGACGCGATCGGCAAGGCGACGCCGCTCGGCTGGGCCAAGCCGGAGGACATCGCGCTGACGATCTACGCCGCGGTGACGATGATGCCGAAGGTGACGGGGACGACGATCCTCGCCGATGGCGGGCGGGCGCTGGTGTAGCGCCGCTACGCCGCCGGCCGCAGCGTCTTCGCCCGCCGCGTCCCTTCCGCATCGACCGCGCGCAGCGCCGCCACCACGCGGCGCGGGTTCACCTCGTGCGGCTCGTTCCAGATCGTCTCGCCCTCGGCGCAGGCGCGCTCGGCGACCCGCATCAGCGCCGCATCGTCCGCGCCGCCGAGCCCGATCGCGGCGAGCGTGGTGGGCAGCCCGACCGACTCGCAGAAGCCGAACACCTCCTCGATCAGTGCTGGCTTGCGGTCTGCGAGCATCAGCAGCGCGAGCGTGCCGATCGCCACCTTCTCGCCGTGCCAGTAGGCGTGGGTCTCGTGCAGCACGGTCAGTCCGTTGTGGATCGCGTGCGCCGCGGCGAGACCGCCCGATTCGAAGCCGAGCCCGGAGAGCAGCGTGTTCGCCTCGACGATGTGCTCGAGTGCGGGCGTCACCACCTGCTGCGCGCAGGCGGCCTTGGCCAGCACGCCGTATTGCAGCAGGGTGTCGTAGCAGAGCCGGGCGAGCGCATAGGCCGTCATCGGCCCGAGCCGTCCGGTCATGTTCGTACCCCGCTTGATGCGGCAGTCCTCGGCCTCGAACCAGGTCGAGAGCGCATCGCCCATGCCGGCGACCAGGAAGCGCACCGGCGCGCGCGCGATCACGCCCGTATCGACCAGCACCAGTGCGGGGTTGTTCGGCAGGATCAGGTAGCGCTTGAACGCGCCCTCGGGCGTGTAGATCACCGACAGCGCCGAGGTCGGCGCATCGGTCGAGGCGATGGTCGGCACGATGACGACGGGACGGCTGAGGCTGTGCGCAACCGCCTTGGCGGTGTCGAGCGCCTTGCCGCCGCCGATCCCGGCAATCACCTCCGCGCCCGCGTCCTTCGCCGTCGCCGCCAGCCGGACGATCTCCTCGTCGCTGCATTCGCCGGCAAACCGCTCGGCGGCGAGCGCGGCCTTGCCGGCAAGACCGGCCTCGATCTCCGCGCCGAGCGTGTCGGCGGCGAAGGGGTCCATCACCGCGAAGCCACGGCGGCCGAACCGGGCGAGCTCCTCGCCCAGCACGCCAAGCGCGCCCTCGCCCTGCACGTAGCGCCCGGGAAAGATGGCGGTGGTCAGCATCGTGTCCTCCTCTGCTTGGTCGGGCGGGAAGGGACACGCAGGCGTCCGCAGGTGTGTTGAGCGAGGTCAAGCACGGGCCTGACTTCACCGAAGCGTCATGCGGAGGACTGGAAAAAAATGG
>CAZHMM010000039.1:0-27190 GCA_964533585.1 uncultured Elioraea sp.
AGGAACGGCGCCTCGTCCGCCGTGCCGGCGCCGATCGCATGGCGTTCGAGCCCGGCGAGCACCGCATCGTCGGCGGGAAGCCGAACCCCCGGCGCGACCAGGGCCACGGCGTGGGTGAGCGACACGGCACCACGCAGACGCGGTTCGAGCGCGGCGAGGTCGACGCCCAGTGCCGCCAGCCGCGCGAGCCCGGGGCGCGGCGCACCGGCGAGCGTGCCCCGCCCGACGATATGCGCGATCGCCGCATCGCGCTCGCTCGCGGGCAGGCCCAGCGCCAGGATCGCCCGCGCCGCGGCCGGGGCAAGCAGTCGTCGCGGACGGCCATCCGGACCGTCCACCGAGCGCAGGATCGAGGCGACGGGCGAATGCCCCGCACTGTCGGCGCCGAGCAGCCGTTCGACCTGGTCGGCGGGCCGCAGTGCGACCAGCCCCAGCACGCGCAGCCCGTGCCGGCGGGCGGCGGCAAGTCCCCGTTCCAGCGCCGCCGACGCCGCAGCGGCGAGGCCCGTGTCAGCGCCCGGCGGCAGCGCAGCGATCGCCGCTTCGAGCGCGCGCAGCACGGCTGTCCGCCGGTCGGTCCAGGCCGGGCATGGCCCCAGCCGCAGCGCGAGCGCGGCCGAGCCCTCGGCGGCCGCGCCCAGCACGACCGCGAGCAGCGCCGCGGCCGTCGCGCGGCCCTCCGGCCACGCATAGGGCACACCGGCAGCCATCAGCGCGCCGGCCAGATTGGCGGGCACCACCGCGACCGCGCGCGCCGGGTCAGCCGGCCCGGCGATCTCCAGCGCGGTGGTCGCGGCGGCGGCGGCGCGGGCGAGTGCGCCGGTTGCGATGGTCTGGTCCGGTTCGACGAAGGCAGCGAGGTCGAGCAGCCAGGCGCGCTCGCGCCCACGCGGGCCGTGCCAGAGCGCCTCGGCAGGCAGGCCGCGGCGGAGCGCTGCCTGGTGGCGCAGCGCATCGGCCCAGAGCGCGGCCTCGGCGCGGCCGGGCAGGGCCCCGCGCGCCAGTCCCGCGCGCATCCAGTCGCGCAGCAGCGGCTCGATGGCGGCGGCGAGCGACGGGGCGGGCGAGAGCGCGGCGAAGGCGGCGGCCGCGTCGTCGTCATAGGCCGGCGGCAGCAGCACCAGCCGTCCCGCCCGGCCGTCGGTACCGACCCGGTGAGGAAGCGCCGCGTAACCGTCCCAGGACTCGCTCATGCCGCTCCGGGCGAAGGGGCCTTGGCCGTCAAGCAAGCAAGGATAGCCCGGGTGGTGTAGGAGGGGAAGCGCATCTTGCGGTTATGGGTGGCTCCGCCCACCAGATGCAGTAGGGTTGCGCGGCTGGACGTGCCCCACCGGCGCGTGCGAAAACCCATGCCCCAGTTGGCGAAGGAAGCACTCGCGGCCATGACGATCGGCACCCGCCTGTTCACGCGCTGGCGCGGCCGCAAGGTCGGCACCGACCGGTTCGGCAACATCTACTACGAGGAGCGCCGCGCTCGCCCCGGCATGCGCCGGCGCCGCTGGGTCATGTACGCGCGCGAGGCCGAGGCGTCCGAGGTGCCGCCCGAGTGGCATGCGTGGCTCCACTACACCACGGACTCGCCGCTGCCCGAGGACAAGCGCTACCCTTGGCAGCAGGAGCATCAGCCCAACCTCACCGGCACGATGGCGGCCTATCGCCCGCCGGGCCATGAGCTCGAGGGCGGGCGGCGGGCGCGCGCCACCGGCGACTATGAAGCCTGGAGCCCTGACATGGAGACGGCACCCCCCCGATGAACCGCCGGAGCATTGCCGAGATCCTCGCCGGCGCGCTCGTGCTCGCGGTCGCGGCGGTGTTCCTGTTCTACGCGGTCACCCATTCCGGCCGGTCGTTCACGGCCGGCTACGCGCTCACGGCCAAGTTCGACCGGATCGACGGCCTGCCGCAGGGCGCGGATGTGCGCCTCTCGGGGGTGAAGATCGGCAGCGTGGTCGATCAGCGCATCGACCGCGAGACCTATCTCGCCGTGGTGACCATGCAGATCGATCCGGGCATCCAGTTGCCCGTGGATACCTCGGCCGAGATCACCTCCGAGAGCCTGCTCGGCGGCCGCTACATCGCGCTGGTGCCGGGCGGGTCGGACCGGATGCTGGCGAATGGCGGCGTGATCGAGGCGACGCAATCGGCGGTCAGCCTGGAGGCGCTGCTCGGGCGCTTCATCTTCTCCGTCACCGACCTCGTCGCGACGGTCGGGCGCGAGGCGGATCAGCAGAGGAGCCCGCCGGCAAACCCCGCCCGCCCAGGGGGCTGAGATGGGTGCGGCTCCGCCCCGGCGGTGGCTCCAACCCGACGGCGCGCCGGTCTCCTGCCGCGAGAAGCTGAAGGTGCTGGAGGAGAACTGGCAGGAACTCGCCGAGACGCTGCGCGATGCCTACGAGGATGCGGTGCTGATGGGCGTGGACCCGCAGGAGATGAAGCGGCTGCTCGCCGAGCTGGTCGAGGGGCTGACGCCGCCGGGTCCGGGCGCGCGATGAGGCGGCTTGTCGCGGCGTTCGCGCTGGCCGCGGTGCCGGCGCTCGCCCAGGGTCCGGGCTGGGTGGCCGGGGAGACCGCGGAATTGCAGGCGCTCGACAAGGTGACGGCGCGCATCTCCACGATCGAGGCGCGGGTCGGCCAGACGGTCACCTTCGGCACACTGGAGATTGCCGTCTCGGCCTGCCATCGCCGCCCGGCCGACGAACAGCCCGACGCGGCCGCGTGGCTGACTGTGAAGGACAACCGGCTGAACGGGCAGCGCGTGTTCGCCGGCTGGATGTTCGCAGCGAGCCCGGCGCTGAACATGCTCGAGCACGCGGTCTATGACCTGCGCGTGCTCGAGTGCCGGTAGCGGATCAGGTCGCCAGCTTGCAGTAGGCCTCAAGCCGGTAGCCGTCCGGGTCGGTGACGAATCCAGCGTAGTAGTCTGGCGCATAGTCCCTGCGCAGGCCGGGCGCGCCGTTATCCGCCCCGCCATGCGTCAGCGCCGCCGCGTGGAAGGCATCGACGCTCTCGCGCGTCGGCGCGGTGAAGCAGAGGTGCAGCCCGGAGCCAGGATCGGCCGGAACCGGGCGCGCGACCTTCAGCACCCAGAACCGCACGGTCTCCTCGCCGTAGCCGAGCGATCCCGCATCCGCGCTGAGACAGCGATAGCCAAGCGGGGCGAGCGCCGCATCATAGAACCGTCGTGCGCGCGCGAGGTCGCCGATGCCGATCGAAAGGTGGTCGATCATGCAAGTTCCTCCGTCACCGCCCGCACCGCCGGCGCGGTGACGCGCCGGACCCGGAAATCGGCCTGAAGGCTCCACGTCCTGCCGCTGTCGCGCGACCGCTCGCCGAGCCAGCGGAACGAGTCGGGCGTCATCTCGGTGAAGCTCCAGCGCACCGCCTCGCCCGCGTCGGTCCAGCCGGTCTGGACGATGCCGCCGTCCCGCCCGCGCCCAGTCTGGCGCGTGTAGTACTGCTTCAGCGGGTCGTGCCAGAGGATGTGCCAGGCATCGAGGGCGGGGTCGTAGACGCGCAAGGTGGTGCCGTGGAACCGACCGGGCAGGATCCAGACATCCTGGATCGCGCGCCCGGCGAGCACCCAGGCCGCATGCACCTCGCCGGAGCCATGATGCGCGGTGCCGTCGTCGAGATGCACGGTCGCGTCCATTGTCCAGCTGCCGATCATGAAGGCGTAGAGCCCCATCCGCTCGGCCCGGTCGGGGGCCGGGCCTTCGGCGAGCAGGGCGTCAAGGAAGGAGGAGGCGAGCATGGTCGTGTCCGTTGCCAGTGTCCGGGAGGCCTTGATCTAGACCCGGCCGGGCAGCACTTCTTGGGGAAAGTTGCTATCCTGTTCGCATGTCGATCACCGCGCGCCGCCTCGCCTCGGGCCAGGGCTGGCACGTCCTCGACGTGATCTGCACCGCCGGCCCGCACGACCGCAGCGCCGAGGAGCAGCACGAGAGGCCGTCGATCTCGGCGGTGACCGCCGGCACCTTCCAGTACCGGTCCAGCGCGGGCTCGGCGGTCATGGCGCCGGGCGCGCTGCTGCTCGGCAATCCCGGCCAGTGCTATCGCTGCGGGCATGAGCACGGCCGCGGCGATCGCTGCCTGTCGTTCCAGATGACGGCCGAGTTCGTCGAGCGGGTCGCCGCCGGCGTGCCGGGCGTGCGCCGGACCCGCTTCGCCGCCCCACGCCTGCCGCCCGCCGATGCCGTGGTGCCGATCATCGCGGCGGCCGAGGCCGCGCGCGAGGCGGACGAGACGGAGGCGTTCGAGGAGCTGACGGTCGCGCTTGCCGGCACGGTGCTCGGCGCGCTCGCCGAGACCGCAATCGTCCGGCCGGCGCCAAGCCTGCGCGACGAGCGGCGGATCAGCCGGATCCTGCGCCGGATCGAGGCCGACCCGTCGGAGCCGGTCTCGCTGGTGGAGTTCGCGCGCGCGGAAGCCATGAGCCCGTTCCACTTCCTGCGCTGCTTCCGCGCCGTGGCCGGCACGACGCCGTATCGCTTCGTGCTGCTCAGGCGGCTGCATTGCGCGGCACTCCGCCTGCGCCGGAGCGATGAGGCGATCGCGACGATCGCGCTCGACGCCGGGTTCAACGACCTCTCGACCTTCAACCACCGCTTCCGCCGCGTCACCGGGCTGACGCCGCGGGCCTGGCGCAAGCGGACGCGCGCCTGACGCTACGGCGGCGCGCCGGCTTGGCCACCCACAGCGATGTCGAGCCAGCCGAGTTCGCTGACCTCGGCACGGTCACCCTGGCGCAGAAGCACGGTCGTCGTGCTCGACTCGACGATCGCCGGACCCGTCACGATCTGGCCGGCGGCGAGCGCGTCGAAGTCGAACATCGGCACCTCCTGCCAGCCGCCGAGATACGCCCGCCGATGCGAGCGTGGCGGGACGGGCGTGGTGGCTGCGCGTGGTGGCTCACTCGGCATGGCGGGCAGCGCACCGATCACCGCAACGCGTGCATTCACCAGCACGGCCTCCTGATCGCGCAGCGCATAGGTATACAGCGCCTCGTGACGGGTATGGAACGCCTCGGCCATCTGCCGGACGAGATCCGCACCCGACCAGTCGATGCCGTCCAGATCGACCGGGATCTCGAAGATCTGCTCGCCGTAGCGCATGTCGGCCGAGCGGTGCACGCGCACGTGGCCCTCGAAGCGGGTCTGCGCCAGCCGGCTGCGACCCTCGTCCTCCATCTCCTGGTAGATCCGCCGCAGCGCCTCCGCGGAGAGCCGGCTGGCGTCGCCGATATGCGTGCGCGCGAGCTCGTAGCGCAGATCGGAAGCCAGCATGCCCCACGCCGAGAGCACGGCGGCGAGGCGCGGCACGATCACCCGGGTGAGGTCGAGCTGGCGCGCGATCTCGGTGATGTGCAGCCCGGCCGCCCCGCCGAACGACAGCAGCGCGAAGCGTCGCGGATCGATGCCGCGCCGGACCGACACCAGCCGCACGCCCTCGGCCATCCGCGTGTTGACGACGCGATGGATTCCCTCCGCGGCGGTCATGCGATCGACCGCGAGCGCTGCCGCGACGCGATCCACCGCCTGCTCAGCCGCCGCCGCGTCGAGCGTCGCCCGGCCGCCGAGGAAGTTCGCCGGGTCGAGATAGCCGAGCACGAGATTGGCATCGGTGACGGTCGCGACGGCGCCGCCGCGGCCATAGCAGGCGGGTCCGGGCAGCGCGCCGGCGCTCTCGGGTCCAACATGCAGCACGCCGCCCGCATCGACCCGCGCGATCGAGCCGCCGCCGGCGCCGATGCTGACGATGTCGAGGCTCTGCAACCCGACACGCTGCCCGGCGAGCTTGCGGTCGGACGAGATCGCCGCCTCGCCGCCGGCGATCAGCGAGATATCCGTGCTGGTCCCGCCCATGTCGAAGGGGATCAGGTCACCGTGGCCGATCAGCCGCGCGACGTGCCGGCTGCCCGCAACACCGCCCGCGGGCCCCGACAGTACCGCGCCGGCAGCCAGCCGCACCGCATCGGCGACCGTCGCCACGCCGCCATGCGACTGGATGATCAGCAGCGGCCCTGCGAACCCCGCCTCGCGCAGGCGCGCCTCCAGCCGCTCAAGATAGCGTTGCAGCGCGGGTCCGACATAGGCGTTCACCACCGTGGTGCAGGTGCGCTCATACTCCTTGATCTGCGGCAGCACATCCGAGGAGAGCGTGACGTAGCAGCCGGGCATGGCGGTGCGCACCGCCTCGGCGGTCATCCGCTCATGCGTCGGGTCGCGATAGCTGTGGAAGTAGCAGACCGCGACGGAGTCCACCTCCTGCGCCTTCAGCGCGTGGATCGCCTGCGAAAGCGACGTTGTGCTCAACGCGGTCTCGACCCGGCCGTCGTGGCGGATGCGCTCCTCGACGCCGATGCGCCGGTCGCGCGGCACGAGCGGCTCGGGCGGCGGGACGCGCAGGTTATAGCGGTCGTCCTTCAGCCCCTCGCGCATCTCCAGTACGTCGATGTGGCCTTCGGTGGTGAGCAGGCCGACGCGCGCCCCCTTGCGTTCCAGCAGCGCGTTCGTCGCGACCGTCGTGCCGTGCACGATCCGCGTCGTCTCGCCGAGCATGGCGGCGCGCTCCATCCCGACCGCCTCGGCCAGCAGCGCAAGCCCCTCCATCACGCCGACCGACTGGTCGCCCGGCGTGGAGGCCGACTTGGTGTGGACCACGCGCCCGGCGGCATCCACCGCGACGAGATCGGTGAACGTGCCGCCGACATCAATGCCGATCGTCCAGGCCATCGCTCAACGCGCCTCGCCGGCGACGAAGCCGAGGGTCCGGTCGCGCGCGCGCGCCTCCGCGCTGCGCTCCGCCGGATCGCCCCAGCCGCCCCCACCGCCCGACTTGGCGGCGATCACGTCGCCCGGGCGGATGACGATGCCGACCTCCTTGGTCTTCAGCGGACGGTCCTCGCGGCCCGCCGAGCGCAGCACGTAGTGGTGCGGCGCGCCGTCGAGCCCGCCCTGGATGCCGCAGGCGCCGTACTTGACGCCGTCGCCGGCGGTGTTGGCGACGGCGGGCTCGGCCACCTCGACCGCGAATTCGAGATCGCCGCCGGGACCGCCGCGGAACTGCCCGTCGCCGCCCGAGTCGGCGCGGAACTCGTGCCGGCGGAAGAACAACGGGAAACGCACCTCGGCCACCTCCAGGCTGCCGAACTTGATCCCGCCCGCCGCCTGCCACTCGCCCGCGCCGGGCCAGCCGTCGCCCGCGGGCGAGGCGCCGCCACCGGGCCGCGCCTGGAACAGGTGCCAGATGAAGGGCTTCTGCGTGCGCGGATCGGTGCCCTGGATGGCGATGCGGAACCGCCGCCCCCAGCCCGCCATGGCGCGATCCGGGCAGGCGGGGGCCAGCGCCTTGATGATCGCCTCGATGATCTCCTGGCCGCTGCAGTTGGTGCACAGCGTCACCGGCTTGCCGGGACGGGGATGCACGATCGTCCCCTCGCGCGTGATCAGCTTGACGGGCCGGAACGCGCCGTCGTTCTTCGGCGTTTCCGGATCGATCAGATAGGACAGCGCCACGACCACGGCGGAGTAGGTGTTGGGGTAGGAGGAGTTGATGAAGCCATCGACCTCGTCATGGCAGTCGGAGAGGTCGACCTCGAGATCGCTGCCGCGCTTCGTCACCTTGGCGCGGATATGGATATCGCGGAAGCGATGGCCGTCGTCGTCGATCATCGCCTCGCCGTAATAGACGCCGTCGGGCCATTGCGCGATCACCGCACGCACCTGACGCTCGGCCCCGTCCAGCACGGCCTCGATCGCGGCGTGCGTGGTTGCCGAGCCGAACTCGGCAAGCAGCGCAAGGAGCCGCCGCTCGCCCACGCGCGCCGAGCCGATCATCGCGGCAAGGTCGCCGCGGAAGTCGCGCGGGTGGCGCACGTTCAGCACCAGCAGTTCGTTGACGTCGTCGATCAGGCGGCCGCGGTCGTAGAGACGCAACGGCGGCACGCGGATCCCCTCCTGCCAGATCTCCTTCGCACCCGGATTGTAAGCGCCGTGCGTCGCACCGCCGATATCGCTCTGGTGCGAGCGGTTGATCGCCCAGAACGCGAGCCGATCGCCATCGAATACCGGCACGAAGGCGGTCAGGTCCGGCAGGTGGTTGCCGCCGCGATAGGGGTCGTTCAGCAGGAACACGTCACCCGGGCGGATGCGGCCGCGGAAGGTGTCGTGCACGGAGCGCACCGCCCAGGGCAGCGCGCCGACATGGATCGGCACGTGTTCCGCCTGCGCGATCAGCCTGCCCTCCGGATCGCTCAGCGCCGTCGAGAAGTCACGGCTGGAGTTGAGAATCTGGGAATACGCGGTGCGCAGCATCGCCTCGCCCATCTCGTCGACAATCGCGTGCAGGCGGTGCTGCACCACGGAGACGGTGATCGGATCGATGGCGGGCATCGGCGAATCCTGTATGGTCGCGAGACGGGCGGCGACGTTAGGTCAGGGTCGGCAGCGGCGCCAGCACGGCCCGAACGGGTTGGATGCGCCGCGCCACGCCCGGTCGCGCCGACGGCAGCATCCCGGCATTGACCCAGATCATTTGCGGCGCTGCTTCCCTCGGCCACCTATCCGACCTAGAGGAACCCATGCCACGGCTCTACACGGTCCAGATGCTGCTTGCGCGCAACCCCGGCTTCCCGGAGGGATCGAACGCGCGGGGCTACGAACTGCACGTGCCACTGACGCCCGACGGGCATCTCGATGTCGAGACCTGGAAGCAGCGCCGCGCCGAATGTACGGTGCGTCGCTTCTGGCCCGACGAGCCCGACAAGCATGGCGAGCTGATCCACGGCCGGCACGGCTGGGCGTTCTCCTACGAGCCGGGCGAGGCCGATGACGAGCCGCTGTTCAAGCTGGACGGCCACGTCTTCCGCCCCGGCGAGTACGTCACGGTGCGCGAGACCGACGGCGAGTCGCTCGTCTTCCGCATCGTCAGCGTGCGCTGAGCCCGCTTCCCCCCCCCCTACAGGACAGGACATGAGCCACTATCACGCGGTCGTCTGGCTGGATAACCACGAGGCCAAGGTGTTCCATATCACCGAGACCGAGGCCGAGAAGATCACCGTGACGGGCCGCGCACCGGATCGGCACATCAATACCCGCGGCGGCAAGTCACGCGAGCACGCGCACGCCGATGACGGGTTCCTGCACGAGGTGGTCGAGGCCCTCTCCGGAGCGCAGGAGTGGCTGATCACCGGTCCGGGCGAGGCGAAGCACGCGTTGATGCGCCACATCGAGCGGCACGACCCGCAGTATCGGAACCGCGTGGTCGGTGTCGAGAGCGCAGACCACCCTTCCGATGGCCAGGTCTGCGCGCATGCGCGGCGCGTGTTCGCGAAGGTCGACCGGACGCTGCCGCAGCGCTGAGCAGCGCCGCCCCTAACCGGTGGCGTCGGCCTCGACGAAGAGGAGTTCCGTCCCCTCCGCCACCAGGTCGCCCGCCTGTGCGCTGACGCGCGTGACGGTGCCGTCGGCGGGTGCGGCGATACGCAATTCGGTCTTCATCGCCTCGAGGATGACGAGGGTCTCGCCGCGCGCGACCGCTTGGCCGGCCTCGACCATCACCTTGACGATGCGGCCCGGAATGGGGGCGCTGACAGACCCCGAACCGACGATCGCGGCAACGGCGGCACCGAGCGGTTGCCGAACGGTGAGCGTCGCCGTCGCCGGATCGGGCCCGGGCAGGGTGACGACGATATCGTCGCCGTAGCGCCGCACGGTCGGACGTGTTCGCACGCCGTCCACGTCGAGCAGCAGCGCGTCGTGATCAAGGCCGCGGCGGGCGCGCAGATTGAGCGAGACAGCGTCACCCGACTCCGCCACGAAGCGCAGCGTCCAGAAGCCAGCGCCGTACTCGGCGCGCACCCGGCGCGGAACGCCGTCCTGGATCAGCTCAGTCTCGGCGGTGGCGGCCCCGTGCAAGCGCCAGCCGTCACGCCTGTTCCAGGGCGAGTGCGGGTCGCCCGAGGCGCGCGCGAAGCGCTCGGCGCGGTCCTGCTCGTCGAGCAGCAGCGCGGCCGAGGCGGCGATCAGCGCGCGATCCGGCAGCGGGCGCGGTGCGGCGAGCAGATCATCGGCGTGTGCCGCGATGAAGCCGGTGGAGAGGTCTCCCGATCGAAAGGCTGGGTGGCCGATGATCCGGCGCAGCAGATCGAGATTGGTCGCCACGCCATCGATGCGGATCTCGGCGAGCGCGGCTGACAGCCGGCGGAGCGCAGCCGCACGATCCTCGCCCTGCGCGATCACCTTGGCGATCATGGAATCGTAGAACGGCGTGATGCTATCGCCCTCGCGCACGCCGGTATCGATGCGGAGGTTGACCTCGTCGGGCAGGGCGAACCGGTCGAGCCGGCCAACGGCCGGACGCCAGTCGAGCGTCGGGTCTTCGGCGCAGAGCCGCACCTCGACGGCGTGGCCGATCGCGGGCGGCGCGTTATCGACCGGCAGCGCCTCGCCGGCGGCGATGCGGAGCTGCCACTCGACCAGATCGAGGCCGGTGACCAACTCGGTCACCGGATGCTCGACCTGCAGCCGCGTGTTCATCTCCATGAAATAGAACGCATCGCCTTCCGCGATGAACTCGACCGTGCCGGCGTTGCGGTAGCCGACAGCGCGCGCAGCCTCCACCGCGGCCTTGGCGAGGCCGGCGCGCACGGCATCGGTCAGGTTCGGCGCGGGCGCCTCCTCGACCACCTTCTGATAGCGGCGCTGCACCGAGCAGTCGCGCGTATGCAGGTCGAGCATGGTGCCGTGCGCATCGCCCAGTACCTGCACTTCGATGTGGCGCGGTCGACGCAGGTAGCGTTCGAGCAACACCCGGTCGTCGCCGAACGCGGCCTTGGCGACGCGGCGCGCGGCCGCGAGGGCATCGGCGAAATCCGCTGCGCGCTCAACGATGTGCATGCCGCGCCCGCCGCCGCCGGCGCTCGCCTTGATCAGGACCGGATAGCCGATGCGCTCAGCCTCGGCGGCAAGCCGCGCATCGTCCTGTGCGTCGCCGTGATAGCCGGGCACCAGCGGTACGCCGGCCCGCGCCATCAGCGTCTTGGCGGCCGCCTTTGAGCCCATCGCGCGGATCGCCGCGGGGGGCGGGCCGACAAAAATGATGCCGGCGGATTCGCAGGCCTCGGCAAAGTCAGCGTTCTCGGCGAGAAATCCGTAGCCCGGATGGACCGCCTCCGCGCCCGCCTGCCGCGCGGCCTCGATGATGCGGTCGATGCGCAGATAGCTCGATGCGGCTGGCGGTGGGCCGATCGGATAGGCTTCATCGGCGAACTCCACGTGCAGCGCATGCGCATCCGCCTCGGAATAGACGGCGATGGAGCGCAGCCCCATGCGTCGCGCAGTGCGGAAGATGCGGCAGGCGATCTCGCCGCGATTGGCGACGAGCAACGAGCGGAACATCGCGCTCACATCCGGAACACGCCGAACCGCGTCGGTTCGATCGGCGCGTTGAGTGCGGCAGAGATCGCCAGTCCGAGCACGTCCCACGTGCGGGCGGGATCGATGATGCCATCGTCCCAGAGCCGCGCGGTGGCGTAGTAGGGATCGCCCTCGCGCTCGTACTTCTCGCGGATCGGAGCCCTGAACGCCTCCTCCTCCTCGGCGGGCCACGCCTTGCCCTGGCGGGCGAGATTGTCCCGGCGGATGGTGGCAAGCACGGTCGCCGCCTGCTCGCCGCCCATCACCGAGATGCGGCTGTTCGGCCAGGTGAACAGGAAGCGGGGCGAGTAGGCGCGGCCGCACATGCCGTAGTTGCCGGCGCCGAACGACCCGCCGATCAGCACGGTGAACTTGGGCACGGACGTGGTGGCGACCGCCGTGACCAGCTTAGCGCCGTCCTTGGCGATGCCGCGGTTCTCGTAGGCCTTGCCGACCATGAAGCCGGCGATGTTCTGCAGGAACACCAGCGGTATGCCACGCTGGCTGCAGAGCTCGACGAAATGCGCCGCCTTGAGGGAGGACTCCGAGAACAGGATGCCGTTGTTGGCGACGATGCCGACGGGGTAGCCCCAGATGCGCGCGAACCCGCAGACGACGGTGCCGCCGTAACGCGGCTTGAACTCGTCGAGTTCCGAGGCGTCGACGATGCGCGCGATCACCTCGCGCACCTCATAGGGCGTGCGCACGTCGGACGGGATGATGCCGTAGAGTTCCTCGGGGTCATAGCGCGGCGGCGCCGGCTCGCGCACCGGCAGCGGCAGGGCCTTGCGCGTGTTGAGCCGCGAGACGATGCGCCGGGCCACCGCCAGGGCATGCGCATCGTCGTTGGCCATGTGGTCCGCCACACCGGAGAGCCGCGTGTGCACGTCCGCGCCGCCGAGTTCCTCCGCCGTGACGATCTCGCCGGTGGCGGCCTTCACCAGCGGGGGGCCACCGAGGAAGATCGTGCCCTGTTCCTTGACGATGACGCTCTCGTCGCTCATGGCCGGCACATAGGCGCCGCCGGCGGTGCAGCTGCCCATCACGACGGCGATCTGTGGAATGCCAAGCGATGACATCTGCGCCTGGTTGTAGAAGATGCGACCGAAGTGGTCGCGGTCAGGAAAGATCTCGTCCTGGTTCGGCAGGTTCGCCCCGCCGCTGTCCACCAGGTAGAGGCACGGCAGACGGTTGGCCTGGGCGATCTCCTGCATGCGCAGGTGCTTCTTCACCGTGACCGGGAAGTAGGTGCCGCCCTGCACGGTGGCGTCATTGGCGACGATCGCGCATTCGCGCCCTGCGACACGACCCACGCCGGTAATGATGCCGGCGGCGTTGATCTCGCCTCCGTAAAGTCCGTAGGCGGCGAGCGGCGAGAGTTCGAGGAACGGCGCGCCGGGATCGATCAGCCGCTCGACCCGCTCGCGGGGCAGCAGCTTGCCGCGGGCGAGATGGCGCTCGCGCGCCGCCGCCGGCCCACCCGCGGCGGCCGCCGCAAGCCGCGCATCCAGCTCGGCCGCGAGTGCGCGGTTGACGGCCGCATTGGCGCGGAAATCCTCCGCGCGCAGATCGACCGAGGTTGGAATCAGCGTCACGCGGTCTCGCGGAACAGTTCGCGGCCGATCAGCATGCGGCGGATTTCGGAGGTGCCGGCGCCGATCTCGTAGAGCTTGGCGTCGCGCAGCAGCCGGCCGGTCGGGTAGTCGTTGATGTAGCCGTTGCCACCGAGGATCTGAATCGCATCGAGGGCCATCTTCGTCGCTGCCTCGGCAGCATAGAGGATCGCGCCGGCGGCGTCCTTGCGCGTCACACGGCCGCGGTCGCAGGCCTGCGCCACGGCATAGACATAGGCACGGCAGGCGTTGAAGCTCGTGTACATGTCGGCGAGCTTGCCCTGGACGAGCTGGAACTCGCCGATCGGCTGACCGAACTGCCGGCGCTCGTGCACGTAGGGCAGGACGACGTCGAGGCAGGCCTGCATGATGCCGAGCGGGCCTGCGGCAAGGACGGCACGCTCGTAGTCGAGCCCGCTCATCAGCACCCGGACGCCGCCGCCGACACGGCCAAGCACGTTCTCCGCCGGGACCTCGCAGTCCTCGAACACGAGCTCGCTGGTCGGGCTGCCACGCATGCCGAGCTTGTCGAGCTTCTGGGCGGGACGGAACCCCTTGAAGCCGCGCTCGACGATGAAGGCGGTGATACCGTCCTTGCCGGCCGACGGATCGGTCTTGGCATAGACCACCAGCGTCTCGGCGTAGTGCGCGTTGGTGATCCACATCTTGCTGCCGTTCAGCACGTAGCGCTCGCCGCGCCTCTCGGCGCGCAGCTTCATCGACACGACGTCCGATCCCGCGCCCGGCTCGCTCATCGCGAGCGCGCCGAGATGCTCGCCCGAGATGAGCTTCGGCAGGTAGCGCCGCTTCTGCTCCTCGGTGCCGTTCAGCTTGATCTGGTTGACGCAGAGATTCGAGTGCGCGCCGTAGGAGAGCCCGACCGACGCCGAGGCGCGGCTGACCTCCTCCATCGCGACGCAATGGGCGAGATAGCCCATCCCCGCCCCGCCGTAGGCCTCATCGACGGTGATGCCATGCAGGCCGAGCACGCCCATCTCGGGCCAGAGATGGCGCGGGAACTCGTCGGTGCGGTCGATCTCGGCCGCGAGTGGGGCGATCTTCTCGGCGGCGAACCCGCGCACACTGTCGCGCAGCATGGCGATGTCATCGCCGTGATCGAATTCGAGGGCGGTGAGGCGGTTCGGCAGCATGGGGCGTCATCCGCGCGGTGGCATTCGATCATGCGCGCCGGTGCCGGCGCGCGGCAAGGGTCGAGGCCTCATCCCACTGGACGGCGATCGTCGATCACCTTCCCGTCATTCGGCAGGCTGCCGGGTGCCACCAGCTCCACCGTGCCGCGCAGCTTGGTCAGGTCGCGTAACGTCTCGGCGAGCCGCTCCGCGAGGCCGGGCGCGGCTGGCGGCGCCTCGGCCTGCAGGGTCATCGCATCGCTGTCGCCCGCGAGCGCCACGACCAGGCGCAGCCGGCCGAGTTCGGGGAAACGGCGGGCGATCTCGGCCACCTGCTCCGGGCGGACGAACATGCCCTTCACCTTGGTCGCCTGATCCGCGCGTCCCATCCAGCCCCTGATGCGCGTGTTCGTGCGGCCGCAGGGCGAGGCGCCGGGCAGCACGGCGGAGAGGTCGCCGGTCGCGAAGCGGATGAGCGGATACTCGGGGGTGAGCAGCGTCACGACGACCTCGCCGACCTCGCCGTCCGGAAGGATGTCGCCCGTGCCAGGCCGGACGATCTCGACGATCACGTGCTCGTCCAGGATCATGCCCTCACGCGCCTCGGACTCGTAGGCGATCAGGCCGAGATCTGCGGTGCCGTAGGACTGCAGCACGGTGAGTCCGCGCTCGGCATAGTACTGCCGAAGGGCGGGGAAATAGGGGCCGGCGGTGACGTGGCCGCGGCGGATCGAGGAGAGGTCGAGGCCGAGCTCGTCGCCCTTCTCGATGATCGTCTTCAGGAAGTCCGGCGTGCCTGAATAGGCCTGCGGCCGAAGATGCGCGATCGCGCGCGCCTGCATCTCCGTGTTGCCCGGACCGGCGGGCACGACCGCACAGCCGAGCGCGCGCGCGCCGCGCTCGAGCATCACGCCCGCAGGCGTGAAATGATACGAGAAAGTATTGTGGAGGATGTGTCCGGAACGGAGACCCGTGGCGTACAGCGCGCGGGCGAAACGGAAGTAATCCCGCCCGCCCGCCTCAGGGTCGTAGATCGGCCCGGGCGAGACGAAGATGCGCGCGAGCCGTTCAGCCGGCACAGTCGTCAGGCCACCGAAGGGAGGATGCGCAGCCTGGAACGCGCCGAGTTCGGACTTGCGGGTCAGCGGCAGTCCGGCAAGCGCCTCCCGCGTGCAGATCGTCTCCGGATCGATCTGGACAAGCAGGCGTGCATAGTACGGTGCCGAGGCCTTGGCCTGCGCCACATGGGCGGCGAGCGCGCCCATCAGCGCTTCCTCGCGCCCTTGCGGGTCGCGCACCTCCAGCACATCGAAGAACTCGCCGGTCGGCATCGCGCTACAGCCAGCGCTTGCGGCGCTTGTAGGATTTCAGGTTCTTGAAGCTCTTGCGCTCGGCGCCATGGCCGCCGAGGTAGAACTCCTTCACGTCCTCATTGTTCGCCAGTTCCTCGGCGGTGCCGTCCAGCACGATCTTCCCCTGCTCCATCACATAGCCATATGAGGCGACCGACAGGGCCATCCGTGCATTCTGCTCGACCAGCAGGATGGTGATGCCGAGATCCTTGTTCAGCCGCCGGATGATGCCGAACACTTCCTTCACCAGCAGCGGCGAGAGCCCCATGGAGGGTTCGTCCATCAGAATGAGTTTCGGCCGCGCCATCAGCGCCCGCCCGATCGCCAGCATCTGCTGCTCGCCGCCCGAGAGATAGCCCGCAAGCCCGGTGCGCTCCTTGAGCCGCGGGAAGTAGCCGTACACCATGTCGATGTCGCGCTTCACCTCGCCGTCCGAGCGCGTGAACGCACCGAGCCGGAGGTTTTCGATCGCCGTCATGTCGGCGATGATCCGGCGTCCTTCCATCACCTGGAAGATGCCCTTGCGCACGATCCGGTCCGGGTCGATGCCGTTCAGCCGCTCGCCGGCGAAAAGAATGTCACCGCGCGTGATCTCACCCTCCTCGGTCTTGAGCAGACCGGAGATCGCCTTCAGCGTGGTCGACTTGCCGGCCCCGTTCGCGCCGAGCAGGGCGACGATGTGCCCTTGCGGCACCTTGAGCGACAGCCCGCGCAACACGAGAATGACGTCGTTGTAGACGACCTCGACGTTGTTCACCTCGAGCAGGGCCGGGAGTGTATCAACCCAGCGGCTCTGCACCTTGGCGGGGGCGGTTGCGTCCATGGCCTCTCTTCGCGCGAGAGGCGGGCGGCACAGGGCCGCCCGCCCGCCCGATTCACCAGCCGAGCCAGTCCTGACGCCGCTCGAGCGTGATGGTCGTCACCGGCTCCAGCTTCATCGTGCCGGCGCGCATCAGCTCAGCAACCGAGCCCTGCGTGGTGTCGCCCGTCACGACGGAGCGGAACAGCGCGACCCGCATCTGGCCGCGATGATCCTCGACGGTGAAGTTGGACGGGTTGCACACGCCCTCGAAGCCTTGCGGCACCCAGTCGCGCCGCGCGTAGAAGCCCTCGCGGATGCGATCGCCCGTCACCTGGCCGCCATTGGCAGCCGCGGTCTGCATCGCCTCGACCATCAGCATGGTGCTGCACACGCCGGCCAAGTAATGCACCGGCCGGTATTCGGTCTGGGGTGTCGCGCCGCCCTGGCTGATCTCGCGCAAGGCCGCCATGCCGGGCGCGTCGCCGCCCCAGGTGACGCCGGTGCGCACCGGGAACACCACGCCGTTCGCCGCCACGCCGGCCGCCTTCATCGCGTTCTCGTCCATGCCCCAGACATTGCCGAGGAACTGCACCTGCACCCCGGCGGTCTGGCAGGCGCGCAGCACCGAGATGTTCGAGCCCGCGGTGTTGCCGAGATAGGCGTAGTTCGCGCCGGCATTGCGCAGGCCGAGGCACTGCGCGGTGTAGTCGCCCGGCGTCAGCGCGAACTGGATCGCGGGCAGCACCTCGAAGCCGAGCTCGGCCGCGAGCGCCTCGCCGGCCGCCTTGGGCGAATTCGGATAGGGGTGATTCGCGCCCATGTGGACGTATTTCGGCCGGCCCTGGCCGCCACGCGCCTTCCAGTCCTCGGCCGCCCATATGATCATCGCGCGCAGCGCATCCGAGTAGGACGGACCGTAGAAGAAGTTGAAGGGCGCGGCCTTGTCCGCGCGTGGGGCACGCCCGGTCGGGTCGGTCAGCGCGGCGGAGTAGGAGCCCGAGATGAAGGGAATGCGGTCACGCGTGACGAAGGAGATCAGCGCCTCGGTGTCGACGGTGCCCCAGCCCTGGATCGCGACCACACGCTCGCGCTGCGTCCAGGCCTGGTACTGCGCGATCGCGCGCGGCGCCTGGTAGCCGTAGTCGAAGCCGGAGACGGCGAGCTGGCGTCCGGCGACACCGCCGCGGCGGTTCACCCAGGCGAGCGCGTCCGCGACCCCCTGGCCGTAGGGCACGCCGACATCCGAGGTGGCGCCGGAATTGTCCATCAGGTGGCCGACCGGTATCCGCTGCTGCGCGTCCGCCGGCCCGGCAAACCCGACCGCGGCGGCCGCGGCCAGAAGCATGGAACGAAAGATCGTCATCCTTGACCTCCTAGACGTTTCCATCGGGGCCGTTCTCCGCCCCTCAGTGCGAGAAAGGATACAGCTTCCAGTACGCCTTGATCAGCCTCCATCGATGCGCGAGCCCGTCCGGCTCGAAAATCAGGAACAGGATGATCGCCGCGCCGATCACCATCTCGCGCAGGAAGCTGACCGCGTTGCCGAGTCCGAGCGCCCGGTCGATCACCCCGCCCGCCACGGCATCGGCGAACCACTGCACCATCTCCGGCAGCATCACCATGAACACCGCCCCCATCATCGAGCCCATCACACTGCCCAGGCCGCCGATGATAATCATGCCGAGGAACTGGATCGAGAACAGGATGGTGAAGGCCTCGACCGAGACGAACAGGATGTAGTGGGCGTAGAGCGCACCGCCGATTCCGGCGAAGAACGACGAGATGCCAAAGGAGAGCGTGCGGTAGTAGGTCAGGTTGATGCCCATGATCTCGGCGGAGAGGTAATGGTCGCGCACCGCGACCAGGGCGCGGCCGTCGCGCGAACGCATCAGGTTCGCCGCAGCCACGAACATCAAGACGACCCAGACCAGGACGACGTAGAAGTAGGTCTCGTTGCTGTCGAAGGCGAAGCCGAACAGCGCGGGCGGCTGGGTGATCCGCCCCGCGACGCCGCCGGTGAACCAGCGCGCGCGGGCGAAGAAGTCCTCGATGATGAACTGCGCGGCCAGTGTGGCGATCGCAAGGTAGAGACCCTTCAGCCGTGCCGCCGGAATGCCGAACACCATGCCAACCACAGTGGTGGCGACCCCGGCGAGCGGGATCGCCAGCAGCACCGGCACGCCGTGCTCGACGAACCAGGCCGAGGCGAAGGCGCCGACCCCAAAGAACGCCGAGTGTCCGATCGAGATCTGTCCGGTGAAGCCGACCAGGATGTTCAGCCCCAGCGCGGCGATGCCGAGATAGCCCATCTGGATCATCAGGCTCAGCACGTAGCGATCGCCGGTCAGCGGCACGAGGCAGAGCAGGGCGACGCCGGCGATCGCGAAGAGTCGCGACAGCCGGGTCGGGAAGATCGTGGTGTCCTCGCGGTAGGACTGGCGGAAGTCGCCGCACGGGGTCATCGCGATCGCGGCCATGATCGAGGCCCTACACCCGCTCGATGTTCTTGGTGCCGAACAGCCCGTAGGGCTTGATCATCAGGATCAGGATCAGCACGTAGAACGGCGCGATCTGATACATGTTGCCCCAGTTGAGCAGCGTGCTGTCGAAGAAGTGGGCGACGTTCTCGAGCACGCCGACGATGATCCCGCCGAGCACCGCGCCGAGGATCGAGTCGAGCCCACCGAGGATGACGGCCGGGAACACCTTGATGCCGTAGAACGAAAGGGCCGAGCTCACCCCGTTCACCACGCCGACCACCACGCCCGCGACCGCCGAGACCACGGCCGAGATCGCCCAGGACATCGCGAACACCTGCCGCACCGAGATGCCCAGCGACTGCGCCACCTGCTGGTCGAAGGCGGTGGCGCGCATGGCCAGCCCATGCTTCGAGGCGGTGAAGAACCACGCGAACCCGCCCATGATCGCGAGGCTGATCACGAGGCTCATCAGATAGACGGTCTGCACCTCGAGCCCCATCACGCTCACCACCTGGGTCTCGAAGATCGGCGGAAATGGCTGGGCGAATACGCCGAACATCCACTTCATCAGCGCCTGGAAGAAGATCGAGAGGCCGATCGTCACCATGATGACGCTGATGACAGGCTCGCCGATCAACGGGCGCAGCACCACGACCTGGATCAGGATGCCGAACAGCGTCATGAAGGCGAGCGTGATCAGGAAGCCCCAGAGGAAGGGCACGCGGTGCTCGGTCAGCAGCCACCAGCACACCCAGGCGCCGACCAGGAGGAATTCGCCCTGGGCGAAGTTCACCACCTGCGAGGCCTTGTAGATCAGCACGAAGCTCATCGCGACCACGCCATAGAGCGTGCCAACGATCAGTCCGTTGAGCGTCAGCTGGAACAGAAGCTCCCAGTTCATCCGGACCTCATGCGGCGTGGGCGGGCGCGGCCGTGGCAGCCGGCACGGGCAGCAGCTCGATCACACGCAGCGTCGTGCGGATGCGCTGGGTCGTGCCGTCCTGGAACTTGATCACGGTATCGACCGGGATCTCGGACCGGTCGCCGTAGATCGCCTCGATGATGTCGCCGTATTTCTGCGCGATCACGCCGCGGCGCACCTTGCGCGTCCGCGTCAGTTCATCGTCGTCGGCGTCCAGTTCCTTATAGAGCAGCACGGCCTTGCGGATGCGCTGCGCCTCCGGCAGCTGCGCGTTCACGCCCTCGATCTCGCGCTTCAGGATCGCGCCGACCTGCGGCTTGGCGGCGAGGTCGCTGTAGGTGGTGAAGGCGATCCGGTTGCGCTCGGCCCACTTCGAGACGATCGGGTAGCGGATGCAGATGATCGCGGCGAGGTAGTCGCGCTGATCGCCCAGGATCACGGCCTCCGCCACATAGGGGCTGAACTTCAGCTTGTTCTCGATGAATTGCGGGCTGAAGCGGTCGCCGCGCGCGGTGGTCGCGATGTCCTTGATGCGGTCGATCACCACCAGGTGGCCCTTTTGGTCGAAGTAGCCTGCGTCGCCGGTGTGCATCCAGCCGTCGCGCAGGTCGGCCTGCGTCGCCTCCTCGTTCTTGAAGTAGCCCGCGAACATGCTGGGATGGCGGGTCACGATCTCGCCCACACCGTTCGCATCCGGATTGTCGATCTTCACCTCGACGGTCTTGTCGAACGGCACCCCAACCGTGTTGAAATCCACGTCCGCGGTGGTGTGGATCGTGTAGGCGCCGAGCAGTTCGGTCTGCCCGTAGAGCTGGCGCAGCGGCACGCCCATCGCCTGGAAGAAGCGGAACGTGTCGGGGCCGAGCGCGGCCCCTCCGGTCGCAGCCGAGCGCAGCCGCGAGAAGCCGAGCCGGTCGCGCAGCGCGCGGAACAGCAGCGCATCCGCCAGGCTCGAGCGCTTGCCCTGCTCGAGCGCCGCCAACCCCAGCTTCATCCCGAGCTCGTAGAGGCGCTGCTTGAGCCGCGTCGAATCCATCACCCGCGCGCGCACATCGGCCGCGAGCGCCTCCCACAGCCGGGGCGCGAACAGCACGAAGGTCGGGCCGATCTCGCGGAAGTCGGCCATCATCGTGTCCGGCTCCTCGACGAAGTTCACCTTCATCCGCGAGATGAGGCCCCAGCCCATCACATAGATCTGCTCCATGATCCAGGGCAGCGGCAGGACGGAGACATACTCGTCGTCGGGGCCCTTCGGATCGGCGCCGAGATAGCAGGCGCAGTGGGTGATCAGCGCGCGCGCAGACAGCATCGCGAGCTTCGGCCGCGCGGTCGTGCCCGAGGTGGTGCAGAGGATCGCGATGTCCTCGCCGCGCGTGGCCTCCACCATGCGCTCATAGCGGTCGGGCTCGGCGAGGCGGACATCCTCGCCACGCTTCACCAGGGCGGAGACAGGCATCAGCCGAGGGTCATCGTATTTGCGCATCCCGCGCGGGTCGGAATAGACGATGTGGCGCAGGCTCGGCGCGCGCTCACCGAGCGCGAGAAGCTTGTCCACCTGCTCCTCGTCCTCGGCAAAGACGAGCTTCGC
Source organism: uncultured Elioraea sp. (assembly GCA_964533585.1). Lineage (GTDB taxonomy): Bacteria > Pseudomonadota > Alphaproteobacteria > Acetobacterales > Acetobacteraceae > Elioraea. The sequence goes on from CAZHMM010000039.1 coordinate 21,302, forward strand.
CTCGGCGTAGGCGAGCAGATAGGCTACCTCGTCGTCGAGCGCGTCGCGATAGATGCCGAGCGACATCGCCCTCGCCGCATGCGCCGCCACCTCGCCCATCACCCAGTCGGGGCGGTTGTCGCCGATCAGCCCGACCACGTCGCCCTTGCCGATCCCGAGGCTCGCGAGCCCGAGCGCGAAGGCGCGCACGCGCTCGTGGTAGTCGGCCCATGTGATCGAGCGCCAGATGCCGAAATCCTTCTCGCGGAGCGCGATCTCGCCGCCATGCTCACGTGCATGCAGCGCGAGCAGCTTCGGCAGCGTGTCGTGGCGGGAGAGGTCGGGCAGAGCCATGGCGTTCAGGCGACCGTGTCGGCCTCGGTGTCACCGCCGACCGGCACGTCGTCGGCCTCGCCGAGATAGGCGCGCTTCACATGCGGATCGGCGAGCACCTGCTCGGGCGTGCCCTCGGCGATCCTGCGGCCGAAGTCGAGCACGATCACGCGGTGGCTGATGTCCATCACCACGCCCATGTCGTGCTCGATCATGATCACCGTCATTCCCCATTCCTCGTTGAGGTCGACGATGTAGCGGGCCATGTCCTCCTTCTCCTCGAGGTTCATCCCCGCCATCGGCTCGTCGAGCAGGATCAGCTTCGGCTTCAGCGCGATCGCGCGCGCGAGTTCCACGCGTTTGCGCAACCCGTAGGGCAGCGTGCCCGCCGGCGCCTTGCGGATGTGCTGGATCTCGAGGAAGTCGATGATGTCCTCGACCTCGCGGCGATGCGCGAGCTCCTCCTTCTGCGCCCCGCCAATCCAATACAGCATCCCTGTGACGAAGTTGTTCTTCAGCAGGTGGTGCCGTCCGACCAGGATGTTGTCGAGCACGGACATGTGGCCGAACAGGGCGAGGTTCTGGAACGTCCGGCCGATGCCGAGATCAGCGCGGTGATTGGGCTTCATGGTCGTGATGTCGGCGCCCTCGAACAGCACCCGCCCCTCGGTCGGGCGATAGCGGCCCGAGATGCAGTTCACCATCGAGGTCTTGCCCGCGCCGTTCGGGCCGATGATGGAGAACAGTTCGCCCCGCTCGACCGAGAAGGATACGTCCGTCAGCGCGCGCACGCCGCCGAAGCGCAAGGACACCTGCGCGACTTCCAGGATCGGCGTGTCCTTCTTCAACCGGACGGTCTCCCTATCCCCGGGGCATCGGCCGATTGCGGCTTGTGCCCGCCCGGGCCCCGGTTGGCAGCTTACGTGTGGCGCTGCGGTGTGGGCAACAAGCTCGCGCGGCCGGCGGCCCGGCCGGATCGGGCCGCCGGAAACCCTCGGTTATGGATTTGGCTCCAGAATCGCTTCCCGAGAGACGGAAGGCGGCGCCATGGGACTTCGGCTCAAGTTCAACCTTGCGATCCTCGCGGTGTTCGCAGTCGGCTTCGCGGCCGCCTGGGTGGCGCTGGAGCGGCAGTTTGTCAGCTCCGCGCGCGAGGAGGTGCTGCAGAACGCCCGCATCATGATGGCGGCAGCCAACGCGGTGCGCACCTATACATCCCAGCGTGTCGGCCCGGCCCTCGCCGGCATTCCCCGCGAGCGGTTCGAGCCGATGACCGTCCCCTCCTACGCCGCGCAGACCAACTTCAAGGCGCTGACCGAGCGCTACCCGGAGTTCACCTACAAGGAGGCGGCGCTCAACCCGACCAACCCGGCCGACCGCGCGACCGACTGGGAGGCCGACTTCATCCACGCCTTCCGCAACCGCCGCGGCGTCGAGGAGCTCTCGGCCGAGCGCGAGACGCCGACGGGCCCGGTCCTGACGCTTGCCCGGCCGATCACCGTGTCGAGCGAGGCGTGCCTGACCTGCCATTCGACCCCCGACCGGGCCCCTCCCGCGCTGCTTGCCCAGTACGGCAGCAATAACGGGTTCGGCTGGTCCATGGGCGAGACGGTCGCGGCGCAGATCGTCTCGGTGCCGATGGCGCTGGCGCTGCAGACCGCGAGGCGCGACCTGCACGCGGCGATGGCATTGCTGGCCGCGGTCTTCGCGGGCGTGATGATCGTGCTCAACGTGCTGCTGCACCTGACCGTGGTGCGGCCGGTGGTGCGGATCTCGCGCCTGGCCACCGATGTCAGTCTGGGCAAGGCGGACGCGCCCGAGTTCGCCACCGGCGGGCGCGACGAGATCGGCGAGCTCGGCCGCGCCTTCACCCGGATGCGCCGCAGCCTCGACCAGGCGATGCGCATGCTGGGTGCCTGATCGCGATGTCCGACCATCCCGAGACCATCGTGCGGCCGGCCGAGCTGCCGGTACGGCTCGGCCGCTACCTCCCGATCGAGCGGCTCGGCGCCGGCGCCATGGGCGTGGTCTGGCGCGCCCATGACCCGGCGATCGACCGGAGCGTTGCCATCAAGGTCATGCGTACCGGCATGCTCGACGATGCCGCGCGCGATGCCTTCCTGGAGCGCTTCCGCACGGAGGTGCGCGCGGCGGGACGGTGTTCCCATCCCGCGATCGTTGCGGTGTACGACTTCGCCGACGACGCCGAGGCCCCCTACATCGTCATGGAGTTCGTCGAGGGCACTACGCTCGGCCGCCTGCTACGCGAGAGTGCGGCCAACCGCGCCTCGATCACGCCCCGGCTGGTCGCGGCGATGCTCGAGGTGCTCGACGGGCTCGGCGCAGCGCATGCAACCGGCGTCGTGCACCGCGACGTGAAACCCGGCAACATCATGATCACGCCGTCGGGGGCAGCGAAGCTTGCCGATTTCGGCATCGCGCGCGTTGATCTGTCCGCGCTCACCGGCACCGGGGCGATGATCGGCACGCCCGGCTACATGGCGCCCGAGCAGGCGCTGGGGCGGACGGTCGATCACCGTGCCGATCTGTTCGCGGTCGCCGCGATTCTCTACGAGATTCTGGTCGGTCGGGCCCCCTTCGCCGCTGGCTCGCTGCCCGAGACGCTGCTGCGGCTGACCAGCCCCGAACCGGTCGAGCTTGGCCCGCTCGCCGGGACCGCGCTCGCGCCCGTGCTGGCACGCGGCCTCGCCAAGAAGCCCGATCAGCGGTTCGAGAGCGCCGGGCAGTTTCGAGACACGTTGCGCGCCGCGTTGACGGGCGGGTTCCGGCCGGAGGCGGAGACGATCGTCCGTTCGATGCCGGAGCCCGGCAGCCGGGCAGGATCGCTCAGCGGCAGCATCGGTGCGGCGAACAACGACCGGTTCGACCCAGCGCTTATGGCGCGCCTCCGCGCGGACCTCGTCCAGCAGATCGGCCCGATCGGCGACACCCTTCTGCGTCGTGCCGCAGCCGGAGCGGAGACGCCGCAGGATCTGCTCAGTGCCTGCGTGGGCATGATCGAGGACCCGCACGAGCGCGCCGAGTTCCTGCGCCGCAACCGCACGCTGCTTGCGGCCGGGACTGGGGCCGGGACTGGGGCCGGCACTGGGACCGGGAGCGGGCTCGGTCCGCGCGTGCCGACGATCGCCGCGGCGGCGTTCGCCCCCGATGCCGGCGCGCTGGCTTCCGTCGAGGCGGCGCTCGCGTTCCATCTCGGGCCGATCGCGCGCGTGCTGGTGCGCAAGGAGGTTGGCGCGGCCGGCTCGGCACAGGAGCTGGTCGAGCGGCTGGCCGCCCATGTCGAGGCGGAGGCGGATGCCGCGCGGTTCCGCCGAATTGCCCAATCGGCGCTGACTGGGGGCTGAACACGAGCCCGCGCAGATCGAGCCCGTCAGGTGGCGGAGAGACTTCGGAATCCACGAGGCCCTTCCGGCGGAGAGCGGCGTCCTGACCGACCGTCGCCGCCACCGCGACGCGATGCGGCCTGCGGTGCCGGAGCCGGATCCGCCGCGCCAGCAGAGGGGGCGGCCGCGCTCGATGGCGTCAGGCGCTCACGCCGGCGGTGCGGGCGAGCTCGACCAGGCGCCCCCGCGCGGTCTGCATGTCGTCGAGCGTGCCGAACGCGTTCATGTAGCGGCCCTTGAAGCCGGTGCCCTCGATCAGCTTGAACATGGCGCCGAAGTCGAAGTCGCCTTGACCCGGCACCAGGTGCTGCTCGTGGCCGTTGCGGAAGCAATCGGCGAGCCGGACCTCGACCACGCGGTGCATCGGGATGGCCGAGACGAAGCCCTCGACCCCATCGGGCAGCAGGTGCGCATGGTTCGCGGTGAAGGAGAGCGCGAAGGCCGGGCTGTCGATCACCTCGTAGTAGCTCCGCCACTCGTCGATCGTATGTGCCAGGTAATGGACCTCGGCGTCGGCGGGCTCCTTGTTGAGATTCTCGAGCAGCAGCAAGGCGCCCTTCGCCTCGGCATAGGCGACCATGCGCTTGAGCCGATCGAGCCCCGCCCGCATGCGCATCTTGACGTCTGCGGTGAAATGATACCCCGCATGCACGACGATCGACTCCGCGCCGAGCCGGGGGGCCGCGTCGATATAGGCCATCATGTAGGCATCGACCGCCTCGGACAGGAACGGCGAGTACTCGGCGACATTCACCGCTGACAGCGTGTGCAGACCGAGATGCAGGCCGTGCTTCTGCAGCGCGGCCCGGATTCCGCGCGCGCGGGCATCGTCGAAGGTGTTGACCGCGTTCGCCCCCGTGTCGAGCTGGATGTCGATGTAGCGCACTCCGTTCGCGGCCGCCCACTCGATCGCGTCCTCGAGCTTGAGCCGTCGCCCGACATCGACGCCGATCCGGTCGATCAGATCCATGCCCCGCATCCTCCCTAGTTTGCATCGGCACGCCTCCCCGCCCCGTCGGACATCGCGCCGCGACGGTTCATGCAGAGGCGCAACAGTGTTTACAGTTTACACTCGTCGCCTGCGCTGGCAACGTATCCTGGTCAATGCGCACAAGCGCCGAAGGACGGGAGGGACCGAACACCATGACCGGACTGACCAAGCGAGGCTTTCTCGCCGGTGCCGCGGGCATCGGCGCCGCCGCAATCATCCCATCGCGCCATGCCGCGGCCCAGGACATGCCCGCGCACGAGCGCGAGCTCTATGCCGCAGCGCAGCGCGAGGGCCAGCTCACCTGGTACACCGGGCAGATGCAGGCCGAACCGTCCGAGGCGATCGGCCGCGCCTTCACCGAGCGCTATCCCGGCGTCCGCGTCAATGTCGTGCGCAGCACCTCGCAGGTCGCCTTCCAACGTCTCTCGCAGGACATGCGCGCGCGCGTGCAGCAATGCGACGTGTTCAGTTCGGTCGATCAGAGCCACCTGACCTTCCTCAAGCGCGAGGGGCAGCTGCTGGAGTACCGACCGCGCAACGCGGAGGGGATGCTGAAGGTGGTGCGCGATCTGAGCGATCCGGACGGGCTGTTCCAGGTGACCTATCTCGCACTCTACATGCTCGGCCGGCGCACCGATCGCGTCAGCGAGGCCGAGGCGCCGAAGTCCTGGCAGGACATTCTCGATCCGAAGTGGAAGGACCAGCTGTCGATCGGCCATCCAGGGTTCAGCGGCGCGATCGGCTCCTGGGCGGTGATGATGCGCAAGATGTACGGCCTCGACTATCTGAAGGCGTTCGAGCGCAACAAGCCGCAGATCGGACGGTCGGCCGCGGACCCCGTCACCGTGCTCAACGCCGGCGAGCGCACGATCGGCGTCGGCATGCCATCGGCGACGTCGCTGCTCAGCATCTCGCGCGGGAACCCGCTCGCGCTGATCTATCCGACCGATGGCACACTGATGGTTCCGGCGCCGAGCGGAGCCCTGAAGAGCGCGCCGAATCCGAACGCGGCCAAGCTGTTCATGGAATACTTCACCGGACCGACCTACTCGCAGACGGTGCGCCAGTATTTCGGCGAGTCGCTCAGGCCGGAGGTGCCGGCACCGGACGGCGCGAAGGCGCTTGACCAGTTCGCCGCGATGACGCCGACGGCAGACGAGGTCGAGAAGGGTATCCCTGAGA
>CAZHMM010000040.1:0-26155 GCA_964533585.1 uncultured Elioraea sp.
GGCGCCTCGGCGCGCGCCGGGGCGGGCGCGCGGGCCTCAGGCGCGGCGGCAGGCGTACGAGCCGCCAGCGGGGGTGCGGGGGGCGGCAGCGGCAGCGGCGCGGCAACGGCGGGCGCAGCAGCAGGAACGGCGGACGTGGCGCGGGCTGCCGCGGCAGCGGGCGGTGCGGCATCGGCCGGCGCGACGTCCAGCACGATGCGTGTGCCCAGCCGGTAGTGCCGCAGCGTCGCACCGGGCGCGACCTCGATCGCGGCGGCCGTGCCGGCGGCATCGAGCGAGGTCACCTGGCGTGGCAGGCGCCGGCGCGCACCGTCCGTCTCGAACCGACCGGGCCGTTCGAACGATAGCAGGATCCGGTCACCCTCCCGCGCCACGGTGTAGCCGACCGTAGCGGGCCACTCGAACACCACCCGCCCGAAGCCGGGATGGCTGCCGGCGCGGACCGCGACCGGCTCCTCCGCACGGGCGCCAGAGGTGGCGAGCGCAAGGGCGAGGGCGAGCAGGACGGGACGGTGCATCAATCGAAACTCGCGAGCAGACGGTCGATCTCGGCCTGATCCACCCCGTTGCCGGGAAGCTGCGGGCCGTTCAGCAGCGAGGACGCCTCGTCCGCCGCGACCGGCGGAGCCGGCTCGGCGCCGGCGGCTCGATCCGAGAAGGTCGAGACGATCGCCGCGATCCGGTCCTCGATCGACTTCAGCGTCCGGACCACCTTGGTGATCCGCTGGCCGGTGATGTCCTGGAAGCTGCACGCCTCGTAGATTCGCGTCACCGCGGCCTGCAATGCCTCGCCCTTCTCGCCGCCGAGTTCGCCCGCGACCTTCTCGAACGTTTCGCAGCAATCGAGAATCTCGTTCGTCGCCTGCGCGGTCGCCTCGACGATCGCGTCGAGCTCGTCGGTGGCCGAGGGAATGAAGGCGCGGTTGATGTCCTCGACCTGCAGCGAGGCGATCTCCTGCTTCGCCGCGGCGATCGTCCGGCCGATCTGCTCGACCTCGGCGAGCAGGGTCGCCTCGTTCGCGGTCAGATCGCCATGCATGGTCGCGAGCACCTGCTCGACGATGTCGGCGACCGCCTCGGGCGTCGTCGCGTCGCGGTGACGCGCGCGCAGTGCGGCGAGCCGCTCGTTCAGTGCGGAGCGGCCCGCCCCGTTGCCGCCATCAGGCATGGACGAGCACCTTCTCGATCTTCTCCTTCAGCGTCTCGGCGTTGAAGGGCTTGACGATGTAGTTGGAGACGCCGGCCTGCTTCGCCGCGACCACGTTCTCGGTCTTGCTCTCGGCGGTGATCATGATGAAGGGCAGGTTGCGGAGCTTGCCGTCGGCGCGCACCTCCTGGAGCAACTGCAAACCCGTCATCGGCTGCATGTTCCAGTCGGAGATCACCAGGCCGTAGTTGCCGCTGCGCAGCATGGCCAGGGCCTGCGCGCCGTCGGTCGCCTCGTCGACGTTGTTGAAGTCGAGCTGGCGCAGCAGGTTGCGGATGATCCGCAGCATCGTCTTGTAGTCATCGACGATGAGGATGTTCATGTTCTTGTCCATGGACGGGATCGTGCTCCTGTGGTGGCCGGGGCGGGCGCCGCCGGGGGCTTCGGGTCAACCGCCTGCTGCACCCTCATCGGGCGAGCGGGCGCGGCGCTGCGCGAGCTCAGCCGTCAGTGCCTTGGCCTTGTCCGGATTCATTCCGGCCAGGATCGGGGCGGCGTTGCGCTCGCGCATGCGCTCGACCACCTCTATCAGCACAGGCATTTCCAGTTCGTTGAAGATGCGCGCGGCATCGCGCGGACGCATGGTCTCGTAGATCTTCACGAGGCCGCGCCAGCCGGCATCCGCGCGGTCGCGCGCGGCCTGGTCGAGCGCCTCGAGGCGCTGCTGCAGCTGCTGCAGTTCCTCGATCCGCTCGGCAAGCCGGCGCTCGGCCGCGACCACGACGGCCTCGCGTTCCGCGATCGTGCGCTCGCGGTCCTCGATGGCGAGGCGGCGGGCGCGCAAATCCTCCAGCACCGTCATTTCGGCCGCGCTCGGCTGAGCGAAGCGCGGCGCGGCCGGCGCGGAGCCTTCGGCGGGCGGCGGAGACGGAGCTGTGGCGGGCCGGTCAGTGCGCGCAGCCTGCGGCGCGGCGGGCGGCGCATCGGCCTCGCCGCGGGCGGCGAGTGCCGAGGGCACGATCGGCAGGCCGACCGCGCCGTCCGGTGCCGGGGCGAACGGCACGCCGATCAGCAGCGCGGCCACCCGCACGGTCAGCAGCGCGGCGAGCGTAACGATGACAAAGGGCAGCAGGCGGGCATGCCCGCGGCGGGATGAAGTTGCGGTCATCGGGCGAGCCTCAGGGCCTGCATCAGGTCGCGCTCGGCCTGGCTGCGCACCTTGGGCGCATCGGCCGTCTCGGGCAGGGCGCGGGCGGGGCTGCGCGGTTCGGGCGCATTGGCAAGCGCGCGCGCCTCACGCACCCGCGAATCCAGCCGGTCGGCGAGCGCCTCGCCACGCTCGATCAGGAACACGAGATCGCCGCGCAGCCGTTCGGCCGCCTCGGTCTGCTCGGCGACCTGATGGCCGGCACCTTCGGCCGCGGCGCGCAGCCGCGCGGTCGAGGCCTCGGCGCGCGCGGTCGCCTCGTTGAACCCGGCGACCAGAGCCTCGAGCGCGGCGTTGTCACGGCGCAGCACGCCGAGGCGTCGCTCCAGCCGCACGGCGTAGAGCAGGGTCGCGGCGAGCAGCACCAGCAGCAGTGCTTCGAGACCCCATTGCAGCAGTGTGATCATCAGGGCTCCCCCTGCCGACGCGGCACATCGCGTTCGATCCGGACGGCCATGCGGCCGTTGCGCCGGCCCATCCGCCCCTGGAACAGCGGCACGCTGCCGCAGCGCAAGGTTACCGGCGTCTCGGCGGTCGCGTTCAGGACGATGCGGCTGCCCTCACGCCAGGACATCACGTCGGCGAGCTTGGCCCATTGCTCGTCCATCACGGCGGAGAGCTCGACATCGGTCTCCCACAGCTCTTCGGCGAGGTGGGTCTCCCAGATGCTGTCGCGGCCGAACTTCTCGCCCATGAACTGCTGGAGCAGCATCTCGCGCACGGGCTCGAGGGTGGCGTAGGGCAGCAGCAGCTCAAGCCGGCCGCCGCGGTCCTCCATCTCGACACGGAGCTTGGTCAGCACTGCCGCGTTCGAGAGACGGCTGACAACGGCGAAACGCGGATTGGTCTCGAGCCGCTCGAAGCGGAAGTTGACCGGGCAGAGCGGGTCGAAGGCCTGGCTGAGATCGGCCAGCACGACATGGATCATGCGCTCGACCAGGGTGCGCTCGATCGTCGTGTAGGGGCGGCCCTCGATGCGCATCTGCGCGGTGCCGCGCCGACCGCCGAGCAGCACGTCGACGATCGAGTAGATCATCGCCGAGTCGACCACCATCAGCCCGTAATTGTCCCACTCCTCGGCCTTGAACACGGCGAGCATCGCCGGCAGCGGGATGGAGTTCAGGTAGTCGCCGAACCGGAGCGAGACGATGTTGTCGATCGACACCTCGACATTGTCGGAGGTGAAGTTGCGCAAGGACGTGCTCATGATCCGCACCAGGCGGTCGAACACGATCTCGAGCATCGGCAGGCGCTCGTACGTGACGAGGCCCGAGGAGATGATCTTCTGGATGCCCGACAGCTCGACATCCGAGGCCGGTCCGCTGTCGAAGCCGAGCAGGCTGTCGATCTCGGCCTGGTTCAGCACCCGCGCCGCATCCGGCCCGCCGCCGTCTTCGCCGCCTTCCTCGCCGTCACCACCCTCGAGGTCAGCACCCCAGGCGGCGGCGAGCGCCTCGTCGTCGAGTTCGTTCTCGGGCGTGCCGCTCATTGCACCAGCATCTCGACGAACAGCACGTCGGTGACCTTCACGGGATGCGCGGCGACCTTGGCGCGCGCGGTGAGTTCCTCGCGCAGCCGGTGCATGCCGATCGAGCCGCGCAGCTCCTCGGGACGGAGCTCGCGCAGATAGGTGGTGAAGAGGTCCTGAAGCCGCGGCACCGCGGCGTCCATCTGCGGCAGTTCGCGGCTGTCGGCGATCTCGATGCGCGCAACCAGCTTCAGATAGGATGGCCGCCGACCGGCACCGACATTCAGGTTGACGATGATGTCGGGCATCGAGAACAGCCCGGGTTCGGGCTTGACCTCGGCCGGCGGCTCGGCTTCCGCGCCCATGCCGAGCAGACCCGGCAGGATGCCGCTGAACCACAGCCCACCGCCCAGCGCCGCGACCAGCACCGGCGCGCCCAGCAGGATCAGCTTGCGCCGCCCGTTCGACGCGGGCTGCTCCGCTGTCGCCGCATCGTCCTCCGCCACCGACGCGCTGCCGGCCATCGCCTGCATTCCCGTTCCGCTCTGGCGGACGTCACCCCGACCTCCGCAGGCATGTGTGTGCAGCGGGTGCAGTTAAGGAAGCTTGAAAGCCATGCTGGTCGCGTCCCGCCCGTGCCCGGCGCGCACGGCCGGGCGGCGCGCGCGGCTTGCCGGGCAGGGTTTGCCGGTAGGTCGGTCGAGCATGCCGGGATGCTCAGGGAAAGCCGCGGAAATCGGCCGCCTGCGGGCTGGCATGGCGCTTGCGGTGCCCTTGGCCACGGACCTCCTGGACAGACCCACACCATGGACACCACCGGCTACGTCGCCCTCTCCCGCATGGTCGCGCTGCAACGCCAGACCGACATGACGGCGCACAACATCGCCAACGCCAACACGCCGGGGTTCAAGGCCTCGCGGATGCTGTTCAGCGACTACCTGGTGAATCAGCGCCGGGTGGACCAGCCGATCGCGGCGCGCACGGTGCACTTCGTGCAGGATCGCGGCACCCACCGCGAGATGGCCGTCGGCGCGATGCAGAGCACGGCCAATCCGCTGGACATCGCGCTCGCCGAGGACGGCTTCCTGGTGTTCGACACCCCGCGCGGCGAGCGCTACAGCCGCAACGGCCGGCTCACCCTCGACACGGACGGCCGCCTGGTTGGCCCCGAGGGCTTCCCGGTACTGACCCAGGGCGGCGAGCCGATCGTGATCGCCCCGGATGAGGGCCAGATCAGCATCGCGACCGACGGCACGGTCAGCACCGAGAACGGCCAGGTCGGCCGCATCCGCGTGGTCCGGTTCGAGGACCCGCAGGCGCTGCGGGCCGAGGGCGTCAACCTGTATGCCGCCGACGAGGAGCCGCTGCCGGTCGATGCGCCGGTGGTGATGCAGGGCATGGTCGAGGAGTCGAACGTCCACTCGGTGGTCGAGCTCACCATGCTGATGGCGCAGATGCGCGAGTTCCAGTTCGCCTCGCAGTTCATCGAGCGCGAGGGCGAGCGGCAGACCCAGGCGATCGAACGCCTGACCCGGCGCCGCGGCTGATCAGATCGGACGGAGAGCTGACCATGCGATCCCTGCGCATCGCCGCGAATAGCGTAGCTGGCCCTCGGGCCAGCGAAGCCACGCCTGCCGTCGCTGGTCCTCAGGCCAGCGAAGCGAACTGAACAGAGGAGGGCGCGCCAATGCGATCCTTGCACATCGCCGCGACCGGCATGCTGGCCCAGCAGACCAATGTCGAGGTGATCTCGAACAACATCGCGAACATGTCGACGACCGGCTTCAAGCGCCGGCGCGCCGAGTTCCAGGACCTGATCTACCAGAACATGCGCCGGGTCGGCTCGACCAGCTCGGACACCGGCACGATCGTGCCGGCCGGCGTGCAGCTCGGCCTCGGCACCAAGATCGCCGCGGTCTATCGCATCCACGAGCAGGGCAACCTGCAGCAGACCGAGAACCGCTTCGACATCGCCATCCGCGGTCCGGGCTATTTCCGCATCGAGCTGCCGAACGGCGAGTTCGCCTACACCCGCGACGGCACCTTCGGGCTCAGCCCGCAGGGCGAGGTGGTGACCGCCGACGGCTTCCGCCTGCTGCCCGGCGTGGTGGTCCCCCAGGCCGCGCGCGACGTCACGATCAACGCGAACGGCGAGGTGCTGGTGAAGCTCGACGGCCAGATCGCGCCGGCGAATGTGGGCCAGATCACCACCGCGATCTTCGCCAATGAGGGCGGGCTCGAGGCGATCGGCGACAACCTCTTCCTCGAGACCCCGGCCTCCGGCCAGGCGCAGATCGGCGTGCCCGGCGGCCCCGGCTTCGGCAACCTGATGCAGGGCTTCATCGAGACCTCGAACGTGAACGTCGTCTCGGAGATCACCTCGCTGATCACCGCCCAGCGCGCCTACGAGATGAACAGCAAGGTGATCACCGCCTCCGACGAGATGCTCTCCACCCTGACCAGGCTGCGGTGAGACCGATGATGCGACGCTTCCTCCTCTCCCTCGCGCTGTTCGCCGCCGTCCCGGCCGAGGCGGCCGGCGAGGCGATCGCGCGCGCGCGCGTCGTCATGGACGCGCCGCAGGTCCGCCTCGCCGACCTGTTCGACAATGCCGGCCCGAACGGCGAGCGCGTGCTCGGCCCCGCCCCTGCTCCGGGCCAGCGCTACATCGTCCCGGTCGCCCAGCTCGCCGCGATCGCGCGCGACAACGGCCTCAGCATGGTGGGCGGCGGCCCGACGCTGGTCGAGCGGCCCGGCCGGCCGATCGCCCGCGAGGAGGCCGAGGCGGTGCTGCGCCAGGCGCTCGCCGCCGCCGGCGCCGCCGTCGGCGCCGAGGCGCGGCTGGAGATGCAGCCCTTCACCCCGCCCACCGTACCGATGGGGGTGACGCCGCAGCTGATTGTCGAGGATCTCTCCTGGGACCAGGCCTCGGGGCGCTTCGCCGCGACGCTGACCGCGATTGCCGCCGGCGAGCAGCCCGCGCGCACACGCCTCACCGGGCGGATGAACGATCTCGTCGCCGTGCCGGTGACGATCCGCCGCCTCGCCGCGGGCACGCCGGTGACGGCGAGCGACGTGCGCATCGTGCGCCTCGCCCCCGACCGCGTGCCGGCCGACGCCGTGCTCGATCCGGCCGAACTCGGCGGCCAGGTGCTGCGCCGCGCGCTGCCGCCCGGCACGCCGATCGGCCTGTCGGAACTCGGCGGGCGACTGCTGGTGGTGAAGGATCAGCCCGTCACGCTGGCGATCGAGGTCCCCGGCCTGACCGTCACCGCCCAGGGCCGCGCCCTCGAGAACGGCGCGCGCGGCGACAGCGTCCAGGTGCTCAACATCGCCAGCCGCGCCGTGGTCGAGGCGACGGTGATCGGGCCCGGCCGCGTGCGCGTCACCCCCGGCAGCATGCCCGTCTCGCCCCCTACCGACCGACGTCTCGCCAACCGCCGCGCGGAGCTCAGCCGATGATCCGTCTTCTCCTGCTCGCCACCGCCATGACGCTCGCCGCCTGCAACGCGCCGCAGCGCCTGTCCGAGATCGGCCGCGGCCCGCAGCTCTCGGAGATCGAGAACCCGACCGCGCGGCCCGACTGGCGGCCGGTGTCGATGCCGATGCCGGCGCCGCAGGCGCCCGTGCACACCGCCAACAGCCTCTGGCGGCCGGGCTCGCGCGCCTTCTTCAAGGACCAGCGCGCCACCAACGTGGGCGACATCATCACGGTGCTGGTGAGCATCCGTGACGAGGCCCAGCTCGAGAACAGCTCGACGCGCAACCGCAACAACAACGAGAACCTCGGCCTGCCGCAGATGCTCGGCCTGGAATCGAGCCTTACCCGGATTCTCCCGGGCACCATCAATCCGGCGAACCTGGTCACCGCCTCCTCGACCGGCGGCTCGACCGGCAAGGGCCAGATCCAGCGCAACGAGCAGGTGACGCTGCGCGTCGCCGCCGTGGTCACGCAGGTGCTGCCGAACGGCAACCTGGTGCTCAACGGCAAGCAGGAGGTGCGCGTGAACAACGAGCTGCGCGAGCTTTCGATCAACGGTGTTGTCCGCACCCAGGACATCGGCTCGGACAACACCGTCCGGCACGACCGGATGGCCGAGGCGCGCATCGCCTATGGCGGGCGCGGCATCATCAGCGACATCCAGCAGCCGCGCTACGGCCAGCAGCTGCTCGACATCATCCTGCCGTTCTGACCGCGGCGCGCCGACAGACGCCCACCCCGCGACCGAGGAGATCTGCCATGCTCAGTCCATTCCGCCTGGCCCTGGTGCTGCTGGCGCTGCTCGCCGCCGGGGTCGGGTCCGTCGCGACCGCGAGCCCGGCCGGCCCGCATCTCGGCGAGGCGACGCGGATGATCGGCAGCCTCCTCGACCTCTGCGCCGCCGGGATGGGCGCCGTGCTGGCGATCGTCGGCAAAGGTGCCGGCGCGCTGAGCGGCCTGGTGTGGACCGCGCTCGGCGGGAATCCGGCGCTCTCGCCGCCGTTGCTGCTCGGGTTCCTTGCCGGCGTCGGCGCGGCGGCCCTGGTGCTCGCACTCATCGTCGTCATGGCGTTCACGCGCTCACGGCCGGGCTCCAGGATCGGCTGACGCCGAACCCGTCCCCCGCCGGCGCGGCCCGCCGATCAATCGTCGCGGTGGGTCTTCTCCATCCGCTCGTGACGCTCCTGCGCCTCGATCGACAGCGTCGCGATCGGCCGGGCCTCGAGCCGGCGCAGGCTGATCGGCTCGCCGGTCTCTTCGCAGTAGCCATAGGTGCCGCTCTCGATCCGTTCGAGTGCCGCGTCGATCTTGCCGATCAGCTTGCGCGCCCGGTCGCGGGTGCGCAGTTCCAGCGCCCGGTCGGTCTCGGCCGAGGCGCGGTCGGTCAGATCGGGCTCCTGCAAGCCGCCGTTCTGGAGGCTCGTCAGCGTGTCATCGGCTTCCTTCAGGAGCTCGGTCCGCCAGCGCAGCAGCTCGCGCCGGAAATATTCGACCTGAAGGGGGTTCATGAACTCTTCGTCGTCGGAGGGTCGGTAGTCCGGCGGCAGCGTCACGATCATTGCTCGTCCCTGTGCGCGCTAACCCCCCGCGCGCGACTGGCACCCTCGGGGGGGCGAAGGCGGGCGGACTATACTCATCGCCCCCAGGGTCGCCAAGATCGAAGCGACTGACGCAACCTATTGAGACAAAACGGTTTCATTCCTGCGTCGTGCGGCGGCAACCGCATCGAGCCGCGCGAGTTCCACCGCCGCGCGCACGCCGATCTCGGCGGCGATCGCGGCGAGGTGCGGATCGGCGGCCACTTCGGGTTCCGCGGCCAGCGCGGCGAGCGACTCCAGTCGGCCGCGCGGCAAGCGGCCACCCAGCAGGCCGAGCTGGAGCGCCGAAAGCTCCTCCAGCATGCCCTCGGCACGCCGGCGCGAACGCGCGTCGCGCTCGCCGGCCGCGACCACCTCCTGCAACGCCAGCAGCGAGGGCGCGATCGAGACGCCGTCGGCGGGCGCCGAGTCGTGCGCTTCCGCGGTCTCGCCCGGCTGGGTCGCGACCCGGAACCGTCCCGAGCCGGCGACCGCGCGCGCGGGCCGCGTGGGCGTGACCGGCGCAGGTCCGAATCCGACGATCTTCACCATCGTCCAGCTCCTTCGTCTGGCCGCCTGCCGGCCGGCAGGACTGGCCATACCCGGCAAGTTCTGCCGGGCAACGAACCGCGCCACCCCGGCCGAGGCGGCGGCAATCCGCGGGATCATGTTTGGCACGGAGTTCGCTAACCCATCGTTGCGGCCAGAAGGGTCGCGTCTGACGAACGGATGCCGAGGATGATGCGGACTGTCCTGCTCGCTGCCCTGCTGACCGCCCTGGCTGTCCCCCTCGCGCCTGCGCACGGGCAAGTGCGGATCAAGGACATCGCCGATGTCGAGGGCGTGCGCGAGAACCAGCTGGTCGGCTACGGCCTGGTCGTCGGGCTGAACGGCACGGGCGACCGGCTTTCCTCGGCCGTGTTCACCCGCCAGAGCCTGATCGGCATGCTGGAGCGGCTGGGCGTGAACACGCGCGACCAGGAGCAGCGGCTGGACACCAAGAACGTCGCCGCGGTGATGGTCACGGCCTCGCTGCCCGGCTTCGCCCGCCAAGGCACGCGGATCGACGTGCAGGTCGCCGCGCTCGGCGATGCGACCAACCTGACCGGCGGCACGCTGCTGGTCACGCCGCTGCTCGGCGCCGACGGCGAGGTCTATGCCGTCGCCCAGGGCTCGGTGACCACCGGCGCGATCGCCGCCCGCGGCGGCGCGCAGACCGTGACGCGCGGCGTGCCGACCGCGGGGCGCATCGCCAACGGCGCGATCGTCGAGCGCGAGACCGGCTTCGCGCTGAACGAACGGCGCGAGGTGCGGCTCAGCCTGCGCAATCCCGACCTCACCACCGCGCGGCGCGTCGCCGCGGCGGTCAACGCCTTCGCCCGCGGCCCGGTCGCGACGCCGACCGACCCCGGCACCGTGCTCGTCGTGCCGCCAGCGGCGCGCGCGGCCGACCTGATCGGCTTCCTGACCGACATCGAGCAGCTCCGCGTCCAGCCCGACCAGGTCGCGCGCGTGATCATCGACGAGGCGAACGGCATCATTGTCATGGGCGCCAATGTGCGCGTCAGCACGGTCGCGATCGCGCAGGGCAACCTGACCATCCGCATCACCGAGACGCCGCAGGTGAGCCAGCCCAACCCGTTCGGCGAGGGGCAGACCGTGGTCGTGCCGCGCACCGAGATCGAGGTCGAGGACGGCCGCGAGCGCCGGCTCGGCATCGTGCCCGGCAACGTCACCCTGCAGGATCTCGTCGGCAGCCTGAACGCGCTCGGCGTCGGCCCGCGCGAGATGATCCAGATCCTCCAGGCGATCAAGGCGGCCGGCGCCTTGCAGGCCGAGCTCGAGGTGATCTGACCATGACGCCGATCCTGCCGCCCGCGGCCGATCCACGCCTCGCCGGCACCCCTGCCGGCCCTCGTCCGACCACTGACCCTGCCGCCATGGCGCGGACCGCGCGGGAGTTCGAGGCGATGGCGCTCGGCGCGCTGCTCCAGCCGATGTTCGAGGGGCTCGGCAAGGGCGGCGCCTTCGGCGGCGGACCCGGCGAGCAGATGTGGCGGCCGATGCTGGTCAACGAATTCGCCCGCGCGATCGCCGATGGCGGCGGGCTCGGCATCGGCGATGCCGTGATGCGTCAAATGATCGCAATGCAGGAGCAGCGAGCATGATCTCCGCGCTGATCAACGCCGGCGTCCGTCTCGCCGGACTGCTCGAGGCCGAGAACCGTGCACTCGCGGCGCTCGACCTCGCGGCCGCGGCCGCGCTTGCCGAACCCAAGCGCGAAGCGGTCGAGGCGTTCGTCGCGGCCGAGGCGACCGCGCGCAAATCGGGCAGCCGCGCCGGCGAGACCGAGCGCGAGGCGGTGCGCGCGCTCTCCGAGCGGCTGAGCGCCCTTGCCTCGGCGAACCGCCGGATGCTTGAGCGAGCCCTCGCCGCCCAGGATGCGCTGGTGCGCGTGCTGTCCGAGGCAGCGCAGCCGGTGGACGGGCGCTACGTCGCCAACGGCGCGCCGCGACCGGTGCGCCACGCCGCCCCGGCGGTCACGCTCGCCGCGCAGCTCTGAGCAGCCCGCCTCGACGCAACGCCGCTGACGCGGGCATGATCGCTCGCGTCCCATGCCACCGCCCTCCTCCGCGTCGACGCTCAGGCGCCACGCCAATCTCGTCTTCATCCTCGGCCTCTGCGCCGCCTCGGCGCTTGCCTGCTTCGCGCTGAAGGGCACGGACGGGCTGATCAGCGGCCTTGTCCGCGCGCGCGATCTCGCGGGCGTGATGCTGCCGGTGATCCTGCCGGCGCTGGTCCTCGCCGGGCTGGTGCAGGCGGGCGTGGCGCGCGAGCGGATCTCTCGCTGGCTCGGCGCGCATTCGGGCCTGCGGGGGCTGGTGCTGGCCACGCTCGCCGGCATCGCCACGCCCGGCGGGCCGATGGCGGCGTTTCCGCTGGTGCTGGCGCTCGCCGCCGGCGGCGCCGATCGCGGTGCGTTGATCGCCTACATCGCCGCGTGGGCGCTGAACGGGTTCAGCCGCATCCTGGTGTGGGAGATCCCGGTGCTCGGGCCGGAGTTCGCAGCCCTGCGCTTCCTTGCCTCGCTGCCGCTGCCGGTGCTTGCCGGGCTGGTCGCGCGCCGCCTGCCGGGTTGGGTCGCAACACGGTGACGGTGACCGCGGTCCTGCTCTGGGTGGTGGCGGCGCTCGGCTGCCTCTGGGCGGCGCGGCGCGACCCCATGATCCTGCGCGGCGCGCTCGGACACGCGCGCACGAGCCTGTTCACCGTGCTGCCGATCATCGCGATCGCGCTGCCCACGGCCGGATTCCTGAGCGAACTCGTGCCCGAGCGCTTCGCCGCCACGCTGTTCGGACCCGAGAGCGGTGTGCTCGGCCACCTCGCCGCGACCGTCGCCGGCGCCTGCATCCCGGGCGGGCCGTTCGTCTCGTTCCCGATCGTGTTGGCGCTGTGGAGCTCGGGCGCAGGTGCGGCTCAGATGGTGACACTGATCTCAGCCTGGTCGGTGTTGGGGGTGAACCGGGTCATTCTCTGGGAAGCGCCGCTGATGGGATGGCGCTTCGTGCTGCTGCGGCTGGCGGCGACGGCCTGGCTGCCGCCCCTCTCGGGGCTCGTCGCGGAACTGATTCTCGTCGGCCTTCCTCCTGACGTGCTCGGGCGGTAGAAGCCGCGCGATGGAGGCAGGGGTCGGAGCGGCGGATGCGGGTGCAATGTGGCGCGCGCTGCTCGCGCGGCGCGGTGGCGTGCGCGCGCCACTGCCTCTGCCCACGGACTCTCAGGCCGCGCTGCTGCGCGACCTGTTCGCGCCGCTGACCGAACCGCCCGCCGCCCCCGACGGCGTGTTCGTCACCGCCCATCTCGCCCAGAGCCTCGATGGACGGATCGCCACCACCTCGGGCGTGTCACGCTGGATCAGCGGCGCGGCCGACATCGTGCACACGCACCGGCTGCGCGCGCTGCACCATGCGATCATCGTCGGCGCCGGCACGGTCCGGCACGATGATCCGCGCCTGACGACCCGCGAGGTGGAGGGCGAGAGCCCGTTGCGCGTCGTGCTCGACACGGAGCGGCGCCTGCATCACGGCCACCTCGTGTTCCAGGACGGGCTGCCGACCGTGCTCGCCTGCGCCGCGGACGCGGCCACGCCCTGCGGTGCTGCCGAGGTTCTGCCCGTGCCGCGCGCCGGGCGTGGGCTCGATCTGCATGCGCTCGTCGCCACGCTGCGCGCGCGAGGGCTGACGCATCTGTTCGTCGAGGGCGGCGGCGTCACGGTCGGGCGCTTCCTCGCCGCCGGGCTGATCGACCGGCTGCATGTGGCGGTCGCGCCGCTGCTGTTGGGAAGTGGCATCCCGGCACTCCTGCTGCCCGGGATTGATCGCCCCGAGCAGGGAATTCGCTTCCCGCTGGCCGTGCATCGCCTCGGCGACGACGTGCTGTTCGACTGCGCGATCGCCCGCCGCGCCACGCCATGACCGCGCGCGCGTTCTGGACCGTCGGCCCCGGACGGGGCGAACTGTGGGCTGAGACGTTGCCGGTCCCCGGCCAGGGCGCGGCGCTGGTGCGCACGCTCGCGAGCGGGGTGTCGCGCGGCACCGAAGCGCTGGTGTTCGCCGGACGCGTGCCGCCGAGCCAGCACGCGGCGATGCGCTGCCCCTTGCAGGCCGGCGACTTTCCGTTTCCGGTCAAGTACGGCTACAGCGCGGTCGGCGTCGTCGAGGCCGGACCGTCAGCACTGGTGGGCAAGCGCGTATTCTGCCTGCATCCGCATCAGGACCGGTTCGTCGCCCCCGCCTCCATGCTGCACCCCGTGCCCGATGCCGTGCCGACGCGCCGCGCCGTGCTTGCCGCCAACATGGAGACGGCGCTCAACATCACCTGGGACGCGGCGGCGCTGACGGGCGAGCGCGTGCTGGTGATCGGCGCCGGCGTGGTCGGACTGCTCGCCGCGCATCTGCTGGCGCGCGTGCCCGGCGTGATGCTGACCGTGATCGACAGCGATCCCGCCAAGGCCCGCGTCGCCGCCGCACTCGGGCTTGGCTTCGCCGCGCCCGCCGATGCCCCGTCGGAAGCCGAGCTGATCGTGCACGCCTCCGGCTCCCCGGAGGGTCTGGCACTCGCCCTCGGCCGTGCCGCCTTCGAGGCGCGCATCGTCGAGGCCTCGTGGTTCGGCGACCGTCTCGTGCCGCTCGCACTCGGCGAGGCGTTCCACAGCCGCCGGCTGCGGCTGATCTCCTCTCAGGTCGGTGCCGTCGCCACGCCGATGCGGGGCCGGCGCAGCCACGCCGAACGGCTCGCCCTCGCACTCGCGCTGCTGGACGACGCACGGCTTGACGTGCTGCTCGACGGGCCCACACCGTTCGCCGATCTTCCCGCGACCATGGCGCGGCTCGCCGCACACCACGGCGCACTCTGTCCCGTCATCGCCTACGATCCCTCCGTCTGAAAGGACTGCGCGTGTTCAGCCTGACCGTCTGCGACCACGTCATGATCGCCCACTCCTTCCGCGGCGAGGTGTTCGGCCCGGCGCAGAAACTGCACGGCGCGACCTATGCGGTGGAGGCGGAGTTCCGCGTGCCCTCGCTCGACGCCCACGGCCTGGTGGTGGATATCGGCCTCGCGCGCGCCGAGCTTCGCCGTGCGCTCGACAGCTTCGATTACGACAACCTCGACGCCTTGCCGCAGTTCGCCGGGCAGAACACGACCACCGAGTTCATGGCCGCGCATGTGCACGCGCTGCTGGTCGCGGCGCTGAAGGACGGCCGGCTCGGCGACGGTGGGCGGCGGATCACCGCGCTCAAGGTGCTGCTGCGCGAGAGCCCGCTTGCCTGGGCCGCCTACGAGGCGGCGGTGGAATGAGCGCGCTCGCCATCGCGCTGATCGTGCCCGCGCCGTTCGACGCGGTCTCGGGCGGCTACGGCTATGACCGCCGCATCGTCGCTGGCTTGCGCGCACGCGGTCACGCCGTGCGCGTGGTCGAACTCGGCGGGCGCCACCCGCTTCCCGACGCAGCGGCCGAGGCCTCCGCCTGGCAGGCGATCGCCGACCTCCGGCCGAGCGAGATTCCCGTGATCGACGGACTCGGCCTGCCGTCCTTCGCGCGCGCGGCCGAGGCGATCTCGCGCGCGGCCGCGGTCGGGCTGATCCATCACCCGACCCCGCTCGAGAAGGGCCTCTCCGAGGCGGACGCGGCGCTTTTGCGCGAGAAGGAGGCGCAGCTCCTGCCCCAGCTCGCGCGGCTCATCGCCACCTCGCGGACGACCGCGACGGCGCTCGCCGCGATGGGCATTCCCGCGACGCGCATCGGCGTGGTCGAGCCCGGCACCGACGCCGCGCCGCGCGCGCAGGGCTCGCAGGGTGCCGGCTGCGCGATCCTGTCGATCGGCGCGGCCGTGCCGCGCAAGGGCCATGACCTGCTGCTGCGGGCACTCGGGCGGCTGACGGATCTGGACTGGCGCCTCACCATCGTCGGCAGCCTGGAGCGTGATCGCAGCCACGCGGTCGCGCTTGCGGCGCTCACGCGCGATCTCGCGATCGCCGAGCGGGTCAGCTTCGCCGGCGAGATCGCCGAGGATGCGCTGGCGGCGCTCTGGGCCGGCACCGATCTGTTCGCGCTCGCCACCTGGCACGAGGGCTACGGCATGGCCGTCGCCGAGGCGCTGAAGCGCGGCATCCCCTGCGCGCTCACCTCGGGCGGCGCGGTCGCCGATCTGCTGCCCGTGGATGCCGGCGTGATCGCGCCGCCGGGCGACTGGATCGCGCTGTCGCGCGCGATGCGCCGGCCGATCTTCGACACCGCGCTGCGCCACCGCATGAGCGATGCCGCCTTCGCCGCCGGCGCGCGCTTGCCGGGCTGGGAGGCGCAGGCCGACGCCTTCGCGCGCGAGCTCGCCGCGGTCGCCGGATGAGCGAGGGCTTCTCGGCCGACTGGCTCGCGCTGCGCGAGCCGTTCGATCGGGTCGCGCGTTCGCGTGCGCTGGCCGCGCGGCTGGCGGACGCACTGCCGGCGCGGCCGCGCATCATGGATCTCGGCGCCGGCACGGCGTCGCTGTTCCGCTTTCTCGCGCCGATCATCGGCCGCGCGCAGGCCTGGACGATCGTCGATGCGGATGCCGCGCTGCTCGGCTATGCCTTCGCCCGCACCGCCGACTGGGCCGAGGCGCACGGCTGGCGCGTCACCACGCCCGGCCGCGCCCTGCTGATCCACACGCCGGAGGGCGCGTGGCGCATCGAGGCGCTCGCCACCGATTTCGGCGATGACCCGTCGCGCCTGCCGTTCCGCGCGCACGACGCGGTGGTGTGCTCGGCGCTGATGGACCTCGTCTCGTCCGCCTGGGCCGGCCGGCTCGCGGCATCGCTGCGCGTGCCGTTTCTCGCCTGCCTGAACGTGGACGGGCGCGACCGCTTCCGGCCGGCCCATCCCGACGATCGGCTGGTCGCGCGGGGATTCGCGCGCGACATGCGCCGCGACAAGGGCTTCGGCCGCGCGATGGGTGCCGAGGCGCCGGCCACGCTCGGGCGCCTGTTCGCCGCGCACGGCTTCCGCGTCGCCTCCGCGCCGTCGGACTGGATCATTCCGACCATCGCCGAGCCGATGCTCGAGGCGATGGTGCGCGGGCACGCCGCCGCCGCCGCGCACGCCCTGCCGGCCGCCGTCGC
Organism: uncultured Elioraea sp.; assembly: GCA_964533585.1. Classification (GTDB taxonomy): domain Bacteria; phylum Pseudomonadota; class Alphaproteobacteria; order Acetobacterales; family Acetobacteraceae; genus Elioraea. The sequence continues at coordinate 16,540 of CAZHMM010000040.1, forward strand.
GCGCATCGCGGCATGGGAAGAGGCCCGGCTCGGCGCGGTCGCGCGCGGCCGCCTCGCCCTCACCATCGGCCATCGCGACCTGCTTGCCCTGCCAGCGGAGACCTGAGCCATGCCGATTCTCGGCTGCGTCGCCGACGACGTCACCGGTGCGACTGACCTCGCCAACACGCTGGTGAGGGAGGGCGCGCGCACGGTGCAACTGCTGGGCACGCCGCGCGCGGACGATCCAGTGCCGGTCGCCGACGCGATCGTCGTGGCGCTGAAGTCGCGCACCGCGCCGGTGCGCGAGGCTGTGGCCGAGAGTGTCGCCGCACTGGAGTGGCTGCTCGCGGCCGGCTGCCGGCAGGCGTTCTTCAAGGTCTGCTCGACCTTCGATTCGACCGATGCGGGCAATATCGGCCCCGTGGCGGATGCACTGCTCGCACGGCTCGGCGGCGGCTTCGCGCCCGTCTGCCCCGCCTTCCCGACCAATGGCCGCACCGTCTATCTCGGCCATCTGTTCGTGGGCAACGTGCTGCTGAACGAGAGCGGGATGGAGAACCATCCGCTCACCCCCATGCGCGATGCCAATCTCGTGCGCGTGCTCGGGCGGCAGACGCAGGGCACGGTCGGGCTCGTGCCGTTCGCGGCGGTCGAGCAGGGGCCCGGCGCGATCCGCGCCGCCTTCAATGCGGCGCGCGACCAGGGAAGGCGCTATGCGATCGTCGATGCCATCACGGATGCGCATCTGCGCGCGATCGGTGCCGCGTCGGACAACGTCGCACTGATGGTGGGCGGCTCCGGGCTCGCGATCGGCCTGCCGGCGGCGTGGCGCGCATCGGGCCTGCTCGCCGCGCGCAGCGATGCCGCGAGCCTGCCGCCGGCGCGCGGCCGCGCCGCCGTGGTCGCGGGCAGCTGCTCGCGCGCCACGCTTGGCCAGATCGGCTTCGCGCGCGACCATGTGCCCACGCTCACCCTCGATCCGATCGCGCGACCGGATGCGGCAGCACTCGCGCACGAGGCGATCGCTTGGATCGACGCCCAGCCGGGCGACCGCCCGATCGTGATCGCCGCCTCGGCCACACCCGACCGGGTCGAGGCGCTGCAGCAGGCGCTCGGGCGCGAGGCGGCGGGGCATCTGATCGAGCAGACTCTTGCCGACGTGGCGGAAGCGCTGGTCGCGCGCGGCGTGCGGCGGCTTGTGGTGGCCGGCGGCGAGACCTCGGGCGCGGTGGTGTCACGGCTCGGTGTGCGCCGCCTCGCGATCGGGCCGGAGATTGATCCCGGCGTGCCCTGGACCTACGCGCCGGACACTGCGGGCGGGCTGCATCTCGCGCTGAAGAGCGGCAATTTCGGCGGCCGCGACTTCTTCCTCAAGGCGTTCGACCTGCTGGAGCACGCGTGATGCGTGACGAGGCAGCGCTCCGCGAGGCGATCTGCACCCTTGCCGCCAGCCTGTTCGCGCGCGGCTTCTCGGTCGGCAGCGCGGGCAACATCTCGGTGCGCCTCGCCGACGGGTTCCTGATCACGCCGACCAACTCCTGCCTCGGCCGGCTCGATCCCAGGCACCTCGCACGGCTCGATGCGGCGTACCGCCATGTCGGCGGTGACAAGCCGTCGAAGGAAGTGTTCATGCACCGTGCCTTCTACGCCGCACGGCCGGACGCACAGGCGGTGGTGCACCTGCACTCCACCTGGGCAACCGCGGTTGCCTGCCTTGATGACGTCGATCCGCGCGAGCCGATCCCGCCGCTCACTCCCTATTTCGTCATGCGCATCGGCGGCGCGCTGCCCGTCCTGCCCTACTACCGACCTGGCGATCCCGCGATGGAGCCGGCAATCGCGGCGGAAGCACGGACCGCGCGCGCCGTACTGCTCGCCAATCACGGGCCCGTGGTGTCGGGCAACTCGCTCCAGGATGCGGTGTACGCGGCAGAGGAACTGGAGGAGGCAGCGAAGCTGTTCATGGTCCTGCGCCACGAACGCGTGCGTCGCCTGACGCCGGATCAGCGCGCCGATCTCCACCGCACCTTCGGCTGACCGGCAAAGAGAAAGGGCGCGCCCGCCGAAGCGGACGCGCCCCTGCACGACCGACCCGAGGGTCGGCCACGCACTCACATGCCCGGCGTCTCCGAGGGCGGTGCCGCAGGCGCTTCGGCGGCAGCCTTGCGCGGGCGCCGCGTGGCGGGCTTGCGCGCTGCCGTCTTGCGGGCCGCCGGCTTCTTCGCCGCGGCAGCGCGTCGCGTCGCCGGCTTCTTCGCCGCCGCTGCACGCTTCGGCGCGGCCTTCTTCGCCGCCGTCGCGCGCTTCGGCGCGGCCTTGCGCGCCGCCGGCTTCTTCGCCGCGGCCGGCTTGCGCGCCGCGGGCTTCCTCTTCGCGGGCGCCTTCTTGGTTGCCGCCCGCATCGCCATCGGCTGCGCGCGGGACTCCGCGGCCTCCGCATTCGCCTCGCGCGCCGCGCGGATGGCCTCGACCGCCGCCGGCACGTCCTTTGTCATGGACACGTGCACAAACTCCTTTCTGTTGAGGGTCCCGTCACGCAGGCACATCCCCGCAGGCCGCGGCTGGGCCGCGGCGGCGACAAGTGGCCGCCCGGCGTGCGAGGCCCGGACGCGCTGACGTGTGCGAGCGGCAGCGCTGGCGGAACGCGCCATCGCCGGGATCCGATCGCCCGCATCTCGCTTGCCCGGGGATGCCTCGGTCACCGGAGTGACTTTGGCGTGCGTGCGGTCCATGGACCGTCCTTCCCTCTCGCGGACAAACTCAGATGCAGCGATCGCGTGTGCGAATCGGATTGCATCTGCATCCGCAACATCACGCTATGCGAGTCGTGTGCAGCGCTGTCAACAAAAAGCAACCGACGCGCAGCATTTTCATGCACGTCGCGCGCGCAAAGCACACCGCAGGATGTATCGGCGACGCGTGCGCGTCGCGCGGATCACTCCGCCGCGCGTGCGGACGCGGCGCCGTAGACCGGCGTACGCCACGTTGGATGCAGCGCGCTCTCGCCCTTCGCCACCGCGAAGTAGAGCGCCTGCAGCCTGCGCGTCAGCGCGCCGACCTTGCCGTCGCCGACCGGCAGGCGATCGACCGAGGTGATCGGCGTCACCTCCCAGGCGGTGCCGCAGAAGAACGCCTCGTCGGCCGCGTACAGCTCGCTGCGATCGACATCCCGCTCCTCCACCGTCACGCCGAGCTCGTCGCGCAGCAGGCGGATCACGGCGTCGCGGGTGATGCTCTCCAGGATGCCGCTGGTGATGCTGGGCGTGACGGCGACACCGCCGCGCAGCATGAACAGGCACATCCCCGGCCCCTCGGCCACCTTGCCGATGTTGTTCAGCAGGATCGCCGCGCCGTAGCCGTTCGCCCGGGCCTCGTGCACGGCCATGCGGCCGTTCTGGTAGTTGGCGTTCGCCTTCACGCGCATCGGCAGGGCCGCGTCCTCCGGCCGGCGCCACGACACCACGCCGGCCGCAAGCCCCTCGGTCAGCGCCTTGGTCGGCGGGCGGGTGTTGGCGGTGCAGGCGAACGCGATCGGGCCGACCGAGGTCATCTCGCCGTCACCGTCGAGCAGGGCGGAGAGGCGGATATGCACCCCGTCGCGGAACTCGTTGGCGCGCACCACCTCGATCACCGCGCGCTCGAGCGCACCGAGATCGGGGGTGACGTCGAACCGCATGACCTTGATGCCGAAGGCGAGGCGATCGAGGTGCTCGCGCAGGCGGAACACGAACATCTCGCGTTGCGCCTCGTTCCAGTAGCCCCGCAGCCCCTCGAACACACCCGCGCCGTACTTCACCGCCGGCGAGTAGATGTGGATGCGCGCCTCCTCCCACGGCACGAGCCGGCCGTTGAACCAGGCGAAGCGGGGATGGGTGTCGGCCATGGGCGTCGCTCCTCTCGGCGTTTGCCCGAGGCTAGGCCAGACGCACGAAGGGCGCGAGTCGCCCGACTCGCGCCCCTGCCCTGCGGTCGGAACGTTTCAGCGCGCCTTCATCGGCGGGATCTCGCGCTGGGCCACGCCCACGTAGTGCGAGAGCGGTCGGATCAGGCGGTTGTCGGCGATCTGCTCCAGCACATGCGCCGACCAGCCGGTGATGCGGCTGGCGACGAACAGCGGCGTGAACATCGGGATGTCGAATCCCATCAGGTAGTAGGTGGGCCCGGCGGGGAAATCGAGGTTGGGGTGGATGGCCTTCTTCGCCAGCATCTCCTCGGCGAGGATGCGGCTGATCTCCACCCACTTCTGCCCGCCGAGCCGGGCAGCGACGATGTCGCGGTACTTGCTCATGGTCGGCACGCGGGAATCGCCCGAGCGATAGACGCGGTGGCCGAAGCCCATCACCAGCGCGCGATGCTCAAGCTTGTCGTCGATCCACCCCTTCGCCTTCGCGGGGGTGCCGACCTGCTTCAGCATGTGCATCACCGCCTCGTTCGCGCCGCCATGCAGCGGACCCTTCAGCGCGGCGATGCCGGCGGTCACGGCAGCGTGCAGGTCGGCCCCCGTGGAGGCGACCACGCGGGCGGCGAAGGTGGAGGCGTTGAAGGAGTGCTCGGCGTAGAGCGTCATCGACACGTCAAACGCCTTCACGATCTCCCGATCGGGAACCTTGCCGAAGAACATGTGGAAGATGTTCTCCGAGAAGCCGAGCTCCGCCTTGGGCTGGATCGGCCTCAGCCCCTTGCGCAGCCGGCTGATCGCGGCGATCGCGGTCGGGATCTTGGCGAAGAGCCGCATCGCCTTGCGCCGGGTCGCCGCCTCGGAGACGTCCTGCGCCTCCGCGTCCTCAAGGCCGAGGAAGCTCACCGCCGTGCGGGTCGCATCCATCGGGTGGGCCTTGCGCGGGAAGGACTCGATCGCGCGGATCAGCGGCTTGCTGATCTTGCGGTTCTCGCGCTCCTCCTTCGTGAAGGCATTGAGCTGCTTCCGGTTCGGCAACTCGCCGTTCAGCAGCAGATAGGCCACCTCCTCGAACCGGCACTGCTCGGCAAGGTCCTGCACCGCGTAGCCGCGATAGGTCAGGGAGTTGGTTTCCGGCATCACCTTCGAGACCGCGGTGACGTCGGCATGCACGCCGACCAGGCCCTTGAAGACCTGCGGCGCGGAGACGGTGTCGTTCATCGGGCCAAGCCTTTCTTCCTCATCCTCGTGACCTCAACCCCGGCCGCGGCGGGCGCGCGGGGCCTTCTTGCCCTGGGCAACCTTCTTCACCCGCCGTGCCTTCTTGATCGTCTTGGTGCGCGCCTTCTCGTCGGCCCGGCGCACCACCCGCCGCGCGGCCGCGGGCTCCGCCGAGCGCACCGGCGCGTCGAAGATCCCCTTCACCGGCGCGAGTGTCACCCGGCCAGCGGGCAGCGCGACGTTCAGCGCGGAGAGCGCGCCCGCAGGCAGCGTGGCGAGCTCCTGCACCGCCTCGAGGAAGCGGTTCGCCTCGCGCGTCGAGATGATCCCGTCGGTCAGGGTCTGGAATTTGCGGATGTAGTCCGGGCGCTGGAACGGACGGGCGCCGAGCGAATGGGCATTGGCGACCGCGAGCTCGTCGTCGATCACCGTGCCGTCCTTGAGGAAGATCTGCACCCGACCACCGAACGCCTTCTCGTTCGGGTCCTCCGAGTGGTAGCGGCGCGTCCACTCCGGATCCTCGGTGGTCTCGATCTTGTGCCAGAGCCGCACGGTGTCAGCGCGCTGGGCGCGGCGCGGGGTGTAGCTGTCGACGTGGTGCCAGCGCCCGTCCTGCAAGGCGACGGCGAAGATGTACATGATCGAGTGATCGAGCGTCTCGCGCGACGCCTTCGGGTCCATCTTCTGCGGGTCGTTGGCACCGGTGCCGATCACGTAGTGGGTGTGGTGGCTGGTGTGGATCAGGATGCGCTCGACCGCGTCGAAATCCGCGATCTTCTCGCGCATGCGAAAGGCGAGGTCGATCAGCGCCTGGCTCTGGTACTCCGCCGAGTGCTCCTTGGTGTAGCTGTCCAGGATCGCGCGCTTGGGCTCCCCCTTCTCGGGCAGCGGCACGAGATACTCGTGGTCGCGGTTCTCGCGCCCGGCCAGCATCCAGGCGATCACGCTGTCTTCGCCTTCGTAGATCGGGTTGGGCGCGCCCTCGCCGCGCATCGCCCGGTCCGCCGCCTCGACCGCGAGCTTGCCGGCATGGGCCGGCGCATACGCCTTCCACGAGCTGATCTCGCCCTTGCGGCTCTGGCGCGTACTGAAGCTCACATGCACCGCCTGCTGCACGGCCTGGAACACCACCTCCTGCTTCAGCCCGAGCAGCGTGCCGATGCCCGCGGCCGCGGCCGGGCAGAGATGGGCGATGTGGTCGATCTTGTGCCGGTGCAGGCAGATCGCCTTCACCAGATCGATGTGGATCTCGTAGGCGGTCGCGAGGCCGCGGATCAGGTCCTTGCCTGACTTGCCGACGGTCTGAGCCACCGCCAACACGGGCGGGATGTTGTCGCCCGGATGGGAGTAGTCGGCGGCGAGGAAGGTGTCGTGGAAGTCGAGCTCGCGCACCGCCGTGCCGTTCGCCCACGCCGCCCATTCGGGGCTGACCGTGCGCGCGGCCGGCATGCCGAACACGGCAGCCCCCCCCTTGCGCGGATGCGCGAGCGCCATCATCCGCGCCGAGACGACCGGGCGGCGGTTGATCGCGGCAATCGCCACGGCGGCGTTGTCGATGATCCGGTTGATGATCATCTCCGCCACGTCCTTCTGGACGGCGACCTTGTCGGCCGCGACGCCGGCGATCTTCCAGGCGAGCTGCTCCTCGCGCGGCAGCAGCGCCTTGGAGGGATGGACGCGGACGGAATGGAGCTTCATGCGGGATCCCCGTTCGGTGTGATGGCTCGGGCGCGGGCCGGGACGGGTTGATCGCGGCGGCCGCGCGGTCTTGACTGGCGGGCGGATACCTAGACCTGCCCCCGAGATGGGCGCAAGACGTCCCCCGAACGACGCCGGAGAGACCGAGACCCATGAGCGAACTGCCGCCGCCCTTCGACCGCGTGGTGCTGGGCGACCTCGTCACCAGCGAGCGGATCATCCGTGACGGGTTCGTCGCCGCGCGCGACGGGCGCATCGCCGCGATCGGCGAGGGCCCGCCGCCGCCCGCCGTCGAGCTCTCCGATCACCGCGGCATGCTGGTGTTCCCGGGCCTGGTGGACGGGCACATGCACACGGCCTCCGCCTTCGGCTGGCCGGGCATCGAGACCGCCACGCGCACGGCCGCGGCCGGCGGTGTCACCACCGTGGTGGACATGCCCTACGACATCCCCAAGCCGGTCACCAACGCCGAACTGTTCAATGAGAAGGTCGGCTGGGTGAACCGCACCGCGCATGTGGACATCGCCCTCTACGGCACGATCCAGAAGTCGGGCGGCACGCACCACATCAAGGAGATCGCCGCCGCCGGCGCCTCGGCCTTCAAGCTCTCCACCTATGAGTACGACGCGACGCGCTTCCCGCGCATCGACCACGTCGAGATGGAGCGCGCCTTCGCCCAGATCGCCGAGACCGGGCTGATGGTGGCGCTGCACAACGAGGATCAGGAGATCGTGGTCGCGATGAGCAAGGCGGCGCAGGAGTCCGGCCGCACCGACCCGATCATGCACTGCCGCACCCGTCCGCCGCTCTGCGAGAACCTGGCGAACGTGACGATCTTCGAGATCGGGCTGGCCACCGGCGCGCATGTGCACATCGCCCATTCCTCGCTCGCGCGCGGCTTCGACCTCGCCGAGACCTATCGCGGCTTCGGCATGCAGGCTTCGGGCGAGGCCTGCATCCAGTATCTCTGCATGACCGAGGACGACATCGTCCGGCTGAAGGGCAAGGGCAAGTGCAACCCGCCCTTCCGCACCGCCGAGGAGGTGGAGCGGATGTGGGACCGGCTCGTCAACGGCAAGGTCGCCTATGTCTCGACCGATCACGCGCCCTGGCCGATCGAGCGCAAGCTCGACGAGGACATCTTCAAGTGCGGCGCGGGGCTCACCGGGCTGCAATCCTTCGCGCCGTTGATGGTCTCGCTGCTCGCCGAGCGCGGCCTGCCGCTGACGCTGATGGCGAAGTACTGCGCCGAGGAGACCGCGCGGTTCCACGGATTGCTGCCGAAGAAGGGGCGGATCGCGGTCGGCTCGGATGCGGATCTCTGCGTGATGGAGCGCGGCGACTTCACCTTCGACGAGGCCTCGATCGTCGATCGGCCGGAGTGCCGCTGGAGCCCCTATCACGGCAGGGCGATGAAGGCGCGCGTCGCGGCGAGCTATCTGCGCGGCCGGCAGATCTGGGACGGTGCATCCGTGCTGAACAAGCCGGGCGACGGCGCCTTCGTGAAGCGGCAGACGGTCTGAGAAGGGACGCGGCATGGCTCATCCGATGGTCTATCCAGTCCACTCCGCGATGACGCTCGCGGCCGCATCGGCAATCGTCGATGCCGCACTGGCCGCGGGACGCGAGGCGGACTGCGCACCGCTGGTCGTCGCGGTGGTCGATGCCGGCGGGCAGTTGGTCGCCTACAAGCGCGAGGACGGCGCCGGGCTCGCCCGCTTCGCGATCGCGATGGGCAAGGCGATGGCGGCCCTCGGCCTCGGCCTGCCCTCGCGCGAGATCGCCGCGCGCAACGCCGAGCGGGTCGCGTTCCTGAACGCCGCCGCCGCGGCGACCGGCGGCGCGTTCGTGCCGGTCGCCGGCGGCGTGCTGGTGATGCAGGACGGGCGCGCGATCGGCGCGGTCGGCATCAGCGGCGACACCTCCGACAAGGACGAGGCGGCCGCGGTCGCCGGCATCACCGCCGCCGGGCTGACGCCGCAGGCGGGCTGACGATGGCCCGGATCGTCCGTGTCGCCGCCTGCCAGATGGGCCCGAACCAGCGCGCGGACAGCCGCGCACACACGCTCGGGCGGATGATCGCTCTGCTCGAACAGGCGGCGCAGCAGGGAGCAACGCTCGCGGTGTTTCCCGAGCTTCCCTTCACCACTTTCTTCCCGCGCTGGCCGCTCGAGGAGGCTGAACTCCTCGCCTACTTCGAGCCGGCCATGCCGAACCCGAATGTCCAGCCCCTGTTCGAGCGCGCGCGCGAGCTCGGGATCGGCTTCCACGTCGGCTATGCCGAGCTCGACCGCGGCGCGTTCGAGGACGGTGCGGTGCGCCGGCGCGGCTACAACACCGCGATCCTGGTCGGCACGGACGGCACCATCCTCGGCAAGTACCGCAAGGTGCACCTGCCGGGTTCGGAACAGGTGAAGCCCGGACAGACGTATCAGCAGCTGGAGAAGCGCTACTTCGCCTATGGCGATCTCGGCTTCCCGGCCTTCCGCGCCTTCGGCGGCATCCTCGGCATGCTGATCTGCAACGACCGGCGCTGGCCCGAGGGCTGGCGCTGCCTCGCGCTGCAAGGGGCAGAGATGGTGCTGGTGGGATACAACTCGGCCGCCTACGACCCGAACGGCGGCGAGAGCGAGAGCGCCGAGTTGCGCACCTTCCACTCCACCCTGGCCGCGCAGGCGAACGCGTACATGAACGCGTGCTGGGCGGTGGCGGTGGCGAAGGCCGGCGTTGAGGATGGTGCGGGGCTGATCGGCGGGTCCTGTATCGTCGATCCGAACGGGCTGATCGTCGCGCAGGCGAAGACGCTCGCCGACGAGG
>CAZHMM010000041.1:0-16621 GCA_964533585.1 uncultured Elioraea sp.
CAAGGGCCATTGGCCCTTGCCCCCGCACCCCCCATCCCTTGAACCCACACCCGTCCCGCGATAGGCCACCGACGCCCGATGCACGCTCCCACCCCACCCACCGCCCAAGGCCCGCTGCCCGCGCTGCGCGACCGCGTCCGCGCCGGCCTGCTCGAACACGACCCCGCCCAATCCCTCGCCGCCGAACGCCTCCAGGAACTCTGGCGCGCCCTCAAAGGCTACGACCCGCAACCGTCGCAGGGCGGCGGCTTCCTCTCCGCACTCCGCGCCCGCCTCGGCTTCGCCCGCGACAAAAGCCCCCGCGAAGACGACACCGACGCACCCCAGGGCCTCTACATCGTCGGCGCCGTCGGACGCGGCAAATCCATGCTGATGGACCTGTTCTTCGACAGCGTAGAACTGCCACGCAAACGCCGCGTCCACTTCCACCGCTTCATGCAGGACGCCCACCGCCACATCCACGCCTTCCGCAAGACCGCCGAACGCACCGCCGACCCGATCCCCCCGCTCGCCGACCGCATCGCCGCCGACGCCGCCCTGCTCTGCTTCGACGAATTCCAGGTGCATGACATCGTCGACGCCATGATCCTCGGCCGGCTGTTCGAAGCCCTGTTCGCGCGCGGCGTCGTTGTCGTCGCCACCTCCAACACCCTGCCCGACGACCTCTACAAGGACGGGCTGCAACGCGACCGCTTCACCCCCTTCATCGAGCTGATCAAGCGCCGGCTCGACGTGATCGTGCTCGAAGCCGCGCGCGACTACCGCCGCGACCGGCTCGCCGCCGTCGGCGTCTGGCACAGCCCGGCCGACGCCCGCGCCGACGCCGCGCTCGACGCCGCGTTCCTCGAATTCGCGGGCGAACCCGGCAAGCCGCTCGACCTCTCCCTGCTCGGCCGACGGCTGACGCTGCCGCTCGCCGCCAACGGCGTGGCGCGCGCGGATTTCGAGGCGCTCTGCGGCAAGGCCCTCGGCCCGGCCGACTACCTGGCGCTCGCCACCCACATCCACACCCTGCTGATCGACGGCATCCCCCGCCTCTCGCCGGCGAACTTCGACAGGGCGCGGCGCTTCATCACCCTGGTCGATACCTTGTACGAACACCGCGTGAAGCTGATCGCCTCCGCCGCCGACATCCCCGACCGGCTCTACGAGCAGGGCGAGAACGCGGCGATGTTCCAGCGCACCGCCTCGCGGCTGATGGAGATGCAGTCGGAAACCTATCTGGGGCTCCCGCACCTCACATGACCGACGACGCCCCGCCCAGGATCGAACCGGCGCTGCGCACCGTCGCCATGCCGGCCGACACCAACCCCGCCGGCGACATCTTCGGCGGCTGGCTGCTCGCGCAGATGGACCTCGCCGGCGGCCTCGCGGCCATGCGCGAGTCGCGGGGGCGCGTCGCCACGGTCGCGATGGACGCGATGAGCTTCAAGCGCCCGGTGAAGGTCGGCGACGAGGTCTCGGTCTGGGCCGAGCTGCTCTCGGTCGGCACCACCTCGCTCCGCTACCGCGTCTCGGCCTGGCGCCGGCCGCGCGACAGCGAGGGCCACATCAAAGTCACCGAGGCGATCTTCACCTTCGTCGCGCTGGACGAGCGGGGCGGCAAGCGGGTGATCGGCCGGTAGGGGCGGCTGCCCCGCCCAGCGGTAGCGATGCCTTAACCGCGGGCGGCGAATGTGCCGCCGTGCTGACGCAAGCCGACCGTCCCGCCGGCCGCTCGGGCGCCGCCCAGGCGCTCAGTGCGCTGCCTGTCCATGACCGGATCGAGGCCGTGGCGAACGCGCTGCGCGCGCTCTCACGCATCAGCGTGCGCGGCCGCATCACCGGCCTCACCGGCCTGATGGTCGAGGTGGACGGCATCGCCAAGCTGCTCGCGGTGGGTGACCGGCTGGTCGCCACCACGCGCGACGGACGGCGCGTGCCGCTGGAGGTCGTCGGCTTCCGCGGCGGCAAGGCGCAGGCCATGGCGCTCGGCGATCTCGCCGGGCTCGGCCCGGGGCTCTGGGCTGAGAAGATCAACGGCCCCGGCCTTGCCGTGACCGATGCCTGGCTCGGCCGGGTGATCGACCCGCTCGGCCACGCGATCGACGGGCTCGGGCCGCTGCCGCGCGGCCAGGTGACGCGGCCGGTGCGCGCGAGCCCCCCCACCGCCACCGCGCGCGCCCGGCTCGGGCCGCGCCTGCCGCTCGGCGTGCGCGTGCTCGACCTGTTCGCCGCCTGCCGCCAGGGCCAGCGGCTCGGCCTGTTCGCCGGATCGGGCGTGGGCAAATCCACCCTGATGGCCAGCCTCGCCCGCAAGGCCGACTGCGACGTCGCCGTGATCGCCCTGGTCGGCGAGCGCGGGCGCGAGGTGCGCGAGTTCGTCGAGGACGATCTCGGCCCGCAGGGGCTCGCCCGTTCGGTGGTGGTGGTCGCCACCTCCGATGCGCCGCCGCTGATGCGCCGCGAGGCGGCCTATGCCGCAATGGCGGTGGCCGAGCATTTCCGCGACCAGGGCAAGCGCGTGCTGCTGATGATGGACAGCGTCACGCGGTTCTGCCTGGCGTTGCGCGAGATCGGCCTCTCCGCCGGCGAACCCCCCGCCACGCGCGGCTATCCGCCCTCGGTGTTCGCCGAGCTGCCGAAGCTGCTCGAACGCGCGGGCCCGGGCATCGAGGGCACCGGCGGCTCGATCACCGGGCTGTTCACCGTGCTGGTCGAGGGCGACGACCACGACGAGCCGGTCGCCGACGCGGTGCGCGGCATCCTCGACGGCCACGTGGTGCTGGATCGCCGGATCGGCGAGCGCGGCCGCTACCCGGCGGTGGACGTGCTGCGCAGCCTCAGCCGCGCGGCGAGCGGCATCCTGTCGGACCGCGAGAAGGCGCTGGTCGCGCGCGCGCGCCGGCTGCTCTCCATCCACGCCGACATGGAGGACATGGTCCGGCTCGGCGCCTGGAAGCCGGGCGCCGACCCCGAGGTGGACGAGGCGGTGCGCCGCGCGCCGGCGATCGAGGCGGTGCTGGCGCAGGAGAAGGCCGAGGCCGATGCGCCGGAAGCCGCCTTCGCCAGGCTCGCCCAGGCGCTGGAGGGCGAGGTGTGAGGGCGCGCCGCGATCCCTTCGCCACGCTCGCGCGGCTGCGCCGGCTGGCGGTGGACGAGGCCAAGCGCGACCTCGCCGATGCGCTGGCGGAATCGAGCGCGCGCGAGAAGGCGGCCGCGCGGGCGCTGCTGCTGCTCGATCAGGAGGCGTCCGCCGATGCCGCGCTGTACGGCGCCTGGCTGCCGGCGGGGCTGAAGCGCGCCGGCGAGGCGGCGGCGGAGGCCGAGGCGGCGGAGATCGCGGTCGAGACCGCGCGCGCCCTGCTCGCCGAGGCGCGGGCGGCCGAGCGCGCGGTCGAACTGATGGCGGAACGCTACGCGACCGATGCGGAGAAGCGCGCCGCGCGCAAGACGCAGAGGGTGCTCGACGAGGCGGCGGAGACGCGGCGGCGTCAGCGCTGACGCGCCAGCGCCAGCGCGGCCAGGATCGGCACCACGCCGATCAGGTCGGTGGCCGTCAGCGTCTCGCCGTGCAGCGCGGCGCCGTAGGCGAGGCCGAGCGGCGGCAGCAGGAACTGCACCGCCGCGGCCGCCGCCACCGTGCCGGTGCGCAGCAGGCGGAACCAGATCAGGTAGCCGGCGATCGTCACCACCAGCACCAGCCACGCCTGGCTCAGCAGGAACGGCACGGTGAGTCGCAGCGTGTCCCACCGCTCGAACGCCAGCGACACCGGGATCAGCGCCAACCCGGACGCGGCCGTCTGCACGCCGTTCGCGATCAGCGGCTGGGCGCGCGCGCCATGGCGGCGGAACAGCACCGTGCCGAGCGCGAACAGCAGCAGCGAGGCGACCACCGCCGGATAGCCCCACCACTCGCCCGCCGGCGCGGCGAGCGCGCGCGGCAGCGTCACCAGCCCGACGCCGGCCGCGCCGAGCGCGAGCGAGAGGGCGACGCGCCCGGTGATCCGCTCGCCCAGCAGCAGCACGCCGAACCCCGTCGCCGCGACCGGGTTCACGCCGATCACCGCCGCGACGATCGCCGACGGCACCGCCAGCAGCGCCACGTTCGCGAAGCCCAGATAGGCGCCGAAGTTGAGCAGGCCGATCCCTGCCAGCAGCATCACCTCGCGCGGGCGGGTGCGCGCGCCGACCGCGGCGGCCCAGGCGAGCAGGATCGCGCCGGAGGCGAGGAACCGCACCACGAGGTAGAGCAGCGGCGGGCAATCGACGAGGCCGAACTTCGCCGTCGCGAAGGCGCTCGCCCAGATCACCGCCCCGCTCAGCGACAGGCCGAGGCCGGACATCGTTCGATCAGTCGGGTGGAATGTTCATGGGATAGGGGGGCCTGGGGGAAAGGGCCAATGGCCCTTTCCCCCTACACAGCAAGCCATGGGGGAAAGGGCCTGAGGCCCTTCCCCCCAAACCCCCCATCCCCACCAATCAGGCGATCTGGCGCGCGCCGATCTCGACGATGCGGCGATAGAGCTCGGCACCCCAGATCTTCGTGCCGAGCTCGTCGCGCACCTTCTGGGTGGCGGCGATGAACGGGGCCTTCTCGGGATAGGTCACCGCGAGGCCGGCGGCGCGGAACCTGTCCAGCACCTCCGTCGCCTGGCCGGGCATGATCGAGGCGGACGCGGTGCGGCTCTCGGCCTCGGCGCGCCGGAGCAGGTCGCGGTCGGCCGCGCTCAGCCGGTTCCAGAACGGCTCGCCGACCATCACATAGGCGGGCTTGTCGATGTAGTCGATCATCGCGACGCATTTCTGCACCTCGAAGAATTTCGAGGCCCAGATCGTCTCGATCGGGTTCTCCTGCCCGTCCACCACGCCGAGCTGCAGCGCCTGATAGACCTCGCTGAACGCCATCGGGGTGGGGCGCGCGCCGAGGGCGGCGATCGACTGCACGTAGTAGTCCTGCTCGGGGCTGCGCAGCTTCAGCCCGCGCAGATCCTCGATCGTGTTGATCACCTTGTTGGCGCTGATCTGGCGCGGATTGCGCGGCTGGAAGCCGAGCAGGCGCACGCGCCGGCGCCGCACCAGATCCTCCTGCCAGCGCGCCGCCTCCGGCAGTTCGAGCACCGCGAGATGGTTCGCCAGCCCCCGCATCAGATAGGGCAGGGCGAGATACTCGATCTCGCGGATGCCGGGATCGCCGCTCGCCATCACCTGCGTCGTGTTGGTCGCGAGCTGGGCCAGCATCTCCGCCGGCGTGCCGAGCTGGTTGCCGCCATAGACCGTGACGCGCAGCCGTCCCTGCGCGCCGGCCTCGACCACCTCCTTGAACTTGGTGGCGGCGATGTACTGCGCCTCGCCCTCGCGCGCCCAGGTGCCGAACCGGATCTCGGTCCCCTGCGCGACGGCGGCATTGGCGACGAACGGCGCCGCGAGGGCGCCCTTCAGGATGCTGCGACGGTCGAGACTCATGGCCTCCCTCCCTGGCTGCGCGGGTCGATGGTCTTCAGATGCTCCACCAGCGCGACGGTCGTGGCAACGATGTGATCGGCGAAGGCCCGGCCGGCCTCGGCCGAGGCGAGCGCCGGATCGCCCGAGACGATGCCGTTGTCACAATGATCGGTCACGTCGATCGGCACGTTCACGTCCATGCCCTTGAACCGCACCGCGGCAAGCCCCGCCGTCGGCAGGCCGAGCAGCCGCCGCCCCGGGTTCGGCGCCTCGGCGAGATCGGGACGCATCAGCTCCGGGTACACATGCAGATAGACCGAGGTCATCGGATCGGCGCCGTGGCCCTGCGCGCGCGCGGCGTTCTCGCCATGCACCGTCTTCCAGAGCTCGGCCGGGATCATCCGCCAGACATTCACCCACGGCACGACCACGCCGCGCTCGGCGCGCAGCACGCGCAGCGTCTCGTCGATCAGCGGGTGGTTGCCGGAATGGCCGTTGAACACCAGCAGCCGGTCGAGCCCGTGGTCGAGGAAGTTGTCGCACACGTCGCGCAGCACGGCGCGGAACGTCTCGGCGCGGAACTGGATGCCGCCCGGCACGGGGCGGAAGTAGTCGGCATAGCCGAACGGGATGGTCGGCGCGACGACGGCGCCCGCCTGCGCGGCGATCCGGTCGGCCAGCGCCTCGGTCAGCATCCAGTCGCCCATCGGGCAGATCGGCCCCTGCTCCTCCTGGCTGCCGAGCGGGAGCAGGATCACCGGCTTCTCCCCGGCGATCCGGTCGGCGAACTCCCGGAAGGTCATGTCCTTCAGGCGGTGCTTGGGCATCGGTGCTCCTTGCGCGTCAGGCGGGTCCGAACACCAGGTCCGGGATCAGCAGGCTGATGCCCGGGACATAGGCGATCAGCAGGATCGCCGCGGCGAGCGGGATGTACCAGGGCAGCATCGCGCGCAGCATCTCGCCGAAGCCGATCTTCGCGATGTCCTGCGCGATGAACATCAGCACGCCGACCGGCGGGGTGCCGCCGCCGACGATCAGCACGAACACCATCAGCACGCCGAAATGCACCGGGTCGATGCCGAAGGACGCCACCACCGGGGCGAGGATCGGCGCGAGCACGATCTCGGCCGAGGAGGCGACCATGAACATCCCGACCGCCAGCAGGAACACGATCATGATCGCCATGATCACGTGCGGATCGGTGCTGATGCCGGCGAGTGCGGCGGCCAGCGTCTGCGGCACCTGCTCGCGCAGCATCACCCACGAGAACGCCGAGGCGATCGCGACGATGAACAGGATGCGCGCGCTGGCAAGGCCCACGTTGACGAACAGCGCGCCCGCCTGGGCGAGCGAGACGTTGCGGTACACCACCATGCCCAGCAGCAGGCCGTACAGCACCGCGACCGCGGCCGCCTCGGTGGGCGTGAAGGCGCCGGTGAGGATGCCGCCGACGATGATGCCGGGCAGCAGCACCGCCGGCAGTCCGCCGCGCGCCGCCGCGGCCGCCTCGCACAGCGTGGCGCGGGGATAGCGCGGGAAGTCGTGGCGCGTGGCCATGATCCAGGCGAACACCATCTGCACGAGGATGATCGTGACGCCCGGCAGGATGCCGGCCAGCAGCATCCGCCCGGCCGAGACGTCGGCCAGCGCGGCGTAGATGATCATCGCCGTCGAGGGTGGAATGATCGGCCCGACGATCGCCGAGGCGGTGGTGACGGCGGCGGCGAAGCCGGCCGGGTAGCCTTCGCGCTTCATCGACGGGATCAGGATCGAGCCCAGCGCCGCGACATCGGCCGTCGCCGAGCCCGACATGCCGGCGAAGATCATCGAGGAGAGGATGTTGATCTGCGCAAGTCCGCCGCGGAAATGGCCGACCATGGCGCGGGCCAGCGCGATCACGCGGTCGGTCAGCTTGCAGGCGTTCATCAGTTCGCCGGCGAGGTAGAAGAACGGGATCGCCAGGATCAGGAACGAGTTGACCGCGGCGGTGGAACGCTGGGTCAGCATGCCGATGTCGATATCGGCCACGAACAGGTAGAGCGCCGAGACCGCGCCCATCGCGAACGCCACCGGCAGCCCGGCCATCAGCAGGACTACCATCAGCCCGAGCATCAGCGCGGCGGTCACAGCGGTTTCGATCCGTCGTCGGGGAAGTCGCGCCAGCCGCGGGCGGTCCGGCGCAGGATCAGGAAGGCGATGATCAGCACGGCGCCGACGGCGGCCGGAGCGCGCACCCAGGCGGCGCTGAGGCCGGTGGCGCCGAGCGAGGCCCAGCTCTCGATCTCGATGATATCGAGCGCGTACCATCCCATCGCGGCGAAGAAGGCCACCGCGACGGCGAGATTGAGCCAGCGCACGGCCGTGCGCGCGGGGCGCGGCAGCGCCTTGAAGACGACATCGACGTCGAGATGCTTGCCGTCGAAGGCGATCGCGGCGGCGCCGAGGAACACCATCCAGACGAGCAGGAGCTTGGACAGCTCCTCGCTCCAGATCAGCGGCGCGCCGAGCAGGTAGCGAAACCCGACCTGGGCGATGGTCAGCGCGACGATCGCGGCGAACAGGATGCCGACGATGAGGCGAAGCGGCCTGGCCAGGTCGGGGAGGAGGTTCATGGGTTGGGGATCTGGGGGAAGGGCCAATGGCCCTTCCCCCGGGTGATCTGTTGATGGGGGAAAGGGCCATTGGCCCTTCCCCCCATACCCCCCATCCCTTTCTTCACGCCTGCGAGACGAACTTGATGTTCAGGTACGCCTCCAGCCCCTCGATGCCGCCCTCGCTGCCATGGCCCGAGTCCTTGATGCCGCCGAACGGCGTCTCGGGCGTGGACACCGCCAGGCTGTTCACGCCGACCATGCCCCACTGCAAGGCATCGGCGATCGCCGTCGCGCGCTTCTCGTCGGAGGTGAACGCATAGGCGGCGAGGCCGTACTCGACGCCGTTCGCGCGCTCCACCACCTCGTCGAAGGACTTGAACGGCACGATCGGCGCGAGCGGACCGAACGGCTCCTCGGTCATGATGCGCGCCTCGGCCGGCACATCCGCCAGCACCGTCGGCTTGTAGAAGAAGCCCTGGTTGGCCGGCCGCTCGCCGCCGGTCTTCACCGCGGCACCCTTGGCCTTCGCGTCGGCCACGAACATGTCCATCGCCTCGAGCCGGCGCGCATTCGCCATCGGCCCCATCTGCGTCGTCGGATCGAGCCCGTCGCCGAGCTTCAGCCCGCTCGCCACCTCGGTGAAGGTGTCGACGAACTGCTTGTACTTGCTCTCGTGCACGAAGAACCGCGTGGGCGAGATGCACACTTGCCCGGCATTGCGGTACTTGCCGCCGGCGGCGATCTTCGCGACCGATGCGGCATCGACATCGTCGAACACGATCACCGGCGCATGGCCGCCGAGCTCCATCGTCGTGCGCTTCATCCCGTCGGCGGCGAGCTTCATCAGCTGCTTGCCCACCGCGGTCGAGCCGGTGAACGAGATCTTCCGCACCTTGGGATGTGCGATCAGGTAGGACGACACCTCGGCCGGCACGCCGAACACGACGTTCAGCGCGCCCTCGGGCAGGCCGGCTTCCTGCAGGCAGCGCGCGACCTCCACCGCCGTGCCCGGCGTCTCTTCCGACGGCTTGAGGATGAGCGAGCAGCCGGCCGCGAGCGCGCCCGCGATCTTGCGCATCGGCGTGAGCGCCGGGAAGTTCCACGGCGTGAACGCGGCGACGATGCCCACCGGCTCCTTGATCACCATCTGGCGCACGCCGGGCATCCGCCCCGGAATGATCCGGCCATAGGCGCGGCGGCCCTCCTCGGCATACCAGTCGAGGATGTCGGCGGACGTGACCACCTCGATCTTCGCCTCGGCGATGACCTTGCCCTGCTCCATGGTCAGGACCTTGGCGATCGCGTCGGCGCGGCCGCGCATGATCTCGGCGCCCTTGCGCAGGATGCGGTAGCGGTCATAGGCGCTCATCGCCTTCCAGGCGTTGAAGCCCTTCTCGGCGGCGGCGACCGCGGCTTCCAGGTCGGACTTGGCGGCGTGCGGCAGCTCGGCCAGCGTCTGCTCGGTCGCCGGGTTGATCACCGGCTCGCTCTTGCCGGAGGAGCCGCGGGTGAACTTGCCGTCGATCAGCATTTCCAGGTTGGCGTACATCAGCATCTCCTCCGGGGGATCGGTCACGTGGCGCGGATCATCGTCCGGCGCCGCGCCGGGTCAAGGGCGGGTCAGTCCAGCCTGAACCCCTTGCCGCGCACGAAGGCGCCGAAATCCGGCCGCTGCGGCGTGGCGTATTGGCGCGCCTTGTCCTCGCTCCAGCCATAGGTCTCCGCCCTGCCAAACTTGTCCACGTCGCGCTGCGTGTGCGGACGGATCGCCTCGCGCCGCGCGTCATAGGCCGCGATCGCGGCGTCGAGGCCGGTCTCGTCGTAGCGGTCGGTGTGCACGGTGACCGAGAGCGGCAGGCGCGGCGAGACGGGGGCCGTGCCGTCCGGCCAGCCCATGCCCAGCCCCGCGACCGGAAACACGTGATCGGGCAGCCCGAGCAGGCGCGAGACCTCGGCGGCATGGTCGCGGATCGCGCTGATCGGGCAGGTCGCGAGCCCGACGGACTCGGCGGCCAGCACGAAGGCCGAGAGCACGATCGCCGCATCGACCGAGGCGTTGAAGAAGGGATCGAAATGATCGTTGGCGAACGGATGGCCGCGCAGCTCGTGGATGCGGCGCTGGCGGCGGTTGTTGCCGCAGAACACCAGCAGCACCGGCGCCTTCGCCACCCACGGATTGCCCGGCAGCAGCGCCTCGATCGCCTGGCGCAGCGGCCGGTCCTGCACGATCACGATGTCGGCCTGCTGGAGGTCGGACTTGGTCGGCGCCGAGAGCGCGCAGGCGGCGAGGGTGCGCACCAGCCGGGGATCGACCGGATCGGGCCGGTAGCGCCGGTTCGAGGCGCGTGTGGCCAGCCTGAGCAGCGCCTCGCAGGGCACCTCGGCCGGCACCTCCAGGGGCTCGCCGAACCGGTGTTCCAGCGCCTCGGCCAGCGCGTGCGCCTCGGTGGTCTCGCTGCTCATGACGTCCTCCGTTCTCGACATGCGATGGTGCCCCGAGCAGCCGCCGAGACAAGCCCTCGCGGCGGTGCGCGGCCGCTACAGTCCTGTTGAAACACGGCAGCCTGGCCGTCTGGTCGCCGCATTTCCGCCATCACATGCAACCATGACGAGAAATCTGACGCGTTTGTGAAAAGAAAGACTTTCTTAACCCCATGTCTCGGCCGTCGTCGCGCGTTAATGCCGAGCCATGACTGCGGTACGACGATTGACTGTCCCTGGGTTGTTTCTGTCTTGCCTTATGCTCGCAATACCATCGCATGTACATGGGCAAGCCAGCGATCGTGGGGACCTCGCAGCACGCTGCGTCGCCGCCGCCCGCGCGGCCGAGGCGGTCGCCGACCTGCCGGACGGGCTGCTGGTCGCGGTGGCGGTGGTCGAGAGCGCGCTGCACCCCTACGCGGTCGGCTCGGAGCGCGACGCCCGCTATGCCCGCTCGACGGCGCAGGCGAAGGCGGCCGCGCGCGAGATGGCGCCGGGCGCGCGCAGCGTCTCGGGCGGCTGCTTCCAGGTGAATATCGGCGTGCACGCGCGCGACGGCGCGGCCTGGGTGTTCGACCCGGGCGAGAGCGCGACCTTCGCCGCCCGCCTGCTCGACACGCTGCGCGCCCGGCATGGCGGCTGGGCGGCCGCGCTCGCGGCGTATAACGGGGCGAGCCCGGGCGGCAGCGTCGGCCAGGCCTATGCCTGCCGCGTGCGCGCGGCGCTGGCCGAGATCGCGCCCGCCTCGCTCTCGGCGATCCGCCTCGCCTCCTGCCCCGCCGGGCCGACCCGGGCGATGCGCGCCAAGGCGGCGACCCTGCTGGAGCTTGCCGGCGCGGCCGACGATCAGCTCGCCGAGGCCGAGGCCCGGTAGGCCACCGCGCCGGCTGGCGCGATCGGCGACCGCGGCGCGCCGCGCGCTACGGTGCCGCGATCGCCTTCAGCACGCTCTGCCGGTTGACCGCCATCACCGCCCAGGCGCGGCGCAGGTCGCCGTCGAACTCGTGGATGATCGAGCGGTTGGGGCAGAGCAGCCGCACCAGCGCCGAGGCCGCCATTTCGCTCCGCACCAGCGACTGCTGCAGCTTGTCGTGCAGCGCCAGGCGCTCGCGCACGCGTCCGTCCGGCTCCATCAGCATCAGTTCGCCGACCACCGCCTTGGCATCGGTGACGCTGCTCATCAGCACCGAGGCCATCGCCCGGCATTCCCAGAGCAGCCGCGCCACCGCCGCCTCGTCGGCGCGCGGCGCGCCGGCCGAGGCCAGCAGCCCGGCCAGCGCGACCGCGGCGATCCCTGCCCTGGCGCCTCGCCTGCCCACGTCCTCCGTCCGCTACTCCGCCGCCAGCGCCGCGCCCTGCTGCGCCGCCTCGTCGGCCTTGATCGCCTCGGCCCGGCGCTCGACCAGCTCGACGATGTGCTCGATCATCGACCCGCCCTCGATCGTGTGGTCGGTGCGCCCGGCGAGATAGACCATGTGCTTGCCGGCCCCGCCGCCGGTCAGCCCGATATCGGTCAGCAGCGCCTCGCCCGGCCCGTTCACCACGCAGCCGATGATCGAGAGCGTGATCGGCACCTGGATGTGCTCGAGCCGCCGCTCCAGCGCCTCGACCGTGCGGATCACGTCGAAGCCCTGCCGCGCGCAGGACGGGCAGGAGATGATCTTTACGCCGCGATGGCGCAGGTGCAGCCCCTTCAGGATCTCCCAGCCGACCCGCACCTCCTCCTCCGGCTCGTCGGAGAGGCTGACGCGGATCGTGTCGCCGATCCCCGCCCACAGCAGCGAGCCGATGCCGATCGCCGACTTCACCGTGCCGGTCCGCCGCGAGCCGGCTTCGGTGATGCCGAGATGCAGCGGGTGGTCGCACGCCTCGGCGAGAAGCTGATAGGCGGCGACGGCGAGGAACACGTCGGACGCCTTCACGCTGATCTTGAACGCGTGGAAGTCGAGCTCCTGGAGGTGGGCGGCGTGCCAGAGCGCGCTCTCGACCATCGCCTCCGGGTTCGGCTCGCCGTACTTCTCCAGCAGGTGCTTCTCCAGCGAGCCGGCGTTGACGCCGATCCGGATCGAGCAGCCGTGGTCGCGCGCCGCCTGCACCACCTCGCGCACGCGCTCCTTGGAGCCGATATTGCCGGGGTTGATGCGCAGGCACGCCGCCCCGGCCTTCGCCGCCTCGATCGCCCGGCGGTAGTGGAAATGGATGTCGGCGACGATCGGCACGCCGACCTCGGGCACGATCTCGGCCAGCGCCGCCGTGCTCGCCTCGTCGGGCACCGAGACGCGCACGATGTCCACGCCGGCGAGCTCGGCGCGGCGGATCTGCGCGATCGTCGCGGCGACATCGGTGGTCGGCGTGTTCGTCATGGTCTGCACGGAGATCGGCGCATCCCCGCCGACCGCGACCTTGCCGACATGGATCATCCGGCTCCTGCGCCGGGTGATCTGCTGATAGGGCCGGTACGACATCCGGTGTTCTCCCGCGTTACGGGGACTATGGCGATCCCGGCGCGGCTGCGCCAGTGACGGCGTCAGTTCGCGCCGCGCCGCTCGCGCTCGATCGCCCGCCAGCGCGCGACCGCCCGGTTGTGCTCCTCGAGCGTGCGGCTGAACACATGCCCACCCTGGCCGTCGGCGACGAAGTAGAGCGCGTCCGTCTCCTCCGGCCGCACCGCGGCCAGGATCGAGGCCCGACCCGGCGAGGCGATCGGCGTCGGCGGCAGGCCGCGGTTGCGGTAGGTGTTGTGCGGGTGATCGGCGTCGAGATCGGCGCGGCTGATCGGCCGGTCCAGCACGCCGAGCCCGTCGGTCACGGCGTAGATCACCGTCGGGTCGGATTGCAGCGGCATGCCGCGGCGCAGCCGGTTGACGAACACGCCCGCCACCCGGCCGCGCTCGGCCGCCACCCCGGTCTCGCGCTCGACGATGGAGGCGAGGATCAGCGCCTCGCGCGGGGTCTCGAACGGCAGGGTCTCGGCGCGCTGGGCCCAGGCCTCGGCGAGCGCGCGGTCCATGCCCTCGCGCATGCGGCGGATCAGCGACTCGCGGCTGTCGCCCCAGGAATAGGCCCAGGTCTCCGGCAGCAGCGAGCCCTCGGGCGGCGGCGCGGCGACCGTGCCGGTCAGCCCCTCGGTCCCGTCGAGCAGGGCGAGGATCTGCGCCACGGTCAGCCCCTCGGGCACGGTGAGGCGGCGCTGGACGGTGCGGCCCGAGCGCAGCGTGTCGAGCACGCTGCGCAGCGAGGCGCGTTCGGCGAAGGCGAACTCGCCGGCGCGCAGCGGCCCGGCCTCGGCGGTCGCCCAGGTCGCGACCAGGAAGGCGCGCGCGTTGGCGATCACGCCCGCCGCTTCCAGCCGTTCGGCGATCGTGGCGGTGGCGGCGCCGCGCGGGATCACCACCGCGCGCTCCTCGGCGAGCGGCCCGGGCGCGTCGTACTGCCCGACCGCCCAGTGGAAGGCGCCGTACGCGCCCGCCGCAGCCACCACCAGGATCACGGCCAGGCCGGCGAGCAGGCGGCGCACCCGCCCCCGCCGCGGAGGCGGGGTCTGGGTCATCTCAGTGGACTTTGCGGAACAGGATCGAGGCGTTGGTGCCGCCGAAGCCGAAGCTGTTCGACAGCGCGACCTCGATGGTCCGCTCCTGCGCGACATGCGCGACCCGGTCGATCACGCTCGGCTGGCTCGGCTCGTCGAGGTTGAGCGTCGGCGGGGCGACGTTGTCGCGCACGGCGAGGATCGAGAACACCGCCTCGACCGCGCCGGCCGCCCCGAGCAGATGGCCGATCGCCGACTTGGTGGAGCTCATCGCCACGCCCCGGGCGGCGTCGCCGAACAGCCGCTCGACCGCCTGCAACTCGAGATCGTCGCCGAGCGGGGTCGAGGTGCCGTGCGCGTTGATGTAGCCGATCTGATCCGGCGTGACGCCGCCGTTCTTCATGGCCGCCTTCATCGCCCGGAACGCGCCGTCATGCCCCTCGGCCGGGGCGGTGATGTGATAGGCGTCGCCCGACATGCCGTAGCCCGAGACCTCGGCGTAGATCCTGGCGCCGCGCTTCTTCGCGTGCTCGTACTCCTCGAGCACGACCACGCCCGCGCCCTCGCCCATCACGAAGCCGTCGCGGTCCTTGTCCCAGGGGCGCGAGGCCTTCGCCGGGGTGTCGTTGAAGCCGGTGGAGAGCGCGCGGGACGCGCAGAACCCGGCGATGCCGAGCGTGCACACCGCCGCCTCGGAGCCGCCCGCCACCATCACGTCGGCATCGCCGAAGGCGATCAGCCGGGCGGCGTCACCGATCGCGTGCACGCCGGTCGCGCAGGCCGTCACGACCGAGTGGTTCGGGCCCTTGAAGCCGTACTTGATGGAGACGTGGCCGGAGGCGAGGTTGATCAGCGCCGAGGGGATGAAGAACGGCGAGAGCCGCCGCGCCTTGCCCTCGATCACCTGCTGCGACGCCTCGAAGATCGTCTGCAACCCGCCGATCCCCGAGCCGATCATCACGCCGGTGGCGCAGCGCGCCTCCTCGTCCTCGGGCATCCAGCCGGCATCCTCGACCGCCTCGGCCGCCGCGACGAGCGCGAGTTGGATGAAGCGATCCATCTTGCGCTGGTCCTTGGCGGGCATCCATTCGTTCAGGTCGAGCTTGCCGTCGGCCTTGGTGCCCTGCGGGATCTGGCCGGCGATCTTGGCCGGCAGGTCGGCGACGTCGAAGGACTGGATGGCGCCGATCCCTGATTCGCCCGCGAGCAGCCGCTTCCACACATGCTCGACGCCGATGCCGAGCGGGGTGACGGCTCCCATGCCGGTGACGACGACACGACGCATCCCGGGCCTCCTGAACCTGACCGTGAAACGGCGGGGGCGGAGGCGGCCCTCAGGCCGCCTTCTGCTTGACGATGTAGTCGATCGCGTCCTTCACGGTCGTGATCTTCTCGGCGGCGTCGTCGGGGATCTCGATGGCGAACTTCTCCTCGAACGCCATGACGAGCTCGACCGTGTCGAGGCTGTCCGCGCCCAGGTCGTCGATGAACGAGGCGGTCTCGGTGACCTTGCCCTCCTCGACGCCGAGATGCTCGACGACGATCTCCTTCACCTGCTTCGTGATCTCGGCGGTATCCGTCATGGGGGTGTCTCGCTCCTTGGATCGTCTGGGGGAACCGGCGCGCCGGTCCGGACGGGGCGCGGCATCGCCCCAAGGATGACGAGTCCCGCCTCCCGCCCGGAAACCGGCGGCGCATACCATCGTTCCGCGGGCTTGACCAGCACTGGGCCGTGCGCGCCGCCGGGGTCAGATCATCGCCATGCCGCCGTTCACGTGCAGCACCGCGCCGGTCACCCAGCCCGCCTCGTCGGAGGCGAGATACACCGCCGCCGCGGCGATGTCGGCGGGCTGGCCGAGCCGGCCGAGCGGGATGCGGCCGGCGAGCGTCGCCTTCTGCTCGTCGGAGAGCGCATCGGTCATCGGCGTGGCGATGAAGCCCGGCGCGATCACGTTCACGGTGACGCCGCGCGCGGCCACCTCCTGGGCGAGCGCCTTGCTCATCCCCACCAGCCCGGCCTTGGCGGCGGCGTAGTTGGCCTGGCCCGGATTGCCGGTCGCGCCGACGATCGAGCCGATCGAGAGGATGCGACCGCTGCGCCGTCGCAGCATGCCCTTCAGCGCGGCGCGGCTGAGCCGGAAGGCGGCGGAGAGGTCGACCGCCAGCACGGTGTCCCAGTCCTCGTCCTTCATCCTGAGCGCCAGCCCGTCGCGGGTCAGCCCGGCGTTGTTGACCAGGATGGCGAGCCCGCCCATCGCCGCCTCGGCCGCCGCGATCAGCGCGTCCGGCGCGGCCGGGTCGGCGAGGTTCGCCGGCAGCACATGCGCGCGCTCGCCGAGCTCGGCGGCCAGCGCGTCGAGCGCCTCGCGCCGCGTGCCGGAGAGGCCGACGATCGCGCCCTGGGCATGCAGCGCGCGCGCGATCGCCCCGCCGATCCCGCCGGAGGCGCCGGTGACGAGGGCCTGCTTGCCGTCCAGTCTGAACACCGGCGCCTCCTCAGGATTGTGTTGCTTCGCTGGCCCAAGGGCCAGCTACGCCGGCGCCGGTGACGAGGGCCTGCTTGCCGTCCAGTCTGAACACCGGCGCCTCCTCA
>CAZHMM010000041.1:16721-23336 GCA_964533585.1 uncultured Elioraea sp.
GGCGCCGGTGACGAGGGCCTGCTTGCCGTCCAGTCTGAACACCGGCGCCTCCTCAGGATTGTGTTGCTTCGCTGGCCCAAGGGCCAGCTACGCCGGCGCCGGTCACCAGGGCCTGCTTGCCGTCCAGTCGGAACATGGGAGGTCTCCTCAGACGGTCTTCAGGAACGCCTCGATCTCGGCCGGGGCGCCGACCGAACTCGCCGCCATCTCCGGCTCGATCCGCTTCACCAGCCCCGCCAGCACCTTGCCGGCGCCGAGCTCCACCACGGTGTCCACGCCCTCGGCCTTCATCGCCGCGACGCTCTCGCGCCAGCGCACGGTGGCGGTGACCTGCTGCACCAGCAGGTCGCGGATCTCGACCGGATCGCTGACCGGCGCGGCGGTGACGTTCGCCACCACCGGCACGAGCGGCGGGCGCGGCGGCTCTGCCGCCAGCGCCTTGGCCATCGCGTCCGCGGCCGGCGCCATCAGCGCGCAGTGGAACGGTGCGGAGACCGGCAGCGGCAGCGCCCGCTTCACGCCCTTCGCCTTGGCGAGCGCGACCGCGCGCTCCACCGCCGTCGTCGCGCCGCTGATCACCACCTGGCCGCCGCCGTTGTCGTTGGCGACCTCGACCACCTCGCCCTCGGCCGCCTCGGCGCAGATCGCCGCCGCCTGATCGAGCTCGACCCCGAGCAGCGCCGCCATCGCGCCCGCGCCGGGCGCCACCGCCCGCTGCATCGCCTCGCCGCGCAGCCGGAGCAGCCGCGCGGCGGTCGCGACATCGAACGCGCCGGCGGCGGCGAGGGCCGAGTACTCGCCGAGCGAATGGCCGGCGACCAGCCTCGCCACCCGCGGCAGGCTCACGTTGGCCTCGCGCTCGAGCACGCGCACCACCGCGAGGCTCATCGCCATCAGCGCCGGCTGGGCATTGGCGGTCAGCGTCAGGGTCTCGGCCGGACCCTCGAACATCAGCGCCGAGAGCTTCTGCTTCAGCGCCTCGTCCACCTCCTCGAACACCTCGCGGGCAGGGGCGAAGGCGGCGGCGAGGTCGCGTCCCATGCCGACCGCCTGGCTGCCCTGGCCGGGAAACACGAACGCACGCACGGGCATGGTGGAAGCTTTCTCTGGCGTTTCCGGGAAGGGCGGCGGTGGTATGCGGGCGGGGCGGGGCTGTCAAGAAAACGGGCCGCGCGCTTGCGCCCGCCGCGCGGATGCGTATAACCCGCCGGTTCCCTGCCGGCCACGTGGCACGCGGCCGGCTATGTCCGTCTGACCGATCGGGATCGTCCCGGCGGCGGGACTGAGAGAAGCCGGAGGGACCTGGATGCCACTCTATGAATGCGTGCTGATCGCGCGCAGCGATGTCACGCCCCAGCAGGTCGAGGGGCTGGCCGACCAGATGGCCGCGGTGATCGGCGAGGGCGGCGGCAGCGTGGGCAAGAAGGAATACTGGGGCCTGCGCAATCTCGCCTACCGGATCAAGAAGAACCGCAAGGGCCACTACCTGCTGATGAACATCGACGCGCCGCCGCCGGCGGTGACGGAGATGGAGCGTCAGCTGCGGCTGAACGAGGACATCCTCCGCTTCCTGACCGTGCGGGTCGAGGCGCTGGAGGAGGGGCCGTCGGCGATCGTCACCCGCGGCGGGCGCGAGGAGCGCAGCGAGCGTGGCGGCGGCCGGTTCGGCGATCGCGGCCCGCGGCCCCCGCGGGGCGACCGTCCCGACCGCGGCGACCGTCCCGACCGCGGCGACCGCCCCGAGCGGGGCGAGCGCCCCGCGCGCGAGAGCACCGGAGAGTGAGCCATGAGCGACAGCCCTGAGACCATCGTTCCCGCCGGCCGCCGCACCGCCGTCGGCGCGCGCCGGCCGTTCTACCGCCGCCGCAAGTCCTGCCCGTTCAGCGGGCCGAACGCGCCGGCGATCGACTACAAGGACGTGAAGCTGCTCAGCCGCTATGTCAGCGAGCGCGGCAAGATCGTGCCCTCGCGCATCACGGCGGTCTCGGCGAAGAAGCAGCGCGCGCTGGCGGTGGCGATCAAGCGCGCGCGCTTCCTCGCCCTGCTGCCCTACGTGATCAACACCTGACGCGTGGCCGCGGCCGGGCTTGCCGGCCGCGGGCATGACCATGGCGACGGACGGCGGACACCATGACGCTGCGCACCACGGCAACGCTGGCGGCGGGGCTGATCTCCGCGCTGCTGGCGCTGGCCGCGCTGCGCGGCCTGCCGTTCGGCACCGTTCTGTTCTGGTTCTCGCCCTTCCCGCTGTTCGCGGCGGGGCTGGCGTTCGGCTGGGTCGCGGCGGCCCAGGCGGTGCTGGCGGGGGTGCTGGTGACGGCGGTGTCCGGCGGGGTGCCGGGAACCCTTGCCTGGGTGCTGCTGTTCGCGATGCCGGCGGTGCTGCTGCTGCGGCTCGCCCTGCCGGCCGCACCGGGCGCGCCGCTCGCGCTGGCGATGCCGTTCGCGACGCTGGCGCTCTGGCCGGCGGCGATGCTGCTGGCGGCGGAACTGGCCTTCGCCGGCCAGCCCGGCGGCTTCTCGGGCGTGCTGCGCGCGGTGATGGAGCAGGCGCTCGAGCGGATGGGCGCGCCGGCGGAGGTCGGCGGCGAGGACTTCGTCGCCATGATGGTGCGCATCAAGCCGCTCGCCTTCGCGCTCTGGTTCAGCGTGGTGATGGCGATGAACGCCTCGATCGCGCAGCGCATCGTCGAGCGGCGGGGCCTGCTGATCGCGCCGCCGGCGCGCTGGGCGATGGCGCTGCTGCCGGGCTGGTACTGGAAGCTCGCGGTGGGCGTGATGCTCGCCGCCCTGGTGGTGCCGGGCGGGGCGGGCTTCGCGGTGCAGTCGGCGGCGATGATGCTGGCCGTGCCGCTCGCCCTGCAGGGGCTCGCCGTGGTGCACGTCGTCAGCCAGGGCCGGCCCGGCCGGCCGCTGATGCTGGGGCCGCTCTACGTCGCCCTGGTGTTCTTCACTGTTCCCGTGGGGGTCGGCCTTGCGGGGCTCGGCGTCGCCGAGCATTTCCTCAATCTGCGCGGCCGGGGGCCGCGCCCTGGCACGGGGCTCACGCCCCCGGAGGACTGAGATGGACGTGATCCTGCTGCAGCGGGTCGAGAAGCTCGGCCAGATGGGCGAGGTGGTGAAGGTGAAGCCGGGCTATGCCCGCAACTTCCTGCTGCCCGAGAAGAAGGCGATCCGCGCCACCAAGGAGAACCTCGCGCGGTTCGAGACCGAGCGCGCGCAGCTCGAGGCGCAGAACCTCAAGCGCCGCGAGGAGGCCGAGCGCGTGGCCGAGCGCGTCGCCGGGCTCGCGGTGGTGATGCTGCGCCAGGCGGGCGAGAGCGGCCAGCTCTACGGCTCGGTCTCGGGGCGCGACATCGCCGACGCGGCGACCGAGAGCGGGCTGTCGATCACCCGCCAGCAGGTGCTGCTCGACCAGCCGATCAAGGCCCTCGGCCTGCATCCGGTGCGGGTGATGCTGCACCCGGAGGTGATCATCACCGTCACCGTCAACGTCGCCCGCACCGCCGAGGAGGCCGAGCGCCAGGCGCGCGGCGAGAGCGTGCGCGGCGTCGAGGAGGAGGAGGCGCTGGTCGCGGAAGCGATGTTCGAGCCCGGCGCCGAGCCCGCCGGCACCGGCGAGCAGCCCGAGGTCTGAGCCGGCTGCCGCCGCGCGCTTGGCCGCGGCCGGCGCGCGGGCCTATGATTCCCCGAGTCGATCCCAGGCGGCAGTGCGGACGGCCGAGCGCCGCGCATCACCGCGAGGCCGAAGGCAGAGGGGCTGATGCGGCTGCTCGACACCCTCCTCAGGCGCGTCATCGTGCTCGGCCGGCTGACCGTGGTGTGGCCGGATGGCGCGAGCACCGCCTATCACGGCGCCGAGCCGGGCCCCGCTTCGCGCATCCGCGTGCATGACCGCGCCGCGCCGACGCGCATCGCGCTGAACCCGGGACTGCGCTTCGGCGAGGCCTGGATGGACGGCGCGTTCACGATCGAGGAGGGCAGCCTCTACGACCTGCTCGACCTGCTGATGCTCAATCTCGAACGCGGCGGCGGCCATCCGCTCATGCGCCTGATCGAGCGCGTCAGCACCGCGCTGCGCCGGTTGCATCAGGCGAACCCGGTCGGCCGGGCCAAGCACAACGTCGCCCACCACTACGATCTGTCGGGGCGGCTCTACAGCCTCTTCCTCGACCGCGACCGGCAGTACTCCTGCGCCTACTTCCCGCGCGGCGACGAAACGCTCGAGGAGGCGCAGGTCGCCAAGAAGCGTCACATCGCGGCGAAGCTGCTGCTGACGCGCCCGGGCCTCAGGGTGCTCGACATCGGCTCGGGCTGGGGCGGGCTTGCGCTGACGCTGGCGCGCGAGTTCGGCGCCGACGTCACCGGCATCACGCTGTCGGAGGAGCAGCACCGCGAGGCCAGCGCGCGCGCCGCCGCGGAAGGCCTGTCCGAGCGCGTGCGCTTCCGCCTGCAGGACTACCGCGCCGTCACCGAGACCTTCGACCGCGTCGTCTCGGTCGGCATGTTCGAGCATGTCGGCCTGCCGCACTACGACGCGTTCTTCCGGGTGGTCGCGCGCTGTCTCGCGCCCGACGGCGTGGCGCTGATCCACGCGATCGGCCGGCCCGAAGGCCCGGGCATCACCAATGCGTGGCTGCGCAAGTACATCTTCCCCGGCGGCTATTCGCCCGCGCTCTCCGAGGTGCTGCCGTCGGTCGAGCGCTCGCGCCTGCTGCTCACCGATCTGGAGACGCTCAGGCTGCACTACGCCGAGACGATCCGGCACTGGCGCGAACGCTTCGCGCGCAACCGCGATGCGATCGCCGCGATCTACGACGAGCGCTTCTGCCGCATGTGGGAGTTCTATCTGGTCGCCTGCGAGCTCGCCTTCCGCCATCAGGGGCACTTCGTCTGGCAGGCGCAGCTCACGCATCGCCAGGATGTCGTGCCGCTGACGCGCGACTACATCGCCGAGGCCGAGGCGGCAGCGTCGCGCGCCGCGGCATCCCCGGTATCCACAGGGCTGTGAGTCCTTCTTCCCTCCCGCCCGCCGGCGAGCGGCGTATGCTCCCGCCCGACGCACCGGGAGACGTCTGAGCAATGGCAGCAAGCACGATTTCGCCCATGCGCACGCGCGACGCAGCACCGGGCGATGCGCTGTTCGGGCTCGCGCTGCGCTCGCCGCCGCAGAACCTCGAGGCCGAACAGGCGCTGCTCGGCGCGCTGCTCGCCAACAACAGGGCCTATGAGCGCGTCTCGGAGTTCCTCGCGCCCGAGCATTTCGCCGATCCGGTGCACGGACGCATCTTCGCCGCCCTCGCGCGGCGGATCGAGCAGAGTCAGCTCGCCAATGCGGTGACGCTGAAGACCGATCTCGAGCATGACGGGCTGCTCGAGGAGGTGGGCGGCACGGCGTATCTGGCGCAACTGGTCAACGCGACCGTGGGCGTGGTGAACGCCGGCGAGTACGGCCGCGTCATCTACCACTGCTATCTGCGCCGCCAGCTGGTCGATATCGGCGAGGAGGTGGTGAACCGCGCCTTCGGCGACGCCGAGGGGCTCGATGCGCCGCAGCAGATCGAGGCGGCCGAGCAGGCGCTGTTCGATCTCGCCGCGAAAGGATCGGCCGATCGCGGCTTCGTCAGCTTCGAGAAGGCGCTTGCGCTCGCCGTCGAGGGGGCGGAGCGGGCCTACAAGCGCGCGGGCCATGTCTCGGGCCTCTCGACGGGCCTGCGCGACCTCGACGCCAAGCTCGGCGGGCTGCACGCCTCCGACCTCGTGATCCTCGCCGGCCGCCCCGGCATGGGCAAGACCTCGCTCGCGACCTGCATCGCCTTCGGCGCGGCGCGCGCGCTCGCGGCCGAGGCGCGCGAGGCGGGGCCCGGCCGCGTGCCGGCGGCGGTCGCGTTCTTCTCGCTCGAGATGAGCGCGGAGCAGCTCGCCACCCGCCTGCTGGCCGAGGAGGCGCGCGTGTCGTCGGACCGCATCCGCCGCGGCGAGATCGCCGATCGCGAGTTCCAGCGCTTCGCCGCCTGCCAGCGCGAGATCGCCGCGCTGCCGCTGATGATCGACGACACGCCGGCGCTCTCGATCAGCGCGCTGCGCACGCGCTGCCGGCGGCTGAAGCGCACGCAGGGGCTCGGCCTGGTGGTGGTGGACTACCTGCAGCTGCTCCGCCCCGCGCCGGGAACGCGGCCCGAGAACCGCGTGCTGGAGATCAGCCAGATCACCCAGGGGCTGAAGGCGATCGCCAAGGAGCTCGCGGTGCCGGTGCTGGCACTCAGCCAGCTCTCGCGCGCGGTCGAGAGCCGCGAGGACAAGCGGCCGCAGCTCTCGGATCTGCGCGAGTCGGGAACGATCGAGCAGGACGCGGACGTGGTGATGTTCCTGTATCGCGACGAGTACTACCTGGCCGCGCGCGAGCCCAAGCTCATGACCTTCGACAACCAGGCGAAGTTCGACGAGGCGCACGCGAAATGGATCACCGACATGGAGCGTGTCCATAACGTCGCCGAGGTGAATCTCGCCAAGCAGCGCCATGGCCCGACCGGCAAGGTGGAGCTGTTCTTCGAGGCCGAGTTCACGCGCTTCGCCAACCTGGATCGCCATCACGGCGCGCATGACGCGGACTGA
>CAZHMM010000041.1:23436-26059 GCA_964533585.1 uncultured Elioraea sp.
CGCGATCCTGACGATCGACCTCGACGCGATCGCGGCGAACTGGCGCGACCTGTCGGCGCGCCATGCCTCCGGCCCCGTCGCCGCGGTGGTGAAGGCGGACGCCTACGGGCTCGGCGCGCAGGAGGTGACGCGACGGCTGCTCGCCGAGGGCGCGCGCCACGTCTTCGTCGCCGAGTTCGAGGAGGCGCTCGCGCTGCGCGACACCGTGCCGCGTGAGGTGCCGCTCGCGGTGCTGCACGGGCTGGTCGCCGGCGCCGAGGCGGAGGCCGCAGCGGCCGGCATCGTGCCGGTGCTGAACGACCTCGCCGCGCTTCAGCGCTGGAGCGCGCATGCTGGCCTGCGCGGCGCGCGCCTGCCCGCGATCCTCCAGATCGATACGGGGATGAACCGGCTCGGCCTCGGCCGGCGCGAGGTCGAGCGCCTGGCGCAGGACCCGAGCCCGCTCGCCGCGCTCGATCTCCGCTTCGTGATGACGCATTTCGTCGCCAGCGAGGAGCCGGCGAACCCGCTGAACCGCGCGCAGGTCGCGCGCTTCGACGCCTTGCGCGCGCTGCTGCCGGCGGCGCCGACCTCGGTCGCGAACTCCTCGGGCCTCTTCCTCGGCGAGTTCGCCGCCTCCGATCTCGCCCGCCCCGGTGCCGCCCTCTACGGCATCAATCCGACGCCCGACGCGGCGAACCCGATGCGCACGGTGCTCACGCTGGAGGCGCGCATCCTCCAGCTGCGCGAGATCGAGGCGGGCGAGAGCGTCGGCTACAACTCCACGTGGGTGGCGGCGCGGCCGTCGCGCATCGCAACGGTTGCGGCCGGCTACGCCGATGGCTATCTACGAAGCCTCTCCGGCCGCGGCGCAGGGCTCGTCGGCGGCCGCCAGGTGTCGCTCGCAGGCCGGGTTTCGATGGATCTCCTCACCTTCGACGTGACCGATGCGCCAGAGGCCGCCCCGGGCGGGTTCATCCGCCTGCTCGGGCCTGACCTGCCGCCCGACGCGGTGGCCGAGCGCGCCGGCACCAACGCCTACGAGATCCTGACCTCGCTCGGGGCGCGGTATCGCCGGCAGTATCGCGGCGCCGCGTGAACGCCATCCTCGATCTGCTTGCCGCGGTCGGGCGCGGCCTGTTCAGCGTGCTGTCGGCTGCCGGCGGCGTGACGCTGTTCGCCGCGGTGGCGCTGAGCCACGTGGTCCGCCCGCCCTTCTATCCGCGCCTGCTCGCGCGCCAGATGGTCGACATCGGCTACTTCTCGCTGCCGGTGGTGGCGCTGACGGCGATCTTCTCCGGCATGGTGCTGGCGCTGCAATCCTACACCGGCTTCGCGCGCTTCTCGGCCGAGGGCGCGGTGGCGACGGTGGTGGTGCTGTCGATCACGCGCGAGCTCGGCCCGGTGCTGGCGGGGCTGATGGTGGCGGGGCGGATCGGCGCGGCGATCGCCGCCGAGCTCGGCACCATGCGCGTGACCGACCAGATCGACGCGCTGACCACGCTCTCGACCAACCCGATGAAGTATCTCGTGGTGCCGCGCATCGTCGCGGCCACGCTGGTGCTGCCGATGCTGGTGCTGGTCGCCGACATCCTCGGCGTGCTCGGCGGCTTCGTCGTCGGCGTGTTCAAGCTCGACTTCCACGCCGGCACCTACATGGCGCGCACCTGGGAGTATCTCGAGTTCCAGGACGTGTTCTCGGGTCTCGTCAAGGCGGCGGTGTTCGGCTTCATCATCGCGCTGATGGGCTGCTACCAGGGCTATCACTCGAAGGGCGGGGCGCAGGGCGTCGGCGCGGCCACCACCAATGCGGTGGTCTCCGCCTCGATCCTGATCCTGACCTTCAACTACATCATCACGGAGTTGTTCTTCGCGCGATGAGCGAGACGCCGAAGATCCGCATCCGCGGGCTCTGCAAGGCGTTCGGGCCGAAGCGCGTGCTCGACGCGCTCGACCTCGACGTGCCGGCCGGGCGCGGCATCGTCGTGATCGGCGGGT
This sequence comes from uncultured Elioraea sp., assembly GCA_964533585.1. Lineage (GTDB taxonomy): Bacteria > Pseudomonadota > Alphaproteobacteria > Acetobacterales > Acetobacteraceae > Elioraea. The sequence continues at coordinate 25,414 of CAZHMM010000041.1, forward strand.
CGGGCTCGGGCAAGTCGGTGCTGATCAAGTGCATCCTCGGCCTGATCGAGCCCGATGCCGGCACGATCGAGATCGACGGGCGGAACGTGCTGGCGATGTCGCGCGGCGAGCGCGAGGCGGTGAACGCGCATATCGGCATGCTGTTCCAGCAGGGCGCGCTGTTCGATTCGCTGCCGGTCTGGGAGAACGTCGCCTTCGGGCTGCTCGCGCGGCGGATGATGAAGCGCGCGGAGGCGAAGCCGCGCGCGGTGGAGATCCTCGCCCAGGTGGGCCTGGGCGCGGATGTCGCCGAGCTCTCGCCGTCGGAGCTGTCGGGCGGGATGCAGAAGCGCGTCGCGCTCGCCCGCGCGATCGCCGCGCGGCCCGACATCATGTTCTTCGACGAGCCCACCACGGGGCTCGATCCGATCATGGGCGCGATCATCGACGCGCTGATCGTCGAGCAGGTGAAGCGGCTCGGCGCGACCGCGTTCTCGATCACGCACGACATGGCCTCGGCCCAGCGCATCGGCGACACGGTGGCGATGATCCATGGCGGCAAGATCATCTGGCAGGGCCCGGCCGGCGCGATCCGCGAGAGCGGCAACCCCTATGTCGATCAGTTCGTGCGCGGATCGAGCGAGGGGCCGATCAAGATGGAGCTGCG
>CAZHMM010000042.1:0-25200 GCA_964533585.1 uncultured Elioraea sp.
CCCCCCGCGCCCCCCTGGAGGGCGCGCCTCCCGTTGGTCGGCGCGCGGGCCCCGCCCAACGGGAGGGGCCCCCAGGTGCAGGGGGTCCGGGGGACCAGCGTGGTCCCCCGGCTCTATAACCCCAAAGCCTCGATCTGGCGCGCGATCACTTTCGCCTCGTCATACAACTCCAGCGCCCGTGCCTGCCCGGCCGCGCCCATCCGCGTGCGCAAGCCTGCGTCCGCCGCCAGCCGCCCCAGCGCCTCGGCCAGCGCGGCTGGATCGCGGACCGGCACCAGGAACCCCGTCTCGCCGTCCACCACCTGCTCGCGCGCGCCGCGAATCCGCGTGGCCACCACTGGCAACCCGGTCATCATGGCCTCAATGATGCTGCGCGGCATGCCCTCGCGATGGCTCGGCAGCACGAACAGATCGGCGCCGCGCAGCAGATCGGCGACATCCGTCCGATACCCCAACAGCCTGAGCCGCGCCGCCACGGCGGGATCGCCTTCGGCGCGGGCGAGCGCCCCGGCAACATCGCCCTCGTGATCGCTCTCCAGCCGCGTGCCGACGCAGGCGAGCGTCAGCCCGGGCACGCGCGCCAGCGCCTCGAACAGCTCCGGATAGCCCTTCTCGGCCACCATGCGTCCGATCATCAGCGCAACGACGGCATCGTTGGATACACCCAGCGCAGCCCGTGCGGCCGCACGCTCCTCCGCCGTGCCAGGGCGGAACAGCGCCGGATCGACCCCGTTGCCGATCGCCAGCACGCGCCCGCCCGGCGCGATCCGCTCGGCGAGCGCGGTCTCGGCGTCCTCGGCGCTCTGAGTGAACAGCACGTCTGTGAAACGACGCCCGAAGCGCTCGATCCCGACATGCAGCCGCCGCTTCGCGGGCGCCATCGCCTCGTGGAAGTAGAACCCGTGCGCCGTGTAGACGATGCGGGGGATGCCGGCGAGCCGCCCGGCGATGCGCCCGAGCAGCCCGGCGAGCGGCGTATGCACGTGCAGCAGGTCGAACCGCTCGCGCCGGAACAGGCGGATCAGCGCGAGGAAGGCCGGCAGGTTCGCGACCGGATTGAGGCTGCGCGCGAAGGGCACGGGCTCGATCCGGAAGCCTTCCGCGCGTACGGGCGCCAGCTTCGGCCCGTCGGCGCAGATCCCGACCACCTCGTGGCCGCGGTCGCGCAGGCTCCGCATCAGCGGCAGAAGAAAGTGCGTCAGCGAGAAATCGACATTGGTGAGCTGCGCGATCTTCACCTGCGCGCCTCCAACCAGGCCGCGAGCATCAGGATGGCCCAGAGCGCGCTCGCATGGTCGCGGCGGCCGGCGCCGTGCTCGGTCCAGAGCCGGGCTGTCCGGCCGCGATCGATCAGCCCGGACTCCCGCAGACGCTGCGACGCAAGCAGGTCTCCGGCCCAACCGCGCAAAGGCCCGCGCAGCCAGGCGCCGACCGGGAACGAGAAGCCCGTCTTCTCGCGCTCGAACAGCGCACGCGGCACGTGGCGCGCGAGGGCGTCACGCAGCACCGCCTTGCCGCCATCCGCGCGCACCAGCAGCTCGGGCGGCAGCGAGAAGGCCAGCCGGATCATCGCCGGCGACAGCATCGGCACGCGTACTTCCAGCGCCACGCTCATCGAGGCGCGATCGACCTTCGTCAGCACGTCGTCATGCAGGTAGCCGGCGGCATCGAGCGCGCGGAAGCGCGTCAGCGGATCGTCGGGCGCGTCGCCGTGCGGCAGCGCGTCGCCGTCGGTGGTGGTGAGCCGCGCGTACACCGTATCGAGCTCGCGCGCGGCGAGGATGGAGGCGAGCTTGTGCAGCGTCTCGCCCGGGCGACGCGGCGCGCGGGGGAGGGGACGCAAGGCTGCGTCCCACCAGCCAGGCGGCACGACGCCGATCGCGCGGGCCGCCGCGCGCCGAAGCGGCAGCGGCACGCGCGCGATACTCGGCCACAGCCGCGCGGCCAGCACATGGCGGCGGTAGCCACCGAACAGCTCGTCACCGCCGTCGCCCGACAGCGCGACCGTCACATGCCCACGCGTCAGGCGCGCCAGCAGCACTGTCGGCAGTTGCGAGGAGTCCGCGAAGGGCTCGTCGTAGACGCGCGGCAACTCCTCCACCAGCGCGAGCGCATCCGCCTCGGTGGCGCGCAGCACGGTGTGACGCACGCCAACCGTCTCGGCGATGCGCGCGGCGTCGGCGCTTTCGTCATAGGCCGGGTCATCGAAGCCGATGGTGAAGGCGTGCGCCGCGCCGGGGGCTGCGCGCGCCATCGCCGCGACCACGGACGAGGAGTCCACGCCGCCCGAGAGGAACGCGCCCACGGGCACATCCGCGACGAGCTGGGCGCGCACGCTGTCGGCAAGCGCCGCGTCAACTGCCTCTTCCGCCTCCGCCGGCGTCAGCCGCGCCGGCGCCGCCTCGCGCGCGACCGCCAGCACGTCGAACCAGCGCCGCTGCTGCGGCGCGCCGTCCATGCCGATGCGCAGCACCCCGCCCGGCGGCAGCTTATGGACGTCGCGGAACACGGTGCGCGGCGCCGGGATGCAGCCGAGCCGCAGATACGTCGCGACACTCTCCGCATCGAGCGCGGGCGACCATCCGCCGGCGGCTTCCAGTGCACGCAGTTCGCTGCCGAACAGCACCGCGCCGTCCGTCAGCACCGTCCAGGCGAGCGGCTTGATCCCGGCGTGGTCGCGCGCGAGCCACAGCACGCGCTCGGCGCGATCCCACAGCGCGACGGCGAACATCGCATCGAGCCGCGGCAGCGCGCCGTCCATCCCCCACTGCGCCACCGCTTCGAGCAGCACCGCCGTGTCGCTTTCGCCCTGTACCGGCCGGCCGCATGCGGCGAGCTCGTCGCGTAGCGCGCGGTAGTTGTAGAGCTCGCCGTTATAGGTGACGAAGTAGCGGCCGCAGGACGAGACCATCGGCTGCGCGCCGCTGGGCGAAAGATCGATGATCGCCAGCCGCCGATGCGCGAGGCCCACGCCGACCTGCGCGTCAGCCCATTCGCCCGCGCCATCCGGACCGCGATGCGCCAGCGTCCGCCCCATCGCCGCCACGCGCGCGCGCAACGCCGCCTCGGCCTCCGGCCGGCGCAGGAACACGCCCGCGATGCCGCACATCGGCGGTCCTCAGGCCCCGCCCATCCGCGTGATCGCCCACTTCACCACGGAGACGCCCTCGGCCGGGCCGCCCGTCAACACCACCTGCTGGGTGCGCCGCCGCTCATCCGTGCCGGCGTAGATGCTCTCCTCGAGCGCGAGCCTCGCACCATCGGCGCGCAGCACCCAGCCGCCGGAGGTCGGCGTGCGCAACAGCACGCCGGCGCCGTCCTGCTGCAGGCTCGCATTGACCGAGGGGTGGAGGTGGAAGCGGATCGCGAAGGGCTGGGGGTGCGGCGCCTCGATGCTGTCCTCGCCGCGCACGTCCTCGCCGGTGTCGCCGAGATAGAGCCGGCGGCGATGGACCGCATTGAACGGCTTCTTCCACCCATCGTGGCTGGCATCCAGCCAATGCGCACCGTTCGCCTCGTGCCGCTGCACGATGACCTGTTCCGGCCGACGGCCGAGCCCGCGCTCCTTCAGCTCCGACGAGTTCACGTCCGCGATCACCAGCGTCGAGTGCGCGGCCGTGGCGCGCAGCGCGTCGCGCCAGCCGCTGGCGGCAGCCGGCGCGGCGCCGCAATTGACGATCAGCCGGTCGCGCCCGACCGACATCTCGAAGGCCAGCGTGCCGGCATGAGCGAGCCGGTCCTGGCCGCGCGCCGGCGGCACTCCGGCATCGACGATCAGCACGGTGCGCCCGGCCGAGAGCCGCTCGAAGCGCATCTCGGGCGCGCGCCCTGCCGGCCGCGCCCGAACCGTGCTCTGCGCCTGCACCAGCGACAGCAGCGCCGGGTCGCCCTCGCGCGTGCCGTTGAACAGCGCGAGCCCGCCATCGCCGTGGCGGAGCGCCGCGAGCATCGGCATCGCCCGATCGATTGCCACGGTGAGCGCATCGGGCACGGCCACGCGGGCAGTTGCGAGCATGGAGCGGATCTCGATCAGGTCCATCACGACGGCGACGAGTGCAGCCGGGCTGCGCTCGACATGGCCGCCATCCGCCAGCACCTGGCGGTCGATCTCCTGGCCGAGGAAGCGCAACGCGCGCGCCAGATGCGGCTCGCCGCCGGGAAGGCTGACCCCCGCGGCGACCAACCCCTTCAGCGCGGGGAAGGCGCGCGCGTCCATGGTCTCGGCCGGCAGCAGGCCCGACAGCGTGCGCGCGTCCTCGACGATGCGGCCCATCACCGCCGCGCGGAACGCTTCATCCGCGCTCGCGGCCAGGAAATCCCAGTGCGACAGCAGCGCGGCGATGCGCTGGCCGAGCACGGCCTCGCGCGCGGGCGGCGTTGCGGGCGCGGCCTCGATCCAGCCACCGACCAGGGCGCGCGCGCGCATCCGCGCGGCATCGCTGCCGACGGCGCGCAGGTCGCGCAGCCAGGCGAAGCCGTGCGCCGCCTCGCTCCAGGGATCATCGCCCGCCGCGGACGGGTCGAGCGGCCGTGCGGTGCCCTCGACGACCAGCTCGCCCTTGAGCAGGCGCGTGCCCCGCCCGGCGTCGCCCGGCCAGGGATCGCTCAGCGGCAGGCCGGGCGACTCGGGCGGCCGGGCGAACGGCGCCGAGACGGCCGGCAGGCGGCCAAGCGCGCGCTGTGCGGCGCGCATCCAGCGGCGCGGATCGAGATCGGCGGGCATCGCGCCTCTTTAGACTGGCTTGGGCAGGCCGCCGCAAGAGGGAGCCCGCACCGGCCGGCCCACGCTCAGTGGCTGTGCCGGCTTTCCCCGCGCGTCGCCACGATGTCGAGATAGAGTGTGGCCGGCTCCAGGCAGGCGCCCGTGCCGAGCTGTCCCACCAGCGAACGGTAGATCTCCTCCCAGGGCGTCTTGTGCGCGTGCTCGGGCGGCGTCCAGGCAGCGCGACGCCGAGCGAGCTCGGCCTCGTCGATCAGCACATCCACCCGGCGGGTATTGAGGTCGATCCGCACCCGGTCGCCCGTGCGCAGCAGCGCGAGCCCGCCGCCGACCGCCGCCTCGGGCGAGACGTTCAGGATCGAGGGGCTGCCCGAGGTGCCGGACTGTCGCCCGTCACCCATCGTCGGCAGCGCGGGGATGCCCTTGGCGAGCAGGGCGGTCGGCGGCTGCATGTTCACCACCTCCGCCGAGCCGGGGTAACCTACCGGCCCGCAGTTGCGGATCACCAGGATCGAGCGCTCGTCGACGCCGAGGGCGGGGTCGTCGATGCGCGCGTGGTAGTCCTCCGGCCCCTCGAACACGATCGCCTTGCCCTCGAACACGTCGGGCGGGTCGGACAGGAAGCGCTTGCGGAACTCCGGGTCGATCACGCTCACCTTCATCACCGCGTTGTCGAACAGATTGCCCGACAACACGACGAAGCCGGCCCGCTCCTTCAGCGGGCGCTCATAGGCGCGGATCACCTCGCGGTCCGGCTCCGGTACGGCGGCCAGGTTGGCGGTGACGCTCATCCCCGTCACGGTCATCGCCTCGCCTTGCAGCCGCCCGGCATCGAGCAGCTCCTTCATCACCGCCGGGATGCCGCCGGCGCGATGGAACCGCTCGCCGAGGAAGCGGCCGGCGGGCTGGCAATCGACCAGCAGCGGAACATCGGCGCCGATCGACTGCCAGTCCTCGATCGTGAGCTCTACGCCGATGTGCCGCGCGATGGCGATGATGTGCGGCGGGCAGTTCGACGATGCGCCGATCGCCGAGGCCACCGCGATCGCGTTCTCGAACGCCGCGCGGGTGAGGATGTCCGAAGGGCGCAGGTTCTCGCGCACCATCGCGACGATGCGCCGGCCGGTCTCGTAGGCCATCCAGCCGCGCTCGCGGTAGGGCGCGGGAATGCCCGCGCAGCCGGGCAGACTCATGCCCAGCGCCTCGGCGAGCGCGTTCATCGACAGCGCGGTGCCCATGGTGTTGCAGTGCCCGACCGAGGGCGCCGAGGAGGCGGCGATCTGCATGAACTGCTCGGTGTCGATCTGGCCGGTGGCGAGCAGCTTGCGCGCCTCCCAGATCACCGTGCCGGAGCCGGCGAGCCGGCCGTTCCACCAGCCGTCCAGCATCGGCCCGCCCGAGAGCACGATCGCGGGGATGTTCACCGTCGCCGCGCCCATCAGGCAGGCCGGCGTGGTCTTGTCGCAGCCGGTGGTCAGCACCACGCCGTCGAGCGGGTAGCCGTGCAGCACCTCGACGAGCGAGAGATAGGCCAGGTTGCGGTCGAGCGCGGCGGTCGGGCGCTTGCCGGTCTCCTGGATCGGGTGGATCGGAAATTCGATCGGCACGCCGCCGGCGTCGCGGATGCCGTCCTTCACGCGGCCGGCAAGCTGGACATGGTGGCGGTTGCAGGGGGCGAGGTCGCTGCCCGTCTGGGCGATGCCGATGATCGGCCTTCCGGACTGGAGTTCCTCGCGGGTCAGGCCGTAGTTGAGGTAGCGCTCGAGATAGAGCGCCGTCATGCCCGGATCATGCGGATCGTCGAACCACTCGCGGCTTCTCAGCCTTGGCTTGCCGTCGTCCTGCCCGTTGCCCTTGGCCATCGCGCTCCCTCCTGCCCGTGGCGCAAGCCTCGGCGGCCGGTCACGCGGGTGTCAATGCCGCCTCCGCGCTTTGAAATCCCGCCCGTTTGGCCTAAGTGACCCTTCGACGGCCGGCTTGGCCATTCCGCCTCGGCCCTTCGGCGCACGACGCCCCCGGACCCATGACAGACACGCCACTTCACCTGATCCGCAACTTCTCGATCATCGCGCATATCGACCACGGCAAGTCCACGCTCGCGGACCGGCTGATCCAGGCCTGCGGCGCGCTCACCGACCGCGAGATGAAGGACCAGGTGCTCGATTCGATGGACATCGAGCGCGAGCGCGGCATCACCATCAAGGCGCAGACCGTGCGGCTGATCTACCCGGCCAAGGACGGCAACACCTACGAGCTGAACCTGATGGACACGCCGGGGCATGTGGATTTCGCCTACGAGGTGTCGCGCAGCCTTGCCGCCTGCGAGGGCTCGCTGCTGGTGGTGGACGCGAGCCAGGGCGTGGAGGCGCAGACGCTGGCCAATGTCTATCAGGCGATCGATGCGGGTCACGAGATCGTGCCGGTGCTGAACAAGATCGACCTGCCCGCGGCCGAGCCCGACCGGGTGAAGGAGCAGATCGAGGATGTGATCGGCCTGCCGGCCGACGACGCGGTGATGATCAGCGCCAAGACGGGGCTGAATATCGAAGGCGTGCTGGAGGCGATCGTGACACGCCTGCCGCCGCCCAAGGGCGATGCGGCCGCGCCGACCAAGGCGTTGCTGGTCGATAGCTGGTACGACGCCTATCTCGGCGTCGTCATCCTCGTGCGCGTGAAGGACGGGCGGCTCAGGAAGGGCCAGCGCATCCGCTTCATGAGCACGGGCGCGGTCCACACGGTCGAGGCCACGGGCATCTTCACGCCGAAGATGGTGACGGTGGACGATCTCGGCCCGGGCGAGATGGGCTACATCACCGCCGGCATCAAGACTGTGGCCGACTGCAACGTCGGCGACACGATCACCGATGACCGCGCGCCGGCGGCCGAGGCCCTGCCCGGCTTCAAGCCCTCGGTGCCGGTGGTGTGGTGCGGCCTCTACCCGACCGATGCCGATGATTTCGAGAAGCTGCGCGAGAGCCTGGCCAAGCTGCGCCTGAACGACGCCTCGTTCCACTACGAGCCGGAGACCTCGGCGGCCCTCGGTTTCGGCTTCCGTTGCGGCTTCCTCGGCCTCTTGCACCTCGAGATCATCCAGGAACGCCTGATCCGCGAGTTCGATCTCGACCTGATCGCGACCGCGCCCTCTGTCGTCTATCGCGTGCATCGCACCGACGGGTCGATGAACGAGCTGCACAACCCGGCCGACATGCCGGACGGCAGCGTGATCGATCACATCGAGGAGCCCTGGATCAAGGCGACGATCTTCGTGCCCGACGACTATCTCGGCGCGATCCTGACGCTGTGCAACGAGCGCCGCGGCCAGCAGGCCGATCTCACCTATGTCGGCAACCGCGCGATGGCGGTCTATCGCCTGCCGCTGAACGAGGTGGTGTTCGACTTCTATGACCGGCTGAAATCGGTGAGCCGCGGCTACGCGAGCTTCGACTACGCGATGGACGGCTACGCCGAGGCGGACCTGGTGAAGATCTCGATCCTGGTGAACGGCGATCCGGTGGATGCGCTGTCGTTCATCGCCCATCGCAGCCAGGCCGAGAAGCGCGGCCGTGCGATCTGCGAGAAGCTGAAGGAGCTGATCCCGAAGCAGCTGTTCAAGATCGCGATCCAGGCCGCGATCGGCGGGCGGGTGATCGCGCGCGAGACGATCTCGGCACTGTCGAAGGACGTCACCGCCAAATGCTACGGCGGCGACATCACGCGCAAGCGCAAGCTGCTGGAGAAGCAGAAGGAAGGCAAGAAGCGCATGCGCCAGTTCGGCAAGGTGGAGATTCCGCAGACCGCGTTCCTCGCCGCGCTGAAGATGGACGCGTGAGCATCGGGTTGCTCGGCGGCGATCCGTAACGATGTTGTATCGTCGCAGCCTGCTGCCTTGACGTCCTGCTCGCCTGTGCGAGCCTCGCGCGCATGCGCATCCACATCCAGAATCCGGCCGACGAGGCCGCCTTCGCCTTCACGCCGGAGCAATGGTCGGCCGCTGTGGGGCGAGCCGCGACTCCCGGGCCTCTCGATGTCTCCTTCGCCTCGGACGATGCCGGCTTCGCCTCCGCCATGCGCGAGGCGGAAGTGCTGCTCACCTGGACAAGGATCGTGAAGGAACGATTCCCCGTCGGCGCACTCCCCTCGCTCGCGCCGCGGCTGGAGGTGATCGCCTGCAACTCGGCCGGGCTGGATCGGCTCGCACCGTTCGACTGGCTGCCGCCGGAGGTCACGCTGCTCAACAACCGCGGCACGCACGCGAGGAAGGCGGGCGAGTTCGCGCTGATGGCGCTCTTGATGCTGGCGAGCCACATCCCGCATTTCGCCTCGGCGCAGCGCGAGGAGCGCTGGGCGCCGCGCTTCGGCTCGGTGCTTGCGGGACGGACGGTGTGCATTGTCGGGCTCGGCACGCTGGGCGGCGCGGCGGCACAGCAGGCACGCGCCTTCGGCATGCATGTCCTCGGCGTGCGCACCAGCCCCACGCCGCACCCCGACTGCGACGAGGTCCATGCCACCGCTGCGCTCGACGCGGTGCTGCCGCGGGCCGAGTTCCTGCTGCTGGCCTGCCCGCTCACGCCGGCGACGCGGGGCCTGATCGACCGCCGCCGCCTTGGCCTGCTGCCGCCGGGCGCCAAGGTCGTGAACATCGCGCGCGGCGCGGTGTGGGACCAGGATGCGGTGTGCGACGCCCTGGAGTCCGGCCATCTCGCCGGCTGCGTCACCGACGTCGCCGTGCCCGAACCTCTGCCACCGGGCCATCGCCTCTGGCGCACCCCAGGGCTGCTGGTGGTGCCCCACGTCTCGTCGGATGATCCCGAGACCTACAACGACCGGACGCTCGACATCCTGCTGGCGAATCTGGCCGCGATCCGCGCGGGCCAAGCGCCGCCGAACCGGGTTGACCCTGGCCGCGGGTACTGAGGTCGCTTTCCGTGAACCAAAGGCGCCACTAGCCGCTCTCTCCCTCGAGCGCCTTGCGCAAGGCCGCCTGCGCGTCCTGCAAGCCGCGCGGTGTCGGCGCGCCGATCGACTTCTGCAACTCCTCGAGCGAGGCCGAGGCCAGCGCCTCGAAGGCGGCGTAGTCCGTCAGCTTGAGCGCACGCAGACGGTCGCCGAGCAGCTTGCCGCTGATCCCGGCGCGCGTGCCCGCCGCCGCCTTCACCGCGCGATCGATCAGCACGTCCACGACGACATCGGCCGCCACCACCAACGACACCGGCGCGCCTGGCGGTACCTCGGTGCCGGGCTTGGGCGCCTGCGCCAGTACCAGGCCGGGGCGTCCGCCCTCCTTCTCCGTCACCTCACCGAGCGTGAGCCCGGCCGCCTTCAGCAGCCGCTCGGCCTCCGGCCGCGAAAGGCCGGCGAGATCCGGCACGGCAACGGTCGGCGGCGGCGCGACCGCCACGACGAGCGTCACCGCCGAGCCCGGCTCGACGCGCATCCCGGCGAGCGGTTCCTGCGTCAGCACGCTGCCCTCGGCCGCGTCCTTCGACTCGCGCTGCGCGACCCGCCCGGGCACGAGGCCGAGCGCCTCGATCCGGCTGGTCGCCTCCTCAACGGCGAGGCCGCGCAGATCGGGCACGGTCGGCTTGATGGCTACGGCGACCACGATCGCGATCGGCACTTCGGGCGCGACCTCGTCGCCCGGATCAGGCGATTGGCCGATCACCGTGCCGGGCGCGTAGCGGCTCTCCTGCTCCGCCACCTTGCCGAGCTTCAACCCGGCGCGCGCCAGTGCCGTCTCGGCGGCCGCGCGCGGCAGGCCGAGCAGGCTCGGCACCGGGATCAGCCCGGGCACGGCTGCGGCCGCCTCGCTCGCTGCGCGGAGCGTGAACTTGACCTCGGTCAGCTGCGCCGGATCGAACCGCTCATCCGGCGCGGGCAGCACGAACCGCAGCGCACCGGAGTCGTCGAGGGCCACCAGCGACTTCAGCCCGACCTGCATCTCGCTGACCGTATAGGCGGTGCGGTCGCCGGGCTTCGGCTCAAGGCCGCCCTGGAACGCCTCGATCGCCTTGCGGAAGCCGCCCGTCACCTGTTCCGGGCTCGCCTGCAACCGCCCCGCAGCGAGTGTCTTGACCCGGTCGGTGAGGGTGAGCTTGTCGGCCTCAAGGTCCGCGACGCGCGCCCTCAGCAGCATCTCCTCACGCGTCGGCTCGGCCGCCATGCGCGGCGTCGCACCGCCGCGCACGGCCTCCTCCAACGCCGACAGACGGCTGTGGAACGCGTCCAGCGTCTTCTCGATGCGCGCCAGACGGTCGGCAATCGCGTCATTCTCCGGCATGCGCCGGGACCCTCCACCGCATTCGGCCGGCGCTCAGCCCTCGGGGCGCGGCGGCGGCGGGATCGAGACGATCCGCGCCTTCACCACGCTGGTGCCCTGGACGTCGAGGCCGAGCGTGTTCTGCACCTTGGCGTTGTGCGGTGCGGCCAGCAGGCTGAGCCTGCTGACCAGCACCCGCCCCGACGTGTCGGTCTTGGTCTCGCGCTTCATGGCCAGCGACATCTTCAGCTCGAGCGTCACCTCGGGCATGTGATACCACGTCGCCTGCAAGCCGTATTCGCTCAGCACCGGATCGTTGTCGATCAGCGTCTGGGTGGCGATGCTGTTCAGGTCCATCGCCCGCTGCGCCTGCGCCACCCCCTCGCCGACGCGTGCCAGCACCTCGCCGAGCGGGCGGACCAGGACCTCCTCGATCTCGTCGGCCATGGCGTGCGCTCAGGCCGCGATCACGGGCCGGGCGGGGCCGCCGGCTGCTGCACGGTGATCTTGGGGATCACGCGGCTGGGCGGCGGCACCGGCGTCAGCGTGGTGCGCAGCAGACTCGATCCCTCGACCTTGAAGTTGAACTTCGAGGTGTAGGAGGCGTTCATCGTCGAGGTGCGGGCGACCGTCGTGGTGTTCTCCACGCTTGCCTTGCCCGAACCGGCGAGCAGGCCGAGCAGTCCGCCAGTCTTGTAGCTCGCCTGGAACTTGGTCTTGTTCTCGAACTTCGTCGTCGTGCCGAAGCTGACGCTGCGCGCGACCTCCAGCGACATGGTGATCGCCATCTTCACTTCGATGATGGTCTCACTGAACGCGTAGAAGGTCGGGTTGATGCCGTAGACCAGCAGCGGCATCTCCTTGTCGTTGTACAGCACCTCGGTGTTGGTGACGTTGCCGTCGGCGTCCACCGTTTCCTTGATCGCGACCACCACCGTGCCTTCGGGCAGCATGGTGTTGGCGAGCGCCTGCGCCGTCTGGATGCTGTTCAGGTCGAGTGCCAGCTGCGCCTCGGCGATCGCGAGGCCCATCTTCTCGACCATTTCGGGAAAAGGAACGTCCAGCAGGGCCTGCCCGACGCCACGCGCGAGATTTGCCATAACCCGAACCCTCCGTTCGTCTGCGGCCTAGCCGCCGATCCTGTTGCCCGCCTGGTCCACCCGGATTCGGCGGATGGGCCGTGGCGCGATGTCCACGCCGCCGCAATGATGCACGTCGCGCCGCGCCGTGACCGCTTCCTTGCCCGCATCGTCCAACCGGACGATGAGCGCGCCGGAGGAGACAGCGACGATCACCAGACCGCCAGCCTGCATGACCGCTTCGCGCACCCTCGGCTGCGCGGCGCGACTGGCTGGCACGATCAGGTAGTGACGCTGGGGCACGGAGATCGGCAGCTCATGGCGGCACCTTCGTAACGCTACGTGTGGGCATCATCTCGTGTCAATCGCTGCGTGCAGAATCTTGGGTATGTTCGCGCGGCCTGACCCGCCCACGACCAAGTGTTCACGTGTCGCTGAACAGGTCCTTCGGGCTGAACCCGCCCTTGCGGCTGTACTCCATCGCGCAGAACGGCCCGCCCTGATAGCGCTCCTCCACCGGATTGCCGCTGACCTTGCCGGCGAGCTGGCCGGCGAAGGTGTCGGCGCTGTCCTGCGGCGCCCAGCCGATCAGCGCGCGCGCATCCTTGCGCCAGAACGTGCGGCTGTTGTCCGAAGCACCCCAGATCACGGCGCAGCCGACGCGCTCAGCCAGCACGCACCGTTCCACCAGCCGGCAGAGGTCGGGGTAGGAGAGCCAGGTGGAGAGCATGCGGTTGTTCACCGGCTCCGGCACCGAACTGCCGATGCGCAGGAAGACGCTCTCCACCCCGTGCTTGTCCCAGTACATCCGGCCCATCAGCTCGCCATAGGCCTTGGCGAGGCCGTAATACCCATCAGGGCGCATGTCGCAATCGTGGTCGAGCGGCTCGGTGCGCTCATGGAAACCGATCGTGTGGTTGGAGGAGGCGAACACCACACGCGCATTCTCGCGCCGGGCCGCCTCGTAGACGTGATAGAGGCCGCGGATGTTCGGCCCCAGCACCTCCTCGAACGGGCGCTCGACCGAGACCCCGCCGAAATGCAGGATCGCCCCGCACCCTTCCGCGAGGCGCAGGATCGCCACGCCGTCGCTGAGATCGGCGGCGACGAAGCTCGCGCCCTTGGGCAGCGCATCGGGAAACGGCGCGATATCGGTCAGGCGCAGCGTCCAGCCGGAAGCGGCGAGATGGCGCGTCAACTGTCGCCCGAGCGCGCCGGACGCGCCGGTGAGCAGCACGGACTTGGCGGGAACAGACATCGGACCCTCCTCGGTCAATCGGCGAACATCGGCACGGGCACGCCCGGCTCGTCGGACTTCATGGTGAACAGCGCGCCCGAGAGCGGGCTCGCGCCGACGCCTTCAGGTCCGAGCAGGGTGCGCAGCGATGTCCAGACGATCGTGCGCAGATCGGGCCCGCAGAAGCAGGGCATGGTGATGCCGAGCGCGGGGAAGGGGAGGCTGTCGATCAGCGTGCCGTCGGTCCGGAACCGGTTGATCCGTCCCTTGCGCACGCCCGCTGACCAGTAGCGCCCGGCCGCGTCGAAGGCGGCACCATCGGGCCGGCCGATCGCCTCGGCGTCGGGGGTGGCGATGCGGCGGCGGTTGCTCGCCGCACCGGTCGCGGGATCGATGTCCCAGGCGTCGATCCAGAGCGCGCCGCTGTCGCTGTGAACCATCGTTCGCCCGTCCGCGGTCCAGGCGATGCCGTTGGCGGTCAGCAGTCCATCGCAGATCTCGCGCCAGGTTCCGTCGGGGGTGATGCGGAACAGCCGTCCGATCGGCTCACGCTGCACGCGCTCGTCCATGGAGCCGACCCAGAACGCGCCGTCCGGGCCGATCTTGCCGTCATTCAGCCGGCCGTAGGGCGGGATCGGTCCAGGCGCGCAGAAGGGTTCGATCCGCCGCGCGCGCCAGTCGTAACGCACCACCTCGTGGCGCAGCGCGACGATCCAGCGCCCTGAGCGGCAGAGCCCGAACGATCCGACCTCGGACGGAAAATGCCAGGTGTTCAGCACCGTGCCGTCGAGTGACACGGCCGTGATCGAACAACCGAGGATGTCGGCGACCAGCACGCGGCTGTTCGCCGCATCCCACACCGGACCCTCGCCGAGCGCGAAGCGCAGATCGGGGTTCAGCACGCGGATCTCGCTCATGGATCTCCTTCCGGCAGATGGGTCGTCAGCCGCCATAGCCGAGCGTGAGCCGCGGCAGGGTCAGCGACAGCGGCGACCAGTAGGTGGTGAGTGCCAGCGCCGCAAGGATCGCGGCGTAGAACGGCCAGATCGTGCGCATCACGGACTCGATCTTCACCCGCGCGATCGCGCAGCCGACGAACAGCACGGCACCCACCGGCGGCGTGGTGAGACCGAGCCCGAGATTCATCATCATCACCATGCCGAACTGCACCGGATCGAGCCCGATCTGCGTCGCCACGGGCAGGAAGATCGGCGTGCAGATCAGGATCAGCGCGGCCATGTCCATGATGCAGCCGAGCACCAGCAGGGCGACGTTGATCATCAGCATCAGCACGACCGGGTTGTCGGAGATCGCGAGCATCGCGGTCGCGAGCTCCTCCGGCACGCGGTGCAGCGCCAGCAGATAGGCGAAGCCCGAGGCGGTGCCGACCAGCAGCAGCACCACCGACGTGGTGCGCACCGACTGCGCGACCGCGGTGACGAACCCGTCCCAGCTCAGTTCCCGATACAGCAGCGCGGTGCAGAACACCGCCCAGCCCGCGCCCATCGCCGCGCTCTCGGTCACGGTGAAGATGCCCCCGAGCACGCCGCCCAGGATGATGATCGCGGTGAACAGGCCCGGGAACGCCACCGCGGCGGCACGGGCGAGCGCACGGAAGCCCGGGAACGGATCGCCGCGATAGCCGCGCTTCGCCCCGATCACATACGCCGCGACCGCGAGGCAGACGCACATCATCATGCCGGGTGCCACGCCGGCCATGAACAACGCCGAGACCGACACGCCGCCGCCCGCCGCAAGCGAGTACAGGATCATGTTGTGCGAGGGTGGGATCATGATCCCGGCGATCGACGAGCTGACGGTGACGTTCACCGCGTAGTCGGTGTCGTAGCCCTTCTTGCGCATCGCCGGGATCAGGATCGAGCCGAGCGCCGAGGTGTCTGCCACCGCCGAGCCGGAGATGCCGCCGAACAGCATCGAGGCGAACACGTTGACGATGCCCAGGCCCCCCTTCACCCCGCCGACCGCGGCGGAGGCGAGGGCGACCAGGCGCGTCGCGATCCCCCCGTGCAGCATGATCTCGCCGGCGAAGATGAAGAACGGGATCGCCAGCAGCGAGAACACGTTCATGCCGGAGGTCATCTGCATGAACGCGACCGCGATCGGCAGGCCTTCCCACCAGAACCCGGCGACGGCGGCGAGACCGAGCGCGAAGGAGACCGGCACGCCGGCGGCGAGCGCGAGCGCGAACACGCCGAACAGGATGGCAAGGCCCATGCGGGATCAGTCCGAAGCGGTGCGGCCGAGCGGGGGCAGGCCGGCGAGACGTCGCAGCAGATGCTCGGCGACGAACAGCATGGTCAGCGCGCCGCAGATCACCATCGGCACGAACTGCCAGCCCTGGCTGATGCCGAGCAGCGGGATGCGGAAGGTCCAGTAGTTGCCGACCAGCACCCAGGCCCACTCGACCATGATGAAGCCAAGGGCGAACAGGGCAAGATCGGCCATGACCGCAACGGCGGGCCGTGCCACCGCCGGCAGGGCCGCGACCACGAGCTCGACCGCCATGTGGAACCGCTCGCGCACGCCGACGCCTGCGACCGGCAGCGCCACGAACAGGATCGCGAGCAGGGCGCCGCGCTCGACCCAGGTTGGCGTGTCGTTCAGCACGTACCGGCCGAACACCATCCAGATCAGGCTGATGACGAGGGCGACCAGCGTCGCCCCCGCCAGCAGGATCACGCCACGCGCGACGAGGTCGAGGACCGCGGAGAGGGCGGCGACGGCCGCCCTCACGCGCGCACTCCCGTCACTGTGTCGCCCGGATCTGCTCGACCAGCGCCTTCAGGTTCGCGGCACCGGCATACTTGGCGTAGATCGGTTCCATCAGCCGCGAGAACGGCGTGCGGTCCTGGATGTCGGTCACGGTCACGCCGGCGGCGATCACCCGGTCGCGCGACTGCTTCTCGCGCTCGGCCCAGAGCTGGCGCTGCAGGGCCGAGGCCTCGCGCGCCGCCGTGCGCACGATCTCCCGGTCGGCCGCCGAGAGGCGGTCCCAGCGCTGCTTGTTGACCACCACGATCTCCGGGACGTTGGAGTGCTCGGTGGTCGAGTAGAACCGCGCATGTTCGTAG
The DNA here is from genome assembly GCA_964533585.1 of uncultured Elioraea sp. Taxonomy (GTDB): domain Bacteria; phylum Pseudomonadota; class Alphaproteobacteria; order Acetobacterales; family Acetobacteraceae; genus Elioraea. The sequence goes on from CAZHMM010000042.1 coordinate 16,385, forward strand.
TGGCGCTGGCTCTCGAAGGACGGCCAGTTGTTCTCCGCCCCGTCCACCACGCCGGTCTGCAACGCGGTGTAGAGCTCGCCGAATGGCAGCGGCACCGGGTTGGCGCCAAGCGCGCGCATCAGATCGATGAAGAGGTCGGAGGTCTGCACGCGGATCTTGAGGCCGCGCATGTCCTCGGGCGTGCGGATGGCGCGGTTGCGGGTGTAGACCGAACGCGCGCCGGCATCGAACCAGCTCACCACCACCATGTTCAGCTTGGCCTCGATCTCGCGGGCGATCGCATCGCCCACGGCGCCGTCCACGACCCGGTGGCTGTGGCCGACATCGCGGAAGATGAAGGGCAGGGTCAGCACCTGGGTCTCGGGCACCAGGTTGTTCAGCGGCGTGATGTTGAAGTTCGCCACATCGATCGCGCCGAGCCGGAGCTGCTGGATCGCCTCGTCCTGCTGACCGAGCTGGGCGGAGTGGAACATGCGCATGCGGATGCGGTTGTTCGTGCGCTGCCCCACCAGCTCGGCCCATTTCTCGAGGCCATGGCTGTTCGGATAGTCAGGCACATGGATGTTCCAGCCGCGCCATTCCTGCGCGGTGGCGGGCGAGACGGCGATGGCGAGCGCGGCTGCCGCCGCGAGCATGCGCTTGGACATGGATCCTCCGTGTTCGTTGCGGGCTGGACACCCGACGCCGCGGCGCGCACCGTGCCGCGTTGTCTGCGAGACTGCCACCTGATACATCAGTACGCAATGCCGAGTTTCGTCAGGGAGGAACCGGGCCGCAGCGCCGCCGTCACGGCCGCGACGGAAGGCGCGATGCCGGTCGCGGAGCAGGTCTACCGGCTGATCCGTGACGCGATCGCCGCCGGCCGGCTCGCGCCGCGCGCGCGGCTGTCGGAGCGGGAACTCTCCGCCTCGTTTGGCGTCTCGACCAGCCCGATCAAGGCGGCGCTGAAGCGGCTCGAACAGGAGGGGATGGTCGTGACCCAGCCACGCCGCGGCACCTGGGTCGCGTTCGCGCCGGAGAAGGCCCACGAGATGGGGCTGATCCGGGCCGCGCTCGAAGGGATTGCCGCGCGGCTCGCGGCCGAACGGATCGCCTCCGAGGATCTCTCCCGGCTCGAGGCGATCATGGAGCAGCTGCGGACGGCGACGCGGGCGCTCGACCGCGACGCGCTGGTGGAGGCGAACGACCGCTACCACGCGCTGATCCTGAAGGCGGCCGACAACGTCTTCCTGACCAACGCGGTGCGGGGCCTGCGCGGCTATTTCCTGATCACCCAGGCGCGCATGCGCACGATGCGGCTCGAGCCCGACCGCGCGATGGCCGAGCATGCGCGCATCTTCGCCGCCCTTGCCGCGCACGATGCGCCGGCGGCCGAGGAGGCGATGCGGGCGCACATCGCGCGCACGGTCGATACGCTCTGGGGGAAGGGGGCAGCGCCGGCGCCGGTCAGGCGCGCGCGGGCACGGCGGCCCGTGTCGGCAGAGCCAGGCTGACCGCGGCACTCGCCGCGAGCATCAGGAACGAGCCGAGCAGGCAGGCCGTGAGCCCGCCCGACTGGTAGAGCAGCCCCGAGAGCAGCGTGCCGGCGAGCCGGCCGGCCGCATTCGCCGCGTAGTAGAAGCCCACATCCTCGGCGACCTTCTCGGAGCCCGCATAGGCAACGATCAGGTAGGAGTGGACGGAGGAGTTGACCGCGAAGACGGCGCCGAACAGCGCGAGCCCGATGACGACGACAGCCTGCGCGGCGGCCGGCGGCAGCACGATGAGCGCGAGCGCGAGCGCGAGCGGGATGACGGCAAGCAGGCCCGCCCAGAGCCGTGCCGCCGGAACCTCGGCCGAGAGGCCGTCGGCGCTGCGCGGAACGATGCGATAGGCGAGGCCCTGCACCGCGCCATAGCCGATCGTCCAGGCGGCGAGGAAGCCGCCGACCTCCGCGAAGGCCCAGCCGTTCGCGTAGAGGAACACCGGCAGCCCGACCACGAACCAGACGTCGCGCGCGCCGAACAGGACGATGCGCGCGGCGGCGAGCAGGTTGATCGCGCGCGCCTTGGCGAACAGTTCGCGCAGGCGCGAGGCCCGCTTTGCGCGCCCGAACATGCGCGGCAGCGCGAGCACGGTGGCAACGAACACCACCGCGAGCGTGCCGGCCATCAGCCAGAGCGCGTGCACGAAGCCGAGCGCCGAGAGCAGCACGCCGCCCAGGAAGAACCCCACGCCCTTGAGCGCGTTCTTCGAGCCGGTCAGCCAGGCAACGGTGCGGAACAGCGCCGCCGCCTCGCCTGCCGGCGTCACCAGCTTGATCGCCGATTTCGCGCTGGTCTTGGTCAGGTCCTTGGCGACGCCGGCGAGCCCCTGCGCGAGCACCACATAGGCGACCGACCAGCCCGGCGACCACGCCGGGTCGAGTGCGGAGAGCATCAGCAGGGCGACGACTTGGATCGCCAGTCCGCTCGACAGCGTGACGTTGACCCCGAAGCGTGTCGCCGCCCAGCCGCCGAACAGGTTGGTCGCCATCCCGGCGACCTCGTAGAGCACGAACAGCAGCGCCAGCTGGAACGGCGTGTAGCCGAGGGTGAAGAAGTGCAGCAGCACCAGCATGCGCAGCGCGCCGTCGGTGAGCGTGAAGCCCCAATAGGCAGCGACAACGCTCGCGTAGGCGCGCCGGTCGCTCAAAGCGCCGCGCCGACGATGCAGGCGAGATCGACCATGCGGCAGGCATAGCCCATCTCGTTGTCGTACCAGGCATAGACCTTCAGCATCGTCCCGTCGGTCACCATGGTCGAGGGCGCGTCGACGATCGCGCTCCGGGAATCGCCCCGGTAGTCGGCCGAGACGAGGGGGCGGTGCTCGACGCCGAGGATGCCGGCGAGCGGGCCGGACGCGGCGGCCGCGAACAGCGCATTCACCTCCTCGACCGTGACCGCGCGCGCCATCTCGAACACGGCGTCGGTCAGCGAGGCGTTCAGCACCGGCGCGCGCACGGCATGTCCGTTCAGCTTGCCGGCGAGCTCGGGATAGATCAGCCCGATCGCGGTGGCGCTGCCCGTCGTGGTCGGCGCGAGGCTGAGCATGGCCGACCGTGCGCGGCGCAGGTCCTTGTGCGGTGCGTCCACGACGACGTTGGTGTTGGTCGGATCATGGATCGTGGTGATCTGGCCGTGGCGGATGCCGATCGACTCGTGCAGCACCTTCACCACCGGGGCGAGGCAGTTGGTGGTGCAGGATGCTGCCGTCAGCAGGCGCTGCGCGCCGTCAAACGCGGTGTCGTTCACCCCGACGACGACGTTGAGCGCCGAGCCGTCCTTCACCGGCGCGGCGACGATCACGCGCTTCACCCCGCGGTCGAGATAGGCGTCGAGATCGGGCCGCGTGAGGAACCTGCCGGTGCACTCCAGCACGACATCGCAGCCGAGTTCGCCCCAGGCGACATCGCGTGGATGCGCCGCGGCGGAGACGCCGATGCGGTGATTGGCGATCGCGATCACCTCGCCGTCGGCCGCGATCGGCGCGCGCCAGCGTCCCTGGATGGAGTCGAACTCGAGCAGATGCGCGGTCGCCGCGGCGCCGCCCTTCAGCTCGTTCACATGCACGACCTCGAGCCGGTTGCCGGCGCGTGGATCGCCCTCCGCGCGCGTCACCCCGCCGAGCGCGGCGCGCAAGGTCAGGCGGCCAATCCGCCCCATGCCGTTGATGCCGACGCGCATGGTCACGCCGCGGTCGGTGCCACGCCGGGCGTGCGCGGCAGACGGCCGATCTCGTCGAGCCGCTGTTGCAGGCTCAGCCTGTCGAGGCTCTTGAGCGGCAGGTTGACGAAGATGCCGATGCGGTTGGCGAGCATGCGGTAGGTGTCGGAGAGGGCGACGCCGCGTTCGGCCGCGTTGCCGGCCGCGCGCGCGGGATCGGGCACGCCCCAATGCGCGGTCATCGGCTGGCCCGGCCAGGTCGGGCAGATCTCGCCGGCGGCGGCATCGCACACGGTGAACACGAAGTCGAGCTCCGGCGCGCCGGGGCGGGCGAACTCGTCCCAGGACTTGGAGCGCAGCCCCTCGATCGGGTGGTTCAGCCGCCGCAGCAGGTCGAGGGTCTCCGGCGCGACCGCACCCTCGGGATGGCTGCCGGCGGAGAAGGCGCGGAACCGCCCCGCGCCCTCGCGGTGCAGGATCGCCTCCGCCATGATCGAGCGGTGGCTGTTGCCGGTGCAGAGGAACAGCACGGTGTAGGGGCGCGTGGCCATCGGTGAGCTTCCCAAAGCTGCGGCGAAGCCGTCGCCGCAGAGTTCCGGCCGACCGTCGCAGCAGGTCTCGGTCAGGAAGACGGCCAGCCCGCGCACCGCGTCGAGTTCGGCGGCGTAGCGGATCACGCGGCCGGCGCGCGCGGCGCGGATCAGGCCGGCACTGTCCATCTCGCGCAGATGGAACGACAGGCTGGACGGCGCGACGCCGAGCGCTGTGGCGATCTCGCCCGCCGGCACCCCGCCCGGTCCGGCGCCGACGAGCAGGCGGATCAGGGCGACGCGGGTGGGGTGGGACAGGGCAGCGAAGCGCCCGGCGAGAGCCTCTAATTCCATATTTCAACAATAATTGAATCTTTGCCTCGCAACAAGGGGGTGCGCTTCCGGCTACGCCGATGCGGCCGAGGCCAGCCAGTCCTCCACCGCTTGGTCGAGATCGGCGAAGCGCGGCTGGAACCCCGTGGCGTCGCGCAGGCGGCGGATGTCCATCGCGACGCGGTCGAACGGCACATGGGTGATGACGGTTGGCGTCTCTCCCGGCCCGGTGGGGCGCCAGCGGAACCCGGCCACGTGACGCGCGAGGACGCGGCAGAACTCGGCGACATCGGTCGCGACCCCGCTGCCGAGATTGAACACCGACCGGTCGAGCGACGGCGCATCGAGCAGCGCGATCAGCCCGGCGGCGACGTCGCGGACATAGATGTGATCGCCGCGCGTGGGCTTGTTCAGCAGCGCGAGCTCGCCGCGCCGGGCGGCGAGGAACGCAGCGCGGTGCGCCGAGAGCGTGTCGCGCACCCCCGTCTCGCGCTCCCAGGGCCCGAACACCGAGCCGATCCGCGGCGTCGCGACCGACAGCCCATGCACGGCGCCGAGCCGGCCGAGCATCTGCTCGGTGGCGAGCTTGGTGATGCCGTAGAGCGCGGCGGGTCGCGGCCAGGTCTCGTCCTCGGCGAAAGCGGTGCAGCCGGGCGGCGGCGCGCCATAGACCGAGACCGACGAGGGCGAGACCAGCCGTGCGATGCCGTTCGCGAGCGCTGCGCGGAAGACGGCGAGCGCGCCTTGCACGTTGACCGCGACGATCGTCTCCGGATCGTCCTTCTCGCGTGCCGGCCCCGCCGTGATCACCGCGGCGTGCAGCACGCGCTGCACCGGCGCGGCGGCGAAGGCGCGGCCGAGGTCCTCGGCCGAGCGCACGTCGCCGGCGATCTCGATCAGCGTGCCCGGCAGCCGCGCGAAGGCGGTGCGGGCATCGTCGGGGAGGGCGCTCCGGTCGAACGCGACCACCATGTCGCCGCGTGCGAGCAGTGCCTCGGTGGTCGCGAGCCCGACGAAGCCGGACGCGCCCGTGACCAGGGTGGTCATCGGAACGACACCACCTCGCCCGAACGCGTTTCCTCCGGCCGGCACAGGGCGACGATCGCCGGCGCGACATCGGCCGGCCGCGGAATCGTCGCTGGGTCCTCGCCGGGCATGGCGGCGGCGCGCATCCGTGTTGCCACGGGCCCGGGATTGAACGCGTTCACCTTGACGGGCGTGATCGCCAGCTCCGCCGCCCAGGTCTTCACCAGGTGGTCGAGCGCGGCCTTGCTCGCGCCATAGGGCCCCCAATACGGGCGATGCTTCGTCGCCGCGCCGGAGCTGACGAACACCGCCCGTCCGGCATCCGAGGCGCGCAGCAACGGCTCGGTGGTGCGCATCAGGTGCCAGTTCGCGGTGACGTTCACCGCCCAGAGATCGGTCCAGTCCCTCTCCGGCAGATGCGTGAGCGGCCCGAGCCTTCCGAGCAGCCCGGCATTGCCGACCAGGATGTCCAGTCGGCCGAACCGCTCGGCGAGTGTCGGCCCGATCGCGTCCACCTTCGCGCCGTCGCGCAGATCGAGCGCCAGCAGCGTGGCGTTGCGGCCCGTCGCGGCGGCGATCGCGTCGTCGGTCTCCTCGAGCCCGGCGCGGCTGCGTGCGACCGCCACCACAACCGCCCCCTGGCGCGCGAGCTCCACCGCCACCGCCGCGCCGATGCCGCGCGACGCGCCGGTGACGAGCGCGACCCGCCCCGCCAACGCCTCCACCATCTCAGCGCGTCTCGGCGAGCAGGCTGAGCTGCCGGTCGTTCGACTGGTCGGACTGATCGGTCAGCGGGATCGGGTAGTCGCCGGTGAAGCAGGCGTCGCAGAACTGCGGCCGGTTGGCCTCGCGCGCGGCGCCCGCGACCGCGCGGTAGAGCCCGTCGATCGAGATGAAGGCGAGGCTGTCCACGCCGATGATGCGCGCCATGGCGTCGACGTCATTGCGCGCGGCGAGCAGCTGGTCGCGCTCGGGCGTGTCGATGCCGTAGAAGCAGGAGTGGGTGGTCGGCGGCGAGGAGATGCGCATATGCACCTCGGTGGCGCCGGCGGCGCGCACCATCTCGACGATCTTTCGGCTGGTGGTGCCGCGCACGATCGAATCATCGACCAGCACCACGCGGCGGCCGGCCAGCAGCGCGCGGTTGGCGCTGTGCTTCAGCTTCACGCCGAGATGGCGGATCTGGTCGGTCGGCTCGATGAAGGTGCGGCCGACATAGTGGTTGCGGATGATGCCGAGCTCGAACGGCACCCCGGATTCGGCCGCGTAGCCCATCGCCGCCGGCACGCCCGAGTCGGGCACCGGCACGACGATATCCGCCGGCGGATGGCTCTCGCGCGCGAGTTCGGCGCCGATGCGCTTGCGCACCTCATAGACGGCCGTGCCCTCGACGATGCTGTCGGGGCGGGCGAAGTAGATGTGCTCGAAGATGCAGAAGCGGGACGGCTGCTTTGCCCAGGGGCGGATCGAGCGCACGCCCGCATCGTCGATCACCACGATCTCGCCCGGCTCGACATCGCGCACGAACGCCGCACCGACGATGTCGAGCGCGCAGGTCTCGGAGGCGAGCACGTAGCCGCCGTGCTTGGCGCCGTCCTTGCCCGGCAGCCGGCCGAGGATCAGCGGGCGCACGCCGAACGGGTCGCGCACGCCGATCAGCGCCTCCGAGGTCAGCGCCACCAGCGAGTACGCCCCCTGCACCTGCTTCAGCGCGTCGATCAGCCGGTCCACCACCGTGCCGTAGAGGCTGATCGCGATCAGGTGGATGAACACCTCGGAGTCGGTGGTGGATTGGAACAGGCAGCCGCGGCGCACCAGGGCGCGGCGCAGCCCATGCGCGTTGGTGAGATTGCCGTTGTGCCCGACCGCCAGCCCGCCGAACTCGAAATCGGCATAGAGCGGCTGGACGTTGCGCAACACCGTGTTGCCGGTGGTGGCGTAGCGGTTGTGGCCGATCGCGGCCGTGCCGGGCAGTCCGGCCATCACGCGCGCGTCCGAGAACGCGTCGCCCACCAGCCCGAGCGCGCGGTGGCTGTGGAACCGCCCGTCGTCATAGGTGACGATGCCGGTCGATTCCTGACCGCGATGCTGGAGCGCGTGTAGCCCGAGCGCGGTCAGCGCCGCCGCATCCGCCGCCCCCCAGACGCCGAACACGCCGCACTCCTCGTGCGGGTGATCGTCGTCGCGCCACGCCTCGATCGGCTCGCCCGACGGCTCGATGGTCATCCCAGTCCCCCTGCGCCGCGGTTCAGCGTGTCACGTTCATCAGCCGGTCGAGATCCCGCCGCTCCTCCGGCCGGTAGCCCTCCGGCCGCTCGACCGACGCGGCCGCGGGCGGGCGCATCAGCTCGGTCGCGGACGGCGCCTCGGGCGTGGTGCGCGGCGGCGCCGGCAGCAGTCCCGGCGGCAGCTGGCGCACGATCCACGCCCCGCCCGCCTCCAGCGCCGGGCGGGTGCGCGCCTCGGAGGCCCAGGGTGGCCAGCGGTCCGGCGGTTGCAGCCACGCCGCGGCAATATAGGCGATGCACACCAGCGCCGCACCCCGCACGAGCCCGAACACCAGCCCCAGCGTGCGGTCGATCGCGCCGAGCGCGCTGTCCTGCACCCGGTCCGAGATCACCCCGGCGAGCAGCGCGAACACGATCAGGGCGACGAGGAAGATCGCGCCGCCGGCGGCGATGTTGGCGATCGGGCCGGGCTCGATCACGCCGAACAGGCCTTCCAGATGCGGCGCGAGATGCGGGTAGCCGAACACGCCGGCGGCCGCCGCGCCGACCCAGGCGGCGATCGACAGCACCTCGCGCACGAAGCCGCGGAACAGCGCGAGCAGCCCCGAGACGGCGAGAACGGCGAGGACGGCGATGTCGAGCCAGGGCATGCGGCGGCTGCGGTGAGGAGCGAGGTCCCCTCCCTAGCCGGAACCCGCCCCCGGGGCCAGACGCGAGGATGCACGCCTCCCCTGTCTGTGAGCAGCCAGCCGCGCGACCAGATCGGCGAGATGGCCGACCTCCCAGAGCGCCACCCCCTCGGGCGCGGCGAGCGGGCGGCCGCGCGCGGCGACGCGCTTGGGGCAACAGGCTGCCGTGAAGCCGAGCTTGGCCGCCTCCTTCAGCCGCGCCTCGGCCTGCGCGACCATGCGCACCTCGCCCGAGAGGCCGATCTCGCCGAAGAATACCATCCCGGCATCGGTCGGCTGGTCGGCCAGCGCCGAGACGAGTGCGGCGGCGACCGCGAGATCGGCGGC
>CAZHMM010000043.1:0-23871 GCA_964533585.1 uncultured Elioraea sp.
GCCGCTGGTGTTCGGCGCCGGCCTCGTCTACGCCGCGACCACGGCCAGCGTGCCGGCCGGGTTCTTCGCCGCCGCGATGGTGGGCGCGATCCTCGGCACGGTGCTGACCAAGCGCCAGCACGCCGAACAGCGCGGCTAACCGACCGCCGCGAAGGGGTGCGGGTCGAGCGGCCAGATCGGCCGTCGCACCTTGGTGTAGGGAATCCGCGCCGTGTCGGGCGGGTAGGGCCCGCCGCAATCGACATAGATCACGCCCGCCGCGATCGGCGCGAACGCCGCGTGGAAGTGGTTCGACGACTTCACCACCACGATCTTCTTCTGCGCGAGATCGATCCCGAGCTCGGTGAACACCGCCGGGCTGAAGGTCTGCGCGCGGGTGCTGGACAGCACCACATCGAGCACGCCGATCGACACCGCGGCCGAGGGGCCGAGCGAGACGACGCTCTGCTCGAAGGGGATGCGCAGGTCGTCCGTGACCGCACGGACCGTCACGGTCGCGTCCACCGGCCGCCCGGAGCTCGGCGTCGCCTTGCCGCCGAAGCGGAGCGGCAGCGTGGCGCCGGGGCCGGCGGCGATGCAGAACGCGGCCGCGACCGGGTCCCAGAGCGCGCCGAGGGCCGCGGGAATCTCCGGCCGGGCGAGCAGCGCCTCGACCAGCACCGTGGAGTCACCGGCGACGCCGCCGCCCGGATTGTCCCAGCGATCGGCCAGCACCACCGGACCGCCGGGGATCGCCAGCGCCTCGGCGATCGCCTCGGCTGGCTTCGGATGCGGCGGCACGCCTGACCGGCCCCAGGCCAGGATCTCGCGGCCGAGCGCTTCGGCGAGCCGCGCCGCGGCAGCTGCGTCACCATCGGCATAGACCAGCACCTTGGAACCGACGTCGGACACGTCGGCGGCCTGGAAGCCGTGATTGACGCTGATCGAGAGGATGCCGTCGCGCCCTTCCATCGCCAGCAGCCGGTCCACGAACGACCGGCCCGGCTCGCGGCTGGTCATGAAGCCGCCGATCGCGCGCAGGTCGAACAGCGCCGGCACCGGCCGGATCGTGCCGCGCGCCCGCGCCAGGCAGAGCCGCGCGAGGTCGCGCGCGCGGGCGAGGAAGTCGGTGTGCGGGAACTCCTTGAACGAGACGATCAGGTCGGCCGCCTGCACCATGGTCTCGGTCAGGTGCGCATGCAGATCGAGCTCGGCGCCGATCGTGCAGCCGGGCCCGGCGATCTGCCGCACGCGCGCGAGCAGGTCGCCCTCGCAGTCGTCGTAGCCGTCCGCGACCATGGCGCCGTGCAGCCCGAGCAGCACGATGTCCACCGGCAGCGCGGCGCGGAGCTGGTCGAGGATCTCGTCGCGCAGGCTTTCGTAGGCGGCGCGTCCAACAAGGCCGGCCGGCTCGGCCCAGGTCGCGGTGCCCTCGATCAGCGTCAGCCCCTCCGAGCCGGCGAGCTCGCGCGCGGCGATCATCGGCGCCGAGCACAGCGTCGGCCAGGGCGGATGCTCGCCCGGGCGCGCATAGAAGGTCGAGACGAAGGCGCGCCGATCGGTCGGGATCGGCGCGAAGGTATTGGTCTCGGTTGCGAGCGAGGCGGCGAACAGGCGCATCAGGGATCTCCGGAGAGGCCGCGGACCAGCAGCGTGGCGGTCGCTCGACTGCACGCGACCGGGATGTCGTAGACCTGGGCGATCCGCAGCAGGGCACGCACATCCGGCTCGTGCGGCTGCGCGGTGAGCGGGTCCCAGAAGAACACCAGCAGGTCGAGCGCGCCCTCGACGATGCGCGCACCGATCTGCTGGTCGCCGCCGAGCGGGCCGCTCTTCAGCCGCTCGATCGCGAGGCCCGGCATGCGTTCCGTCAGCGTGCGGCCGGTGGTGCCGGTGGCCACCAGGGCGTGTCCGGACAGGAACGCCTGATGCTCGGCGACCCAGGCGGCGAGCTCCGGCTTCTTGGCATCATGCGCGACGAGGGCGATGCGCAGCCGCCTCACGGCAGCGCGCCCTCCAGCCACAGCCGCAACAGCGCCGTCACCGCCTGCGGGCGCTCGAGCGGCGAGAGATGGCCGCACTCCTCGATCACGGCGAGCCGCGCGCCGGGGATCAGGGCGGCGATCTCCTCCGCGTGCGCGAGCGGCGTCGCGGCATCCTCGCGGCCGCAGATCACCAGCGTCGGCACGCCGATCTGCGGCAGCAGAGCGCGGCTGTCGGGCCGGTGCATGATCGCGTGCTGTTGGCGCAGGAACACCTCGGGGCCGAGCCGCTCGGCCATCGCCATCACCGTCCCGCCGGGTTCGGGGGCACCGAGGCAGTCGGGGTGCAGGTAGTAGGGCAGCAGCCGCGGTGTGACGCCCTTGAACTGGCCGCCCCGCGAGAGGTCGAGCAGCACGCGCCGTCGCGTGCGCTGCTCATCGGTATCCGCGCGCGCCGAGGTGTCGAGCAGGGCAAGCTGGGCGATCCGCTCCGGCGCGGCGCGCAGCATGGCGAAGGCGGCGTAACCACCCATCGACAGGGCCGCGAGCGCGAAGCGCGCCGGTGCGGCGGCGAGCGTGCGCGCGGCCATCGCGTCGAGGCTGTCGTCGTGGCGCAGATCGGCGACGGTCACGTCCCGCTCGCGGCCGAGATGGCGCAGCTGATGCGACCAGAGCGCCGCGTCGCACAGCAGGCCGGGCAGCAGAACGAGCGGCAGGGGCGGGTCGGACATGCGGCGCCGATCCTGGCCGCAATGTGCCGCGGCGCCAAGCCGCGCGCGTCAGCCGCCGATCCGGCCGGCGATCGATCCGAGCGGCGAGGGGCACCAGCACGGCGAGCCGACCGGCGCCGGCGCAACCGAGCAACTCCCCGCCCGCGTCTCGCAGCGCGCACTGGTCCGCGGCCGTTGGTCCGGCGCAATCGTGCGCCCGCAGCGGCGCTGGATCTCGGCGTCCGGAATGCCCGCCCGCCGCATCTGCTCGATGACATAGTCGCTGCACTGCGCCAGCGCCGGCGTGGTCGGCGCGAGCGCGGCAATCGACGCCATGCCGAGCAGCGGCACACACAGGCGCCGGCCGATATGGGGGATCATTCGCATGCCAGGCCGAACCTCGTGCCGTCGCGGCCGATGCCGTAGGCGATCGGAACCAGGTCGATCGTGCCGGACTCGCTGGCTTGCGGTTCGCCGATGATTTCGACGGCCGCTGCTTCGACCAGATGACTGAGGCACAGCAGCTTCTGGCGCGGCGAGTCGGCGAAGCGCAGGAGCATGATCGATATGTTATCGCGACGCAGCGGCTCGGCACCGAAGATCACGACCACGAAGCGGCCCTGCGTCGGATCGAGCTGGTGGACGACGCGAAAGTTGCGCTCGGCCAGGTCGGGGGGAAGCTGGATGCCGGCGATCTGCGGCAGGTTGGCGACCTGGATCTCGAGATGCTGGAAGGGGGACTGCTCGCGCAGCGCCTCCTGGAGCTGATCGAGGTGGGCCTCTCGGCGCCGGACGGCCTCGCGTTCGGCGGTGAGACGGCGGCGTTCCTCGGCGATCTCCTGCTCGGCCAGCGCCCGCCCCTCCGCGCGCGCCCGCTCGACCTCGGCCCGGGCGAGCGTGCGCGCCTCGCTCCAGTCGCGCAACGCGAATACGAACACCGCCGCCGCCAGGCCCAGGGTGACGGCGCCGACGATGCGCACATCGAGCCGGTCGCGCCCGCTGCACAGCAGGGTGATGCCGAGCAGCAGCAGCACCAAGCCGAGGAAGTAGGGGCCATACTCCAGGAAAAGCCGGGACAGTTCGGACAGCTTCGCGGGGTCGAGGATCTTCTGCGGGTCCATCCCGCTCCTGTCTCCTGCACACAGGAGCATGGAGTCGCGTCATCCCGATTGACACGCGCCCTATCGGCCGGTTCGGGAGCCGCTCGCCGGACTGTGCAGGGACTCGGCTGGCCCGCAAGGCCGGGTTTTCCTTGACGTCCGGCCGCCTGTCCCCTAGTGCGGCCCGGCGTGAGGGGCGCGTGTCGCGCCAAGCCTCGCCTGAGCGGATGATCCGTGACCGACCCCATTGCCCTTTCCGGCGACGATCCTGCGCCGGACACCGCCCTGGACTTGCCCGCCGCCGAGGCCGTGCCGCCGGCGGCGCCTGCCCCGCCGCGTGCCACCTTCGCCGATCTCGGCCTCTCCGAGCCGGTGCTGCGGGCGGTCGCCGATGCCGGCTACCTGCACCCCACGCCGATCCAGGAGCAGGCGATCCCGATCGTGCTGATGGGCCGCGATGTGCTGGGCTCGGCGCAGACCGGCACCGGCAAGACAGCCTCCTTCACGCTGCCGTTGCTCGACATCATGCAGTCGGGCCGGGCGCGGGCGCGCATGCCGCGGGCGCTGATCCTGGAGCCCACCCGCGAACTCGCCGCGCAGGTGGCCGACAACTTCGTCAAGTACGCGAAGTATCTCCGTTTCGACTACGCCCTGATCATCGGCGGCGAGAGCATGGGCGACCAGATCGCCCGGCTGAACAAGGGTGTGGACGTGCTGATCGCCACGCCGGGCCGGCTGATCGACCTGTTCGAGCGCGGCGGGCTGCTGCTGACCGACGTCCGCGTGCTGGTGATCGACGAGGCCGACCGGATGCTCGACATGGGCTTCATCCCCGATGTCGAGCGGATCGTCGGTCTGCTGCCGCGCATGCGCCAGACGCTGTTCTTCAGCGCCACCATGCCGCCCGAGATCAAGCGGCTGGCCGATGCCTTCCTGCACAACCCCCGCCAGATCACGGTCGCACCGCCGGCGACCGTTGCCTCCACGGTGGCGCAACACCTCGCGGTCGTGCGCGAGCACGACAAGCGCGAGGCGCTGCGCCGGCTGCTGCGCAGCGAGGACGTCAGGAACGCGCTGGTGTTCTGCAACCGCAAGCGTGACGTTGATGTGCTTTACCGCAGTCTCTCGCGGCACGGCTTCAATGCCGGCATGCTGCACGGTGACATGACGCAGCCGAAGCGCACGGAGACGCTGGAGCGGTTCAAGGCCGACGAGATCAAGATCCTGGTCTGCTCGGATGTCGCCGCGCGCGGCATCGATATCGGCGGGCTGTCGCACGTCTTCAACTTCGACGTGCCGTTCCACGCCGAGGACTACGTGCACCGGATCGGCCGCACCGGCCGCGCGGGCCTGTCCGGCCGCGCCTTCACCCTCGCCACCGTCGAGGAGGACGAGTCGCTCGCGGCGATCGAGAAGCTGATCGGCAAGCCGATCCCGCGCATCCAGATCGAGGGGCTCGATCCGGTCAGCATGGACGTGCTCGAGCCGCGCGAGCGTCGCGGCCGCGGGCGGGCGCGGGGCCGCGGCCGGCCAGAGCCGGCGGACAAGCCGAAGCGCGCGGCGAAACCACCGGCCGAGAAGCCGGCGCAGCCCGCTCGCAAGGCCGAGGCCCCGCAGCGCAGTGAGCCGCGCGGCGCGGAGCGCGGCCGGCGCCGCGAGCCTGAACGCGAGCGGCCGGAACCGGAGGGCGAGGTGCTCGGTTTCGGCTCGGCAATGCCCGACTTCATGCGCCTGCCGACCCGCAAGCCCGCGCGCAGCGGCCGCGCCGACGACGAAGCGGCGTGAGCCGCGCTCGATCGGCCGCGCTGGCCTGACCTGCCGAGGTCGGGATCCTCGGACGGCTGCGCTCCCCTATGTCCGCGTGCTTCACTCCGGCCGGGCCTGCCCGGCCGCTCGACTGATGGAGAACGAACCCCATGGCCGAGTGGCCCATCCATACCCGCTTCTCCGAGCCGATCGTGATGATCGGTTTCGGCTCGATCGGCCGTGGCACGCTGCCCTTGATTCTCCGCCACATCGATGCGCCACGCGATCGGATGGTGATCATCGATCCCGACGAGTCCGGCCGACCGATCGCCGAGGAGAATGGCATCCGCTTCCGCAAGCTTGCGCTCACGCGCGAGAACCTGCGCCAGGAACTGGCTCCCCTGCTTGCGGGCGGCGGGTTCTGCGTCAACCTGTCGGTCGAGGTCGCCTCCGTCGCGCTGATCCAGCTCTGCCGGGAGTGGGGCGCGCTCTACCTCGACACCTGCGTCGAGCCTTGGCCGGGTGGCTACACCGACCCCTCGCTGTCGGTCACAGAACGATCGAATTACGGGCTGCGCGAGTCCGCGCGCGCGCTGCGCCGCCCCGGCACGCCCGACCCGACCGCGCTGATCGCGCACGGCGCCAACCCCGGCATGGTGAGCCACTTCGTCAAGCAGGCGCTGCTCAATCTCGCCGCCGATCTCGGCCGTGCCGCCGACGAGCCGAAGGACCAGCAGGGCTGGGCGCGGCTCGCGCGTGATCTCGGCGTCAAGGGCATCCACATCGCCGAGCGTGACACCCAGCGTGCGAGCACGCCGAAGCGCTGGGGCGAGTTCGTCAACACCTGGTCGATCGAGGGCTTCCTCGGCGAAGGGATGCAGCCCGCCGAGCTCGGCTGGGGCACGCATGAGAAGGCGATGCCGCCCGACGGGGCGCGCCACGCTTACGGCTGCGATGCGGCGATCTACCTCAACCGGCCGGGCTGCTCGACGCGCGTGCGGTCCTGGGCGCCGACGCCGGGGCCGCAGCTCGGCTGGCTGATCACGCACAACGAGTCGATCTCGATCGCCGATTATCTGACACTGCGGGGCGAGGACGGCGCGGTGGCGTACCGGCCGACCTGCCACTACGCCTATCATCCCTCCGACGACACGGTGCTCAGCCTGCACGAGTTCCAGGGCCGCGCCTTCGAGCGTCAGCCCAGGCTCCGGCTGATGAACGAGGAGATCGTCGAGGGCATCGACGAACTCGGCGTGCTGCTCTACGGGCACGCCAAGAACGCCTACTGGTTCGGCAGCCAGCTCAGCATCGGCGAGACGCGGCGGCTGGCGCCCTATCAGAACGCGACGGCGCTGCAGGTGACCTCGGCCGTGCTGGGCGGCATGGTGTGGGCGATCGAGAATCCGCGCGCCGGCGTGGTGGATGCGGACGAGATCGGCTGGCGCCGCGTGCTGCAGGTGCAGATGCCGTATCTCGGGCCGGTGATCGGCGCGTACACCGACTGGACGCCGCTGAAGGGCCGCCCGGGCTTGTTCCCAGAGGAGATCGATGCGAGCGATCCCTGGCAGTTCAAGAACGTGATCGTCCGGTGAAGCGTGGGGGGAGGACGCTCCTCCCCCCACCCCTCTGCCGCCCTTAGGCCGCCCGGATCGCCGTCAGGAAGCGCGCCACCTCGCCCTGCAAGGTCGCCGCCTCGCCGGTCAGCGCATTCGCCGCGTCCAACACCTGCGCCGCCTGGCCGCCAACCGTGTCCACCGCCTGCGTCACGCCGCCGATCGTCGCCGACACTTCCGATGTGCCGACCGCCGCCTGCTGCACCGACCGCGCGATCTCCTGCGTCGCCGCACCCTGCTGCTCCACCGCCGCCGCGATCGAGGCGGCGATCGCGTTCATCCGGCCGATCGTCTCGCCGATCGAGCGGATCGCCCCCACCGCCGCATCGGTCGCGCCCTGCATCGCGCTGATCTGCGCGGCGATCTCCTCGGTCGCCTTCGCCGTCTGACTGGCGAGGTTCTTCACCTCGGAGGCGACCACGGCGAAGCCCTTGCCCGCCTCGCCGGCGCGTGCGGCCTCGATCGTCGCGTTCAGCGCCAAGAGGTTGGTCTGCCCGGCGATGTCGCTGATCAGCCGCACCACGTCGCCGATCTTCGCCGCCGCTTCGGCCAGTCCCTTCACCGTGCTGTCCGTCGCCTCCGCCTCGGAAGCGGCGCGCGAGGCGATGGCGGTGCTTTCCGCCACCTGACGGCTGATTTCCTGCACCGAGGCCGCCAGCTCCTCGGCCGAGGCCGCCACCGTCTGCACGTTGCTGCTGGCTTGCTCGGTCGCGGCCGCGACCGCCACCGCGCGCTTGCCGGTGTCGGACGCGACCTCGGACAGCGACTCCGCGGTGCCCTTCATGCCCTCCGCCGCGGCGGCGACCGAACGCGCCACCTTGCCCACCGAAGCCTCGAAATCGTCGGCCATCCGCGCCTGTGCCGTCATCGCCGTCCAGGTCAGCATCGCACCGACATAGCCGCCGTGCTGGTCGGTCAGCGCGGTCACGCGCAGCGCGATCGTCTCTGGCCCGACCTTGATGCGCGCTGCATGCGGCAGCTTGGCCGGATCAGAAATGATCGCGCGCATGCGCGCCGGATCGCGATGCAGCACGTCGACATTCTGCCCGACCAGCGCATCGGCCTTGACCTTCAGCATCTCCTCGAGCCCGCCGAGCAGACGCCGCGTCTCGGCATTCACGTAGCTGATGCGGAAATCCTGGCGTGGATCGGCGACCATCACCGCGGTCGGCAGCTGCTCGAGCATCTGACCCTGGGCGAAGGCGCGCTCGACCTCGGCCTTCAGCCGCTCGGTCGCCTCGGCCATGCGGCCGATCTCGTCCTTGCGGCCCTGGAAGCCGACGGTGAACGCGGTCTCGCCGGCGGCGATGCGCGCCAGCGCCTCGGTGATGCTGCGGATCGGCCGCGCCACCGCGCGCGAGGTCAGGAACGCGCCCAGCACCATCAGCGCCGCGATCGCCGCGGCGAGCCACAGCAGCACCCGGCGCACATCCGCGATCGCCGCCTCGGCGGCCACGTCCATCGCCTCCTGCTGCGCGAAATACGCCGCCACGAGGCGCGCAAGTGCCGCCTCGGCGGCGACGCGCGCAGGCTCCGTCCGCTCTCGCTCGTGCGCCAGCATGCGCGCGGAAATCGCGGCGAGCTCCAGGGCCGTGTCCGACAGGACGCGCAGCGCCTCGTCGAGGATCCGCAGTTCGCCGGTGAGGCCGTTCGAGACATTGATCCGCAAGGCGCCATCCATCGCCGCGCGAGCGGTCAGCCCGGCCCGGCGGAGGATCACCGCCTGGATGTCCTCGCCGGTGGCCAAGTACTGCGTGGTCGCGATGCGCAGGTCGGCGACCCCGCTGCCGACGCCGGCGAGGCGGTTCTTCAGCTCGCCCTCAGTCACTGGCTCGAGACCGTCCAGCTCGGCGCCGGCGATCGCCGCCTCATGGCGCGAGGCGAAGGTCTCGCCGCCCGGGATGAACCGCTCGTCGCGCAGCGTGATCTGCTCGCGCCGCATCTGCGCGAGGCCACGCACGGCAGTCATATAGCGCTCCACCGCGGCCGTGGTCTCGGCGACCAGGCTGCGCCGCGCGGGATCGGTCTCGTCGGTGGCGATGCGGCCGAGCGCGGCCGTGACCTCCTCGGAAGCGGCAACCGCGCCGCGCTCGCCCGCGTCGATCGCGGGCACGGCCTGCGCCACCAGGATGTCTCGGCTGAACGTGGGGGCCAACCGCAGCGAGGCGATCGCCTCGCGCACCTGCGACTCGCGCGCCGCCGCCTCGGCATGGGCCTGGCCCGCGCCTTCGATCACGTCGAGGCCGCGCATCACGCCCACCACCAGCGCCGCCATCAGCAGCAGCGTCACGCCTGCCGACAGGGCAAGCTTCCCGGCAATCGGCAGGTTCCTCAGCACCGTCATCGTCCACTCCGCCTTCCTTGATGACGGGGACGATGACGGCGGCTTCCTTAATTCACGCCTAACCGACCGATGGCGGAACGGGCCGGCGGCTGCCGGGGCCTCAGCCCACCGGTGCGATCGCCTCGCGGCGGAGCTGCACGGCAAGCTCGTCGAGTGCGCGGCCGAACCGGTCGAGCAACTCGTCGATCTCGGCCTTGGTGATCACCAGCGGCGGCGAGAAGCCGATGCTGTCGAGCACCATCGCCCGGCTGATCAGCCCGTGCTGTTCGGCCAGCTTGACGAATTTCGGCCCGGCCTTGCGCGAAGGCGCGAAGTTCTGCCGCTTGGCCTTGTCCTCGACCAGTTCGACGGCGCCGATCAGGCCGATGCCGCGCACCTCGCCGACCAGGGGGTGGTCCTGGAAGCGGCGCCGGAGTTCGGCCTGGAAATGCGCGCCGACCTCACGCACATGCCCGACGATGTCGATCTCGTCATAGATCTTCAGCGTCTCGATCGCCACCGCCGCCGGCACCGGGTGGCCCGAATAGGTGAAGCCGTGGCCGAAGGTGCCGATCTCGTGGCTCTTGGCCGCGAGCCCGTCGAACACCCGCTCGTTCACCATCACCGCCGAGATCGGCAGGAATGAGTTCGACAGCGCCTTGGCACAGACCAGGATGTCCGGCTCCATGCCGTAGGTCTGCGTACCCCAGTAGTTGCCGGTGCGCCCGAAGCCGCAGATCACCTCGTCGGCGACCAGCAGGATGTCGTGCTTTTTCAGCACCGCCTGGATCGCCTGGAAGTAGCCGCGCGGCGGCACGACGACGCCGCCCGCGCCCATGATCGGCTCGCAGAACATCGCCGCGATCGTGTCCGGCCCCTCGGCGAGGATCAGCTTCTCGAGCTCCTCGGCGCAGCGCAGGCTGAACTGCTCCTCGGTCTCGCCTTCCTTCCCCTCGTGGTAGTAGGTCGGGCACATCGTGTGGATGAAGCCCGGCAGCGGCAGATCGAACGCCTTGTGGTTGGCCGCCTGGCCGGTGGCGGAGCCCGACGCGATGGTGATGCCGTGATAGCCGCGCACGCGGCCGATGATCTTCTTCTTCTGCGGCCGGCCCCAGGCGTTGTTGGCGTACCAGATCATCTTGATCGCCGAATCGTTCGCCTCGGAGCCGGAATTGGCGAAGAACACCTTGCTCATCGGCACCGGCGCGCGCTGGATCAGCATCTCGGCGAGATCGATCATCGGCGTGTGCGACCGGCCGGTGAAGCCGTGGTAGTAGGGCAGCTCGCGCATCTGCTTCACCGCCGCCTGCACCAGCCGCTCGTTGTCGAAGCCGAGGGCCGCGCACCAGAGCCCGGCCATCGCCTCGATGTATTCCTTGCCGGCATCGTCCCAGACGCGCACGCCCTTGCCGCGCGCGATCACCAGCGGCCCCGTGTCGAGATGCGACTTCAGGTCGGTGTAGGGGTGCAGCACGTTGGCGACGTCACGGGCGGCGGCGCTGTTGGCGGCGTAGGGCGGGGTCATCGGGTTCTCCTTGGCTGAACGCCAGTCTAGGGCCGCACGAGAGCGTGCGGAACCCCGGGTGGGTCTTGCCTCGGATGGGAACGCGTGGTGAACCTCTGGCACGCCTGAGGAGGGCCCGCCATGACCGTCGCCGTTCCGCACGCCAGCCACTGGGGGGCCTTCGACGCGCTGGTCGAGGATGGCCGTGTCGCCGCCGTCCGGCCCTTCGCGCGCGACCGCTTCCCCGGCTCGCTGATCGAGAGCGTGCCCGACATCGTCCACGCGCGCTCGCGGATCGACCGGCCCCATGTGCGCGCGGGCTACCTGCGCCACGGGGCGAAGGCCGGCGTGCTGCGCGGCGGCGAGGCCTTCGTGCCGGTGGACTGGGACACCGCGATCCGCCTGGTCGCCGGCGAGGTGGACAGGGTGCGGCAGGCGCACGGCAACACCGCGATCTTCGGCGGCTCCTATGGCTGGTCCTCGGCCGGGCGATTCCATCACGCGCGCACGCAGCTGCATCGCTGCCTGAACGCGGCCGGCGGCTGCACCGGCCAGCTCACCAACTACTCCTACGCCGCCGGCATGACGCTGATGCCGCACATCGTCGGCACCAATGACTGCATCACCGGCCCCGCCACCGACTGGCCCTCGATCATCGCCAACGCGCGCGTGCTGCTCTGCTTCGGCGGCCTGCCGCTGAAGAACGGCGAGGTGTGCTCGGGCGGCGCCGGCGAGGGCCAGTACCGGCGCTGGCTGCGCGAGGCGGGGGCCTCGGGGCTGCGCATCATCAACGTCTCGCCGCTCGCGCAGGACGCACCGGCCTTCCTGCGCGCCGAGTGGCTGCCGATCCGCCCCGGCACCGACACCGCGCTGATGCTGGCGCTGGCGCAGGTGATCGTCGCCGAGGGCCGCGAGGACAAGGACTTCCTCGCCACCCACTGCGTCGGCTGGCCGACCTTGCGCGCCTACATCCTGGGCGAGGCCGACGGGCAGGCGAAGACGCCCGAGTGGGCCGCGCCCATCACCGGCATCGCTGCCGGGACGATCGTCGAACTCGCGCGCGCGATCGCCACCGAGCCGACCATGATCACCTCGGCCTGGTCGATCCAGCGCCAGGACTATGGCGAGCAGCCCTACTGGATGACGGTGGCACTCGCCGCGATCACCGGCGGCATCGGCCGGCCCGGCACAGGCTTCACGTTCGGCTACGGCTCGATCAACGGTGTCGGCAACCCGCGCCACGACCTGCCCGTGCCCTCGCTCTCGGCCGGGCGCAACCCGACGGGGCTGTTCATCCCCGTCGCCCGCGTGACCGACATGCTGGAGAAGCCGGGCGAGACCTGCGAGTACAACGGCAAGCGGATCACCTATCCCGACACGCGGCTGATCTACTGGGCGGGCGGCAATCCGTTCCACCACCATCAGGACCTCAACCGCCTGCTGCGCGCCTGGGCCCGCGCCGAGACCATCGTCGTGCACGAGCCGTGGTGGACCGCGCTCGCCCGTCACGCCGACATCGTGCTGCCGGCGACCACCACACTGGAGCGCAACGACATCGCCGCGAGCTCGCGTGACCGCTTCGTGCTGGCGATGAAGCAGGCGATCGCGCCGCAGGGCCTGGCGCGCAACGATGTCGCGATCCTCGCCGACATCGCCGATGCGCTTGGCGTGCGCGAGCGCTTCACCGAACAGCGCGACGAGGGCTCCTGGCTGCGCCACCTCTACGACACCGCGCGCGCGGGCTGGACGGCGGCTGGTATCGAGACGCCGGATTTCGACGGGTTCTGGGCGGCAGGCCACCTGGAGTTCACCCCGCCCGAGCGCCCGTTCGTGCTGTTCGAGGGGTTCCGCGCCGACCCCTACGCCGAGCCGCTGAACACGCCGTCCGGCAAGGTCGAGCTCTACAGCGAGACGATCGCCGGCTTCGGCTATGACGACTGCCCGGGCCACCCGGTCTGGCGGGAGCCGAAGGAGTGGCTCGGCGCCGCCGAGACTGCGCGTTTCCCGCTGCACCTGCTGTCGTTCCAGCCGGCCACCCGCCTGCACGGCCAGCTCGACCAGGGCCGGGTCAGCCTCGCCTCCAAGGTGGCAGGGCGCGAGCCGGTCCTGATCGGCCGGGCGGAGGCCGCCGCGCGGGGCATCGAGACCGGCGACGTGGTGCGCATCTTCAACGACCGCGGCGCCTGCCTCGGCGGCGCGGTGGTGACCGAGGGCATCCTGCCCGGCGTGGTGGCGATGGCGACCGGAGCCTGGCTCGACCCGCTCGAGCCCGGCGCGCCAGGTGCGCTCTGCGTGCATGGCAACCCGAACGTGCTGACCCGCGACGAGGGCACGTCGCGGCTCGGCCAGGGGCCGGTGGCGCAGTCCTGCCTCGTGCAGATCGAGCGCTGGACGGAACCCCTCCCACAGTTGCGCGTTCACGCCCCGCCACCGATCGAGGAGGCCTGATGCTCACCCGCCGGACCCTGCTCGCCTCGGGTGCCGCGGCGGCCGCGGCGCCGGCGCTCGCCCAGTCGATCGTCTCGGACATCGCCGATGTCAGCCAGCCGGTGATGCTCGATGACCGGATCGCGCGCGGCTACCGCCGCGACGTGCTGATCCGCTGGGGCGACCGGGTCGCCTTCGATGCGCCGGCCTGGAACCCGGACGTGCCGAGCCCGGAGGCGGCCGCGGCGCAGTTCGGCTGGGACGCGCGTGTGGTCGCGATCCTGCGCCCGCCGCCGGCCGCCGACAGCGTGCCGCGCCTGATCCTGGCGGCGACGCATGCGCGGGTCGATCCGGCGATGGCCTTCCCCTCGCTCCGGCCGATGCCCCAGGTCGAACAGGGCATGGTGGGCGCTTCGCTGATCAACCTGATGTGGGCGGGCGGCCGCTGGGTGGTGGTGGATGGCGGCTATCAGGCGCGCCGCATCACCGCGACCACGCTGTGCCGCTTCGCCGGCCCCGCCGCCGGCCATGCGCGGCTGCAGACCGCCGAGGACCCTGCAGGCCGGGCCGCGCGCGGCGTGCTGCGGGCCGAGGGCGGCTGCGCGACGCCCTGGGGCACGCTGCTGCTCGCCGAGGGCGACGCCACCGCAGATCTGGCTGGCTGGCGCGGCGGCGCGGCGAACGAGGCGAACCGCGCCGGCTGGCTGGTCGAGCTCGATCCGCTCAACCCGACCTCGGTGCCGGTGAAGCACACCGCGCCCGGCCGCTTCGCCAAGGACGACGTCGCGGTCGCACGCGCCGCCGACGGCCGGCCCGTGCTCTATCTGAGCGAGGCGCGGGCCGATGGCTTCCTCTACCGTTTCGTCGCCGCGCGCGCGCCCGACGGCGAGGGCGCGGAGGCGAACACGACGCTGCTCGACGAGGGGCAGCTCGCGGTCGCGCGGGTCGAGAACGCGACGATCAGCTGGCGGGCGCTGCCGGCAACCCCAGAGACGCTGATCGATGCCCGCGCCGCCGCCCAGGCCGCCGGGGCGACGCCGTTCGATCGGCCGGCCGGGCTCGCGGTGCACCCGGACGGGCGGCTGTTCCTCGCCTGCCGCGGCAATCCGCAGCGCGGCGGGCGCACGGACGCGCTGAACCCGCGCGCGGTGAACTCGTTCGGCCACGTGGTCGAGATCGTGCCCGCAAACGGCGACCACGCGGCCGAGACGGCCTCCGGCGCGGTGCTGATCCTGGGCGGCGATCCGCGCCAGCCGGGCGCCACCGCCCGCTACGGCGCCGGCACCCAGGTCTGGCTTGCTGCGCCCGCTGTGCTGGAGGTTGACCCGCGCGGGCGGCTGTTCATTGGCACGGCGCAGGGCGCGCTCCAGCGCACGACCGGCATCGCCGACGGGATCTACCTCTGCGGCACCGATGCCGGGGCGAGCCGCGGCGTGCTCAACCTGCTCTACGCCGCGCCGCGCGCGGCGCGCATCGGCGGGGTGCGGCTCTCGCCGGATGCCGAGACGCTGGTCGGCGCCGTGCGCACGCCGGGCGCCGAGGACGGGGCCGACTTCACCCGCCCGGCGACGCGCTGGCCGGCCTTCGAACCGGCGGTGCCGCCACGCACCACCGTGATCGCGATCGCGCGCGCGGCCGGCCGGGCGGTGGGCGGCTGAAAAGAGGCGGGGCTCCGCGTCGCCGCGGAGCCCCTGTCGTCGAACGATCCGCCGGCGTCAGGTGCCGATCGGGCCGCCGTCGTCCTTGGTGATCACGACGGTCGCCGAGCGCGGAATGCCCTCGCCGTCGGGCCAGTGGCTCGCCAGCTTCCCGGCGGCGAAATCCTCCGCCGTGGTCGTCGCCCCCGGGTGCTGCACGTTGATGAACATGGTACGCCGATCCGGGGTGGTGACCACGCCGGTGATCTCCTGACCCATCGGACCGGTCAGGAAGCGGCGGATCTCGCCGGTGGTCGGGTCGGCCGCGAGCATGGCGTTGTTGCCGAACGGCGCGAGCGGACCCTTGTTCATCTCGCTCTCGCCGATGTCGGTCTGGATCCAGAGCCGCCCGGCCGAGTCGAACCACAGCCCGTCCGGGCAGGCGAAGATGCTGTCGGCGGTGAGCGCGCGGCCGGCGAGGTCGCGGCTGTTGTCCGGCGGCCCGGCGATCACGAACAGATCCCAGGTGAAGGTGGTCGAGGCGTGATCGTCGTTCGCCTCGCGCCAGCGGATGATGTGGCCGAACTGGTTGCGCGCCCGGGGGTTGGCCGGGTCGACCTGGTGCTCACCGCGGCGCGCGTTGTTGGTGAGCGTGAAGTACACGCGGCCATCGCGCGGGTCGATCGCACCCCACTCCGGGCGGTCCATCTTGGTCGCTCCGGCCTTGTCGGCGGCGGCGCGGGTGTTCACGAGAATCTCCGCAAGGCTGCCGAAGCCGTTCTCCGGGGTTAGGCCGCTCTGGCCCGGCGCCAGCGCCAGCCACTCGCCGGAGCCGTCGGGGTTGAACCTCGCCGCATAGAGCGTGCCCTCGTCGAGCAGGGTCCCGTTCGCCGTAGCGGCCTGGTACGGCTTCGCCGAGACGAACTTGTAGATGTACTCGAACTGAGCATCGTCGCCCGAATAGGCCACCACGGGCTTGCCCTCGACCGCGGGCGCGAACACCACACCCTCATGCGCGAAGCGCCCGAGATGCGTGCGCTTCACCGGTGTGCTGTTCGGGTCGAACGGATCGATCTCGACCACCCAGCCGAACGCGTTGGGTTCGTTGCGGTAGTCGGAGGCGGCGTCGCCGGCACGGCTGGTCGCATCGAAGCGGACGAACTCGTCCGCGCCGTTGGCGGCCAGTTCCCAGGCGTAGCGCGACCGGTCCGTGCGCACGCCGTAGCGGGCATGCTCGCGCGGCAGATCCGGCTTCTGGTCCTGCATGGTGCCGTTGCGGAAGTAGCCGGCCCAGTTCTCCTCGCAGGTGAGATAGGTGTTCCAGGGCGTCACACCGTGCGCACAGTTGTTGATCGTCCCGCGCGTGCGCGTGCCCTCGGGGCTGTACTTCGTGCGCACGAAGGGCGAGCCGCGCACGGGCCCGCCGATCTCCATCGGCGTCAGCGCGGTGACGCGGCGGTTGCGCGGGTCGGCCACGACCTTCCAGCTGCGATCGGGCTGCTGCTGGGCGCGCACGATCGACACGCCGTGCGCGTTCATCTCCTTCAGGACCTCGTCACTGTCGCGCTTGCCGTCGGTGATCATCACCCCATCGGTGCTCACCTTCTGGCCGGCGTACTTCGCGGCATGCAGGAAGCGCGGCTCGATATACTCGTGGTTCATCACCAGCAGGCCGTCCGTCGAGCTGCCCTCGATCGGGAAGAAGTGCATCCCGTCATGGTGCTGGCCGATCTGCATGCCCTGCTCGGCACCGGTGTTGCTCCGGCTGAAGGCGGGCATCGAGCCGGTGATCGGCTCGCCCCAGGGCGTGAGCGCGCGCGCGGTGTAGCCTGGCGGCACGACGATCGTGTCCGTCTCGGCCACGGGCACGGCGGCGAAGCCGAGCATCCTCTCGGCCGGCGTGCGTGCCTGGGCGGCGGCGGGGCCGGACTGCACGAACATCGCGCCGACCGCCGTGACGAGACCGCCGAGCAGCGCGCCGCGGCGCGACAGCCGCGCCTCGATGATGCTGGCGAAGGTCGGGTTCGCGGAAGTGTTGCAGACGGGCTCGTCGCCCGCGCCGTCGTCATGGACGACGATGGTGTGGTCGGTCATCAATCGCTCCCTTCGATGCGGCGCAGCGCATGCGCATCGGGCGTGTATCTAGCGCCAGACGTTCGCGGCATCGGCGAAGCTTTGATGACAGGTGAGGGCGATCGCGGGCGGATGCGGATCGCGCCGGCCGCTTGCCCCTCTCCGGCGTCCGCCGGAGAGGGGCAAGCAGGCCTCGGTTACGCGCGCAGGCTCTCCACCATCGCGCCGTACACCAGGTTCTTGAAGATCATCCGGGTGCGGAACCGGTTCGACGGGCCCTGCGCCATCAGGATCGCCACCAGCTTCTCGGCCGGATCGATCGTGAAGGAGGTGCCCCAGGCACCGGCCCACATCGCATCGCCCGGGCTGCCCGGTGCGGTGCCCATGCCGTCGGCGAGCCGGACGCCGAAGCCGAGCCCGAAGCCATAGCCCGGCCCTGTGGTGCCGGCGGTCGAGCCGCCCATGCCGAGGATGTGGTTCGACAGCATGAAGCGCACGACGGGCGCGGCGAGGTAGCGCTGGCCGTCCAGCACGCCGCCATTGGCGATCATCTGCGCGAAGCGGAGATAGTCGGACGCGGTGGAGACGAGCCCCGCGCCGCCCTTGAAGTAGGACGTGCCCGAGGGGTTCTCGAGGATGCGGTAGCTCTGCCACATCTCCGCCTTCGCCGGATCGCTGTCCGGCGCCTCGGCGATGCGCGCACGCTTCGCCTCCGGCACGTACCAGGTGGTGTCGGCCATGCCGAGCGGGCCGAGCAGCTCGCGCTGCATGACGACATCCAGCTTGCCGCCGGCGACGCGCTCGATCACCAGGCCGAGCACGTCGGTGGCGATCGAGTAGTGGAACATCGTGCCCGGCTGGAAGGCGATGGGAATGGCGCCGAGCCGCTTCAGCATCTCATCGCCGGTGACCGGTCCACGGCGCGCCTCGATGTCGTGCTCCTCGTAGGCGGCGCGGATCGCGGCCGAGGGCGAGCCCGGGTTGGCATAGATGAACCCCGCGCTGTGGCGCAGCAGATCGTGCACGGTGGGCAGGCGGGTCGGCGCGACGAGCTCGGGCGCCTGGCCCTCCCGGCGGATCTCGACCTTCAGTTCGGCGAGTTCGGGCAGATAGGTGCGGATCGGATCGTCGAGCTTCATCTGCCCGCGCTCGACCAGCATCATCGCCAGTGTCGAGGTGATCGGCTTGGTCATCGAGGCCTGCAGGAAGATCGCCTCGCGTGGCATTGCCTTGGTCTTCGCCGCGTCCTGATGGCCGTGCGTCTCGAAATGCACGATGTCGCCCTCGCGCGCGATCAGCGTCACCGCGCCGGGGAACGAGCCACGCTCGGCCTCGGCCTGCATCACGCCGGCGATCCGGCCGAGGCGCTGGCGCGAGAAGCCGCGCGCGATCTCGTCGGCGGTGGCGCGTGCGGCAGCCTGGGCGAGGGCGGGGCGCGGTGAGGCCGCCGAGCCGGCGGCGACAAGAGCGAATGTTCCGCCCGCGAAGGCGGCGCGGCGGGACAGGGTGGCTGCCATGGTTTCCTCCTCGCGTTCCGGGCGTTGATCGCCCGTGCCCTGCAACCCTAGATCGCTCCCGCCCGGCTGGGAATGGGGTCCGGCGCAGCCCCCGCCCCTGGTGGATCGGGGCCCTGCGCGCCATGATCGCAGACTGCCCTGCGAGGAGGACCCGCCGACGATGGCCACCGTGTTCCGCTGCGACCTGATCGTCCGCAACGCGCTGATCTTCGACGGCACCGGCGCCGCCCGCCGCACGGGCGATGTCGGCGTCACCGGCGACCGGATCATCGCGGTGGGCGATCTCGGCGCGACCTCGGCCGATGTCGAGATCGACGCTGCCGGTCGCGCGATCGCGCCCGGCTTCATCGATGCGCACACGCATGACGACCGTGCCGTGCTGTGCGGGCCCGAATGCCTGCACTGCAAGCTGAGCCAGGGAGTCACCACCGTGGTCGCCGGCAATTGCGGGGTCTCGCTCAGCCCCCTGACGCGCGACCGCCGCCCGCCGCCGCCGCTTGACCTGCTCGGCGACGAGTCCTGGTGGCGCTACGACAGCTTCGGCGCCTATGCGGAGGACTTCGCGCGCGAGGGCTCGGCCGTGAACGCGATCGCCTTTGTCGGCCACACCACGCTGCGCACGCGCGAGCTGGGCGATGGCGAGCTCGGTCGTGCGGCGACCGACGCCGAGGCGGCACGCATGAAGGATCGGCTCAAGGAGGCGCTCGCCCAGGGGGCCTGGGGTCTCTCGACCGGGCTCTGGTATCCGCCGGCGATCCATTCGACCACCGAGGAGGTGATCGCGGTCGCCGAGGCGCTGACCGAGGCGGGCGGGATGTATGTCACGCATATGCGCGACGAGGCGGACGGCATCCTCGACTCGATCGAGGAGACGCTGCGCATCGGCCGCGCGGCGAATGTTCCGGTGGTGATGAGCCACTACAAGTGCACGATGCCGCAGAACTGGGGCCGCTCGGTCGAGACGCTGCGCCGGCTCGACGACGCGGCCACACGCCAGCGCGTCTGGGTGGATGTATACCCGTATCACGCCAGCAGCACCGTGCTGATGCCCGAGCGGCTGCGCGACGAGGTGCGCGTGATCGTCACCTGGTCCGTGCCGCACCCCGAGATGCAGGGCAAGGACCTCGCCGATGTCGCCGCGCAATGGGGCTGCACGCGCAAGGAGGCGGCCGAGAAGCTGCTGCCGGCGGGGGCGATCTACTACCAGATGAACGAGGAGGATGTGCGCCGCATCATCGCCCATCCACGCGCGATGATCGGCTCGGACGGGCTGCCGCACGACTCCTTCCCGCATCCGCGGCTCTGGGGCACCTTCCCGCGCGTGCTCGGCCATTACGCGCGCGAGCTCGGCCTGATCTCGATGGAGGAGGCGGTGCGCAAGATGACCGGGCTGACCGCGCAGGTGTTCGGGCTGAAGGACCGCGGCGTGATCCGCCCGGGTGCCTATGCCGATCTGGTGCTGTTCGATCCGGCGCTGGTGATCGACGCGGCCAGCTTCGAGGACCCGATGAAGCCGAGCCCGGGGATCGAGCGGGTCTGGGTGAACGGCGAAACCGTGTATCGTTGGGGCGAGGGTGTCACCGGCGCGCGCCCGGGCGTCCTGCTCAAGAACCCGCGCGCTTCCGCGTGAGGCGGCGATGAACGACGAGCTCGTGCTCTACACCAACCCGATGTCGCGCGGGCGCATCGCGCGCTGGATGCTCGAGGAGGTCGGCCGGCCCTATCGCACCGAGATCCTGGAATACGGCGCGACGATGAAGGCGTCCGCCTATCTTGGGCTCAATCCGATGGGCAAGGTGCCCACGCTGCGCCACGGCGAGACGGCGGTGACCGAGGCGGCGGCGATCTGCGCCTATCTCGCCGATGCCTTCCCCGAGGCCGGACTGGCGCCTCCGGTCGGCAGCCCGCAGCGCGGGCCGTATTACCGCTGGATGTTCTTCGCCGCCGGGCCGGTCGAGCACGCGCTGGCCGACAAGGCGCTCGGCTTCGTCGTGCCGGAGGAGCGCCGCGGCGTCGCCGGCTACGGCAGCTTCGACGATGTCGTCACCGTGCTCGACGGACTCGTCTCGCAGACCGACTATGCGCTCGGCGCCACGTTCAGCGCCGTGGACGTCTATCTCGGCTCGCAGATCGGCTGGGGCCTGCGGTTCGGCACCTTTCCGCGGCTCGCCTCGTTCGAGCGGTACTGGGAACGGATCAGCACCCGGCCGGCCGCCGTGCGCGCCCGCGAGATCGATGACGCGCTGGTGGCGGCGCGCGAGGCCGCGAAGGGTTGAGGGCCGGTCACCCCCGCGTGCCCGCTGCCGTCACGGCATTGTCGAGCGCGTCGCCCCGCTCGAACGCGGCGATGTTGCCGAGCGTGGTGTCGGCGATGTTGCCCAGCGCCTCGCGCGTGAAGAACGCCTGATGCCCGGTCACCAACACATTCGGGAACATCATCAGCCGTTGTAGCGTGTCGTCCTGGATGATCTCGCTCGACAGGTCCTCGAAGAACAGATCCGCCTCCTGCTCGTAGACGTCGATCGCGAGTCCGCCGAGCTGGCCCGACTTCAACGCCTCGATTGCGGCCTCCGCATCCAGGATCGCGCCGCGCGAGGTGTTCACCACCATCGCACCGCGCCGCATCCGCGCGAACTCCGCCGCATCGAGCAGGTGATGCGTCTCGGGCGTGAGCGGGCAGTGCAGCGTGACGAGATCGCTTGCGGCGATCACCGCTCGCGGTTCGCCGTAGCGCACACCCAGCGCGACGAGTCCTTCATCGGGATACGGATCGGCGGCCAGCACGCGGCAGCCGAAGCCTGTGAGCAGGATGCGCGCGACGAGCGCGCCGATCTTGCCGGTGCCGACCACGCCGACCGTCTTGCCGTGCAGGTCGAAGCCCAGCAGGCCGTCGAGCGCGAAGTTGTTGTCGCGCGTGCGCTGATAGGCGCGGTGGATGTTGCGCACCAGCGACAGCATCAGCCCGACCGTGAATTCGGCGACCGCGTGGGGCGAATAGGCGGGCACGCGTGCGACCGCGATGCCGTGACGCTCGGCGGCGGCGAGATCGACATTGTTGAAGCCGGCGCAGCGCAGCGCGATCAGGCGCGTGCCGCCCTGCGCGAGCCGCTCGATCACGGCGGCAGTCGCCTCGTCATTGACGAACAGGCAGATGGCGGGGAACCCATCGGCAAGCGAAGCCGTCTGCGCCGACAGCCGCGGCTCGAAATAGGTGATCGCGTGCCCCTCAGGCGCGTTGCGCTCCTCGAAGCTGCGGCGGTCATAGGGCTTGGTGCTGAACATCGCGACACGCATGCGAATCTCCCGGCCGTTCATGCAGGCGCCGCAACCCTCGCATGCTGGCCCAAGGCTCGCGCAACCGCTGACAAGGTCAGTGTCGCTGTCCCATCATCACTCGATGGAGACGCTGCCGGCGCTGCTGGCCTTCGCCTTCGCGACCTCGGTGACGCCGGGGCCGAACGTCATCATGGTCGCGGCCTCAGCGGCGAATCACGGCGTCCGCGCCACCGTGCCGCACATGGCCGGCATCACGATCGGCTTTCCGGTGATGATCGTGCTGGTCGGCTTCGGCCTCGCCGGTCCCTTCGCGGCCAGCCCGCATCTGCACGCGGTGTTGAAGTGGGTCGGCGCAGCCTGGATCGTCTGGCTGGCCTGGAAGATCGCCCGCGCCGGCGCGCCGGGCGAGGGCGCGCGCAAGCCGCCACTCGGCTTCTTCGGCGCCGCGGCGTTCCAGTGGGTGAACCCGAAGGCCTGGCTGCTGGCGCTCGCGGCGATCCCCGCCTTCACCCGTCCGGGCGGCGACATCCTGCTCGAAACGCTCGTGATCGCCGGCGTCTTCCTTCTGGTCTCGCCGCCCTCAGTGGGGTTCTGGGCGGTGGTCGGTGCCGGCACGGGGCGCGTGCTGCGCTCGCCCGGCCGGCTGCGCGCGTTCAACCTCACCATGGCGGTGCTGCTGGTGCTCTCGATCGTCCCCGCCCTGGTCTGACGCCGCCTTGTCCGCGGCTGCCCGCGCGGCTATCAGCCGGGGCGGAGGTGACGCATGGATCAGACGTTCGCCCGACAGGATGCCTGGGCCGATCTGCGCGGCGAGGTCGCCAAGCTCTGCGCGCAGTTCCCCGGCGAGTACTGGCGCAGGCTCGACGCCGAGCGGGGCTACCCGACCGCGTTCGTCCGCGCGCTCACCGAAGCGGGCTACCTCGCGGCGCTGATCCCCGAGGAGTATGGCGGCGCCGGCCTGCCGCTCTCGGCGGCTGCGGCGATCCTGGAGACGATCCAGGAGCAGGGCGGCAACGGTGCCGCCTGCCATGCGCAGATGTACATCATGGGCACGGTGCTGCGGCACGGCTCGACCGAGCAGAAGAGCCGCTATCTGCCGAAGATCGCCTCCGGCGAGCTCCGGCTCCAGGCCTTCGGCGTGACCGAGCCGACCAGCGGCACCGACACCACCTCCTTGCGCACCACGGCGAAGCGCGAGGGCGACACCTGGGTGGTGAACGGACAGAAGGTCTGGACCTCGCGGGCGGAACATTCCGACCTGATGCTGCTGCTCGCGCGCACCACGCCGCGCGACCAGGTCAAGAAGAAGACCGAGGGGCTCTCGACCTTCCTCGTCGACATGAAGGCGGTGCTGGGCAAGGGCCTGACGATCCGCCCCATCCGGACGATGATGAATCATAACTCGTGCGAGGTGTTCTTCGACAACATGGTGATCCCGGCCGACTCGCTGGTGGGCGAGGAGGGCAGGGGGTTCCGCTACATCCTCGACGGCATGAACGCCGAGCGGCTGCTGATCGCCGCCGAGTGCATCGGCGATGCGAAGTGGTTCATCGCCAAGGCGAGCGCCTATGCCAAGGACCGGCGCGTGTTCGGCCGGCCGATCGGGCAGAATCAGGGCATCCAGTTCCCGATCGCGCGTGCCTATGCGCAGATGCGCGCGGCCGAGCTGATGGTGCGCGAGGGCTGCGAGAAGTTCGAGGCCGGGCTGAACTGCGGCGCCGAGGCGAACATGGCGAAGATGCTGGCGGCCGAGGCGAGTTGGGCGGCGGCCGAGATGTGCGTGCAGACCCATGGCGGGTTCGGCTTCGCCGAGGAGTACGACGTCGAGCGCAAGTTCCGCGAGACACGGCTCTATCAGGTGGCGCCGATCAGCACCAATCTGGTGTTGTCCTACCTTGCCGAGCACGTGCTCGGCTTGCCCAGAAGCTACTGAAGAAAGGAGCCGGGGGACCACGCTGGTCCCCCGGACCCCCTGCGGAGATCG
>CAZHMM010000043.1:23881-25124 GCA_964533585.1 uncultured Elioraea sp.
GGCGGACCGGATGGCGGACGCGCTGGTTTCTGGGTTGATCCACGCAAGGCACATACGCTCTGATGACTGTTGACGCCCCGCTCTCCGGCCTGCTCGTCCTTACCCTGGAACAAGCCGTCGCGGCACCGTTCCTGTCCTGCAAGCTCGCCGACGCCGGCGCGCGGGTGATCAAGGTTGAACGCCCCGAGGGCGACTTCGCGCGCGGCTACGACGACTACGCCAAAGGCATGTCGAGCTACTTCGTGTGGCTGAACCGCGGCAAGGAGTCGCTCGTCGCCGACATCAAGAACCCCGACGACGCGGCCACGCTGCACCGCATCGTCGCGCGGGCCGACGTGTTTATCCAGAACCTCGCCCCGGGGGCGGCCGCGCGCGCCGGACTCGGCTCGGCGGCATTGCGCGCGAAGAACCCGCGTCTGATCACGGTGGACATCTCCGGCTACGGCGAGGAGGGCGAGTACGCCAGGATGAAGGCCTATGACCTTCTGGTGCAGGCCGAGAGCGGGCTCTGCGCCGTCACCGGCCATCCCGCCGGCCCCGGCCGGGTTGGCGTCTCGGTCTGCGATATCGCCTGCGGCATGGCGGCCTATGCCGGGGTGCTCGAGGCGTTGATCCAGCGCGGCATCACTGGCAAGGGCGCCGGCCTCGCGGTGTCGCTGTTCGACGGCATGGCCGATTGGATGAACGTGCCACTGCTCACCTATGAAGGCTCCGGCAAGGCGCCAGCGCGTGTCGGCCTCGCGCATCCATCGATCTCGCCGTATGGCGCCTTCGCGCTGGCTGACGGCTCGCTGGTGCTGATCTCGATCCAGAACGAGCGCGAATGGGCCAATCTCTGCGCCCATGTGCTGCTGGAGCCCGAGCTGCCGAAGCGTCCCGGCTTCGAGACCAACGTGATCCGCGTGAAGAACCGCGCCGAGGTGGACGGGCATATCGCGGCGATCTTCGCCACCCTCTCGCGCGACGAGGCGCGCAACCGGCTCGACAGGGGCGCGATCGCCTATGGTTTCGTCAACGAGGTGGCCGACCTCGCGAAGCATCCGGCACTGCGGCGGATCGAGGTCGAGACGCCGCACGGCAGGGTGGGCTACGCCGCTCCGCCGGTGCGTTGGGCCGAGGGCACGCGCGAGCCGGGGCGCGTTCCGGCGATTGGCGAGCATTCGGACCGCATCAGGGCCGAATTCGCCGGCTGAGATCTTGTTCCCGGGGGATGCGCGAAGGGGGCCTTGCGGCCCCCTTCGCC
>CAZHMM010000044.1:0-24372 GCA_964533585.1 uncultured Elioraea sp.
GCGCTCGGCCAGGTGCGCGAGGTGCTGAAGGAGCTGAAACTGACGGCGGTGGTGGAGGCGGACACGGCGGGCTCGGCGGAGCTCGTCGCGCGGCTCGGCAATCCGGAGGACGCTGCGATCGCCTCGGAACTGGCGGCCGAGATCTATGGCCTTGAGATCCTGCGCCGCAACGTCGAGGACGCGGCGCACAATACGACGCGGTTCTATGTGATGGCGCGCGAGTCGCGGATTCCGCCGCCCGATCAGCCCGGGCTGATGACCACCTTCGTCTTCCGCGTGCGCAACGTGCCGGCCGCACTTTACAAGGCGCTGGGCGGGTTCGCCACCAACGGCGTGAACATGACGAAGCTCGAGAGCTACATGGTCGGCGGCGCGTTCACCGCGACCCAGTTCCTCTGCGATGTGGAGGGGCACCCGGAGCAGGGGCCGCTGCGCCGGGCGCTGGAGGAACTGCAGTTCTTCTCGCGCGAGGCGAAGGTGCTGGGGGTGTATCCCGCGCACCCGTACCGCTCGCAGATGGAGGCGGGGGATTGATCCCCCCGCCTTGACCCATCAGGCGGCGGCGACCGCGTCCGGCTGCGCGGCGGCAGTGGCAGGTGCGGTGGCGGCGCGGCCGGCGCTTTGCGATGCGGCGTCGCGCAGCACATAGCCGCGGCCCCAGACCGTGCCGATCAGCTGCTCGCCCGAGGCCTCGGCCAGCTTCTTGCGCAGCTTGCAGACGAACACGTCGATGATCTTGATCTCCGGCTCGTCCATGCCGCCGTAGAGGTGGTTGAGGAACGCCTCCTTGCTCAGCACCATGCCGCGGCGGAGCACGAGGAGTTCGAGGATCGAGAATTCCTTGCCGGTGAGGTGCACGGGCTTGCCGTTGACGGTGACCTCACGCGCGCCGAGGCGGAGCTCGATCGGCCCGACCCGGAGCGTCGGTTCGGCGAAGCCCTTGGCGCGGCGGACGATGGCGCGCATGCGCGCGAGCAGCTCCTCACGGTCGAACGGCTTGACGAGATAGTCGTCAGCACCCGTCTCGAACGAGCGCATCTTGGTCTGCTGGTCGCTGAGACCGGAGAGGACCAGTACCGGCGTGGCATTCTTCATGCGCCGCATCTCGCGGATGACATCGGCGCCCTTCATGTCGGGCAGCATGAAGTCGAGAATGACGATGTCATACTCGTAGGTACGCAGGAGTTCGATTGCCTCCTCGCCGGTTGCGGTGAGATCGGCGACGATCTGCGCCGATTTCAGCATCAGGCCGATCGCGCGTGCCGAGAGCGGATCGTCTTCGACCAGAAGTACTCGCATGGCCCCGTCCCTTCCTGGAGTGTGGCCGGACCATACTACCTACAGTGGTAAATGCCAAGAGGGTTAACGGACAGTGCGTGTATTAAAAACAGGACAACGCCCCAAGCGTGCCGAGCGAGACTGATTCTCCCTGCACGAATTGGTTGGCATGTCTGCTGGGAAGATGGCATGCGTCCGTCTGAGAGAGAGCATCCCGTAGTATGATACGCAGCTAAGGATATCAACATCTGCGCAGGTCCGTGGAGGGCTCCGCTGACGCTAACGGGCGAAACGTCAACGCTCCGTCAACGCAGAGCGCCAGCAGGATCGCAGATCTGCCTTGCGTAAATCGCATGTCTTTCCAGCCAATCCCGGCCGCCGGAGGGCCGCCGGCTGCACCCCTGGCCGCCGCCGCGGCAGCGTCAGTAGCCGGTCGAGCCTGGCGGTGGCGCGAGCGGCACGACCGAACCCGGCTCGGGCGGCAGCGGCGCTCCCGGCACCGGCCGCTCCGCCGCGACCGGGCGCTGCAGCGGCTCGACGCCGCCCGGCCTGGCCAGCCCGGCCTCCTGCAGGCACGCATGGTAGGCAGCGATGACGGCGCGATCCGTCTCGCGCCGCGCCGCCTCCTGCTGGTCGAGTGCGGGTCCGGTGCGCCGGGCGATCTCGCGCCGTGCCGGCGTGGCATGCGCTTCTGCCCGGCAGGCGAGCACGCGCGGATCGGTCTCCGCCAAGCCCTCCGGCGCCGGCAGGGGCGGGCCGGGACTGGCGCAGGCCGCCGCCACAAGGGCAGCCGCCAGGGTCAGCCGCCTCACGGTCCGGCCTCCAGCCAGTCCTCGATCAGCCGCCGCGCGATGCTGTCCACCCGCGGCAGACGCAGCCCGAGCGAGTCGAAGTCGCGCATCTCCGCCCGCGTGAACCACCGCGCGTCCTTGAGCTCCTCCGGATCGACCGTCAGCGCCGGCTCGTCCGCCTCGGCATAGAAGCCGAGCATGATCGAGGAGGGGAACGGCCAGGGCTGCGAGGAATGGTAGCGCACATCGCGCACCCGCACGCCGACCTCCTCGTACACCTCGCGCGCCACCGCCTCCTCCAGGCTCTCGCCCGGCTCCACGAAGCCCGCCAGGGTCGAGTACATCTTCACCAGCGGGAAGCGGTGCGAGTGGGCGAGCAGCCCGCGCTCCTCGCCGCCCGCGCGGCAGGTGACCAGCATGATCACCGCCGGATCCGTGCGCGGGAAGTGCTGCGCGCCGCAGCCGGCGCAGACCATCGCATTGCCCGCGCTGCGCGGCGCGCAGTCCGCGCCGCAGACGCCGCAGAACCGATGGCGCATGCGCCAGTGCATCAGCCCGCGCGCGTGCGCGAGCACCGACGCCTCGGCCGGCGGCAGCAGCCCCGCCACCTGGCGGAGATCGGTGAAGCTGACATCGCCGCACCCGGCCAGCGCCGGCAGCGGGTCGGTCTCGGCCGAGAGGTCGAGCGCGAACACCGCCCGCTCGCCCCAGAGCCCGAGCAGCGCATGCGGCCGCGCCTCGACGCCGAGCGCCACCGCCGCCTCCAGCGTCAGCAGCACTGCCTCGGGCGCGCCCGCCTCGACGCCGCGCAGCAGGCTCTTGGACTGCCAGACCGGCACGAACAGGCTGGCCGGGTCGGCGAGCCGCGCCGCGACGAAGGCCGCGTCGTCACGCTTGTTGGAGGCGCGGTCGAGCGGGCTGCGCGTATAGGCGTTCGGGGTACGGGGCAGGATCATGGACTGCGCCGGACCGTGCCATGCGCGCGCGGGCGCGTCCATCCGGGCTACAGCCCGCGGCCGCGCCGCACGGCGTCCCGGCCGAACTTCGCGCGGAGCGCATCCACCGCGCGGTCCATCGCCACCCGGCGGGCCGCATCCGGGTCGGCGAGATCGCCGCGATCCGCGCTCTCGCCCGGCGCGAGCGGCTCGGCGCCGATGCCGATCAGGCGGAAGCGCGTGCCCGTCGCCTCCTTCGCCAGCAGGGGCCGGGCGGCGGCGAACAGCGTGTCGGCGAGCTGGGTCGGCACCGGCAGCCTGGCGTGACGCGTGCGCGAGACGAAGCCGGCCGTCTTCAGCTTCAGCACGACCCCGCCCGCCGCCAGTCCCTGCGCCTTCAGCCGGGCGGCGAGCTTCTCGGCGAGCGGCCAGAGCGCGCGCTCCAGTTCGGCGAGGCCCGCGAGGTCGGTCTCGAAGGTCGTTTCGGTCGAGACGCTGCGCGCGGCGCGGTCGGGCACGACGGCGCGGCGATCCTCGCCGCGGGCCAGTGCGGCAAGCTCCGGGCCGTGCTCGCCGAGACGGCGCAGCGCCTCGGCCGGCGAGAGGGCCGCGAGCGCGCCAAGCGTCGCGAAGCCCTGGGCCGCGAGGCGGGCCGCCGCCTTCGGCCCGATGCCGGGCAGCGCGCCGACCGGCATCGGCGCGAGCACCGACGCCGCCTCGGCGGCGCCGATCACGGCGAAACCGCGCGGCTTGTCGCGCTCGGCCGCCATCTTGGCGAGCATCCGGTTGGGCGCGAGGCCGATCGAGACCGTCACGCGCTCGCTGGCCTCGACCTCGCGCGCGAGCCGGGCCAGCACCACCGCCGGTGGCGCGCCGTGCAGCGCCTCGGTGCCGGAGAGATCGAGCACCGCCTCGTCGATCGACAGGGGCTCGACCAGCGGGGTGAGGCGCTGCATCAGCCTGCGCAGTTCGCGCCCGACCGCGACGTATTTCGCCATGTCCGGGCGGATCACCACGGCATCCGGACAGGCCCGCCGCGCCTTGAACATCGGCATCGCCGAGCGCACGCCATAGCGCCGCGCGACGTAGCAGGCGGCGGTGACGACGCCGCGCTTGCCGCCGCCGACGATCACCGGCACGTGGGCGAGCTCCGGCCGGTCGCGCTTCTCGACGCTCGCGTAGAACGCATCCGCGTCGAGATGGGCGATCGCGAGGGCGAAGAGCTCGGCATGGCGGACCAGCCGCACCCCGCCGCAGTGCGGGCAGGCAGGGAGGTCGGAGCACTCCGCCGCGTGCCAGTCGCAGTCGCGGCAGAGCGTCGGGATCACGGGATCTCGCCCGGCCGCCAGAGCCAGGCCGCGCCGCGCACGCCCGAGCTGTCGCCGTGCTTCGCCTTCAGCACCGGCGTGGTGACGACGTCGGAGAACACATAGGCCGGGAGCAGGCGCGGCACCGCCTCGTAGAGGTGCTGCATGTTCGACACGCCGCCGCCGAGCACGATCGCGTCCGGATCGATCAGGTCGATGATCACCGCAAGCCCGCGCGCCAGCCGGTCGGCATGGCGGGCGAGCGCCGCGCGCGCCCGCTCCTCGCCGGCCTCGGCCCGGCGCTCGACGGACACCGCATCGCGGGCACCCGGTCCGTCGCAGTCCTGCGCAAGCCCGGTGCCGCTGATCCAGGTCTCCAGGCAGCCATGCCGGCCGCACCAGCAGCGCCGGCCCGGCACCTCCACCGCCGAGGGCCAGGGCAGCGGCGTATGCCCCCACTCGCCGGCGATCGCGTGCGGGCCTTCCAGCACCCGGCCGTCCACCACCACGCCGCCGCCGCAGCCCGTGCCCATGATGACGCCGAACACCACGCGCTTGCCGGCGGCCGCGCCGTCGGACGCCTCGGAGAGCGCGAAGCAATTGGCGTCGTTGGTCACGCGCACGGGCCGGCCGAGCGCCTGGGCCAGATCCTTGTCGAACGGCATCCCGTTCAGGAACACGCTGTTGGCGCCCTTCACCAGCCCGGTCGCGGGACTGATGCAGCCCGGCATGCCGATGCCGACGCTGCCGCGTTCGCCGAGCCGCGCCTCCGCCGCCTCGACGAGCCCGCGAATGGCGCCGACCACCCCGTGATAGTCGCCCGGCGTGGCGATGCGTTCGCGGTGGCGTTCCTGCCCCTCCGGGTCGAGCGCGATGATCTCGATCTTGGTGCCGCCGAGGTCGATGCCGATGCGCATGCCCGCACTCTGGCCCCGAGGCGCTGTCTTGCTCAAGCGGGGGGCGGGGGCGCAGAGTGCGGCCATGGGGGAGACATTGCTCGATCTGAAGGGCCTGAGCTGCCCGCTGCCGGTGCTGCGCGCGAACAAGGCGCTGCGCGGCATGGCAGGCGGCGCGCGGCTGCGCGTGCTGGCGACCGATCCCGCCTCGGTCAAGGATTTCCGCAACTACTGCGAAACGACCGGGCATGCCCTGGTCGCGTTCAGCGAGGCGGCCGGCGTGTTCAGCTTCGTGATCCAGAAGAAGGCGGATGCGCCGGCATGACGGTCGCGCTGTTCACGCATCCGGCCTGTCTCGGCCACGACAACGGCCCGGGCCATCCCGAGCGCCCCGACCGGCTGCGCGCGGTGCTGCGCGCGCTGGAGAGCGAGGTGTTCTCGACGCTTGCGCGCGAGGAGGCGCCCGAGGCGACGGTCGAGCAGCTCGCGCGCGCCCACCCCCAGCGCTACGTGGAGGCGATCCTGTCGCTGGCGGTGCCGGAGGGCGAGCGGGTGATGCTCGATCCCGACACCGGGATGAGCAGCGGCAGCCGCGCGGCCGCGCTGCGCTCTGCCGGCGGCGCCGTCGCGGCGGTGGATGCGGTGATGCAGGGCTGGGCACGCGCCGCCTTCTGCGCCACGCGGCCGCCCGGGCATCACGCGGAGGCCGCTCGGCCGATGGGGTTCTGCCTGTTCGGCAATGCGGCGGTCGCCGCGCACCACGCGCGCGCGGCCTGGGGGGTCGGCCGTGTCGCCGTGCTCGACTTCGACGTGCATCACGGCAATGGCAGCCAGGCGATCCTGGAGAGCGATCCGGGTTTCTTCTACGCCTCGTCGCACGAGATGCCGCTCTATCCCGGCACCGGGAGCCCCTCGGAGCGCGGCTGCGACAACAACGTGCTCAATGTCGCGCTCGATCCCTTCGCCGGCGGGCCGGAGTTCCGCGCCGCCTGGGGCGACACGATCATCCCGGCGGTGCGCGATTGGCGGCCGGGGCTGATCATCGTCTCGGCCGGGTTCGATGCGCATGCGCGCGATCCGCTCGCTTCGCTGCAGGTGCAGACGCCGGACTTCTCCTGGCTCAGCCACGCGCTGGTCGAGCTTGCCGACGAGGTCTGCGAAGGCCGGATCGTCAGCCTGCTGGAAGGCGGCTACGACCTCGCCGCGCTGGCCGACAGCGCTGCGGCGCATGTGCGCGCGCTGATGCGGGCTTAGAGCCGTTTCCGACAGGTCGGAAACGGCTATAGGGCTCTGTCGCGCGCATCTTCACCCGATCAGGCGACGCCGCCTGATCGGGATCTGCAACTAGAGCCACGAGGGGCGGTCGCCGATCGCCGACATCGCGTAGCGGAGACGACGATGCCGAAGACGCTGCCGACGCCGCCCCGCAGCGTGGGCCTCGCCCTCGGCAGCGGCTCAGCGCGAGGGCTCGCGCATATCGGCGTGCTGCGCGCGCTGGACGAGGCGGGCATCGCGGTCGACGTGATCGCCGGCACCAGCATCGGCGCGCTGATCGGCGCGGTCGCCGGTGCCGGCAGGCTCGACACGCTGGCCGCGACGTTCCGCGCGCTCGACTGGCGGCGCATGGCCACGTTGTTCGACGTCGTGCTGCCGAAATCCGGCCTGATCGATGGTGCGCGCATCACCGCCATGGTGCGCGAGCACGTGCCGTCCGCAACGATCGAGGCGCTGCCCGTGCCGTACGCCGCCGTCGCGACCGACATCGCGACCGGCGAGGAGGTCGTGATCCGGAACGGCGACGTGATCGAGGCGGTGCGCGCCAGCATCTCGGTGCCGGGCATCTTCACCCCGGTGCGCCGGAACGGCCGCATCCTGGTGGATGGCGGGCTGGTCAATCCGGTGCCCGTCACGGTCGCGCGTGCGCTCGGCGCCGAGATGGTGGTCGCGGTCGATCTCAACCACGGCATCGTCGCCGGCCGGGCCCCGAAATCGCTGCGGCCGCGGCCCGCCGCCGCGTCGCGCCTGCCGCGCTGGGCCAGCGGCGTCCGCGACGCGGTGCAGGACATCACGGCCCGGCTCGCGGCGCGCGACGTGCCGGCGGCGGCGCAGCTCGCGCGCTGGCTGGAGCCGGCCGAGACGGTGCCGAGCATCTTCGAGGTTCTGCTGGCCTCGATCGCGATCATGGAGAGCCGGATCGGCGATGTCCGCCTTGCGCTCGATCGGCCGGAGATCCTGATCCGCCCGCCGCTCGGGCATATCCGCTTTCTCGACTTCGATCGCGCCGAGGAGATCATCGAGATCGGCTACCAGAGCGCGGTCCGGGAAGTGGCGAAGATCGCCGGCGCTCGGCCGCGGGCGACGTGACAGCGGCGCGGCTACGCCGCGGCGGCCTTGCGCGCCCGCTCGCTCGCGGTCTTCAGCTGCCCGCAGGCGGCGAGGATGTCGCGCCCACGCGGGCTGCGGACCGGGCTCGCATAGCCTGCCGCCATGACGATCTCGGCGAAGCGGCGGATCGCATTGCCCGAGGAGGTCTCGAAGCGCGAGCCCGGCCACGGGTTGAACGGGATCAGGTTCACCTTGGCCGGGATGCCGCGGATCAGCCGCACGAGCTCGCGCGCATCGGCTTCCGTATCGTTCACGCCCTTCAGCATCACGTACTCGAAGGTGATGCGCCGCGCGTTCGAGGCCCCCGGGTAGCGCCGGCACGCCTCCATCAGCATCGCCAGCGGATACTTCCGGTTCAGCGGCACCAGTTCGTCGCGGAGCGCGTCGCGCACCGCGTGCAGGGAGACGGCGAGATTGACGCCGAGCTCCGCACCGCAGCGATCCATCATCGGCACGACACCGGAGGTCGAGAGCGTGATCCGTCGCCGCGACAGCCCGATGCCCTCGCCATCCATGGCGATCCGCATCGCGAGCGCCACGTTCTCGTAGTTGTAGAGCGGCTCGCCCATACCCATCAGCACGATGTTCGAGAGCAGGCGCGGGGTTTCGCCCTTCGGGCTCGGCCACTCGCCATAGGCGTCGCGCGCGGCCATGAACTGGCCGACGATCTCGGCCGCGCCCAGGTTGCGGACCAGCTTCTGCGTGCCGGTATGGCAGAACCGGCAGGTCAGCGTGCAGCCGACCTGCGAGGAGATGCAGACCGAGCCGCGATCCTCCTCGCGGTCGGGGATGTAGACGGTCTCGGCCTCCTGGCCGTCACGGAAGCGGAACAGCCACTTGCGTGTGCCGTCCTCGGAGGTCTGCTCTGTCTTGGTCTCGGGCCGGCCGATCACGAAATGCTCGGCGAGCCGCGCCTGCATCGGCTTCGCGATCGTGCTCATGCGCGCGAAGTCGCGCTCGCCCTGGTGGTAGATCCAGTGCCAGAGCTGCTTGGCGCGCAGCTTCGCCTCGCGCTCGTCGGCGCAGGCGACCAGCAGCGCCTCTGCCAACGCCTCGCGCGTTAGCCCGACGAGATCGCGCCGCCCGTCCGGCAGCACCGCCGGCGGCGGCGCGAACAGCGCCGATTTCGCCTCGATCCGCGCCGCCTCCGCCGCGGTGAGCGCCTCGGTCATCTGCACGCGTCCGAGATCGCCCGATACGCCGCCGAGAACCCCATCAGGCTGAACGTGTCGGTGACCGTGCCGCCGCGCGGACCCGGCCCCTGCACGCGCAGCGCCCGGCCACGCTGGAAGCCCTGGATCGCCTCCGACCGGTCACGCGCGAAGGCAGCGTCGCCGGCGGTGAAGAACGCCAGGCTGACATTGCCGGCCGCGGCCTCGACCGTGCCGGCCGGCTCGGCGCCGGAGGGGTAGGTGTAGCCCGCGCGCACGGCCACCTGGTCGCGGCTGCCATCGCGGTGGGTGACCGTCAGCACGACCTCGCCGCGATTCGCCACGGTGGGCTGGCTGCGCCCGGCGCGGGTGAAGGCGTAGCAGACCTTGCGGCCGCCTTCGGTGAAGGTCGCGGCCTGCCAGTCCTGGAACTGGCCGATCGAGGTGGGGCCGGCCTGCTGGGCGAGCGCGGGGGCGGCCACGAGGAGGGCGAGCGGGAGAATCAGGGCGCGCATCATGCGCCGATACATACGGGCCGCGGCGGCGCGTCTCAAGCGACGCTCACGTGTCCTCCCCTGCCAGCAGTGCCGGCGTGCCGCGGCGGAAGCGCGGGCGGCCATGCGCGGGCGGCGGAGCCTCCTCCTCCGGCCCGCCGGAGGAGACGGGGCGGGGCGGGAACCGGCCCATGGCGATCCAGCGGTCGTACAGCACGATCGCGCCGGCCACGGCCAGGTTGATCGCGAAGCGGGTCGGGATGCGGACGACGAAGTCGCAGCGCCCCAGCATCGCCGCGCTGAGGCTGCCCCGTTCGGGGCCGAGCACATAGGCGGCCTGCGGCGGGTGGCGGAACGACGGCAGCGGCACCGCCTCCTCGGTCAGCTCCACCCCCACCAGCCGGCAGAGCCGCGGCAGTGCCATGGCATCGACCGACGGCCACCGGTAGAACGGCACGTGGCGTGTGGCATCCGAGGTGTCGGTGGCGCGCGTCGCCGCGATCCCGGGGCTGTCGCCCACCGCGAACAGGAAGGACGCGCCGAAGGCGTGCGCGGTGCGGAACAGCGCGCCGGCATTGCCGGGCTTGCTCACCCCCTCCATGCCGATGCCGAACCAGCCGCGCGCGGTCTCCATGACAAGGCTTCCCCGATGACAGACCGGACGGACGCGATCGTCGCCGATCAGTACGAGGCCTACCCATACCCCGCGCGCGACGCCAGGGACGAGGCGAAGCGGCTGGTGGTGGGCAGCCCCTCGCATCTGGCCGAGATCGACCACTGGGTGTTCGGCGCGCGCCGCGACCCCGGCCGGCCGCTCAACGCCCTGATCGCCGGCGGCGGCACCGGCGATGCCTGCGTGATGCTGGCGGCGCAGCTCGCCCGCGCCGGGCGGGCGGGGCAGGTGACCTATCTCGACCGCTCGGCGGCCGCTTCCGCGATCGCGCGCAGGCGGGTGGAGGCGCGCGGGCTGACCAATGTCGCCTTCGTGCAGGGCTCGCTGCTCGATCTGCCCGCACTCGGGCTCGGCCCGTTCGACTACATCGACTGCTGCGGCGTGCTGCACCACCTGCCGGACCCGGCTTCGGGGCTCGCCGCGCTCGCCTCCGTGCTGGCGCCGGGCGGCGGGCTCGGGCTGATGGTCTATGCGCCGCACGGGCGGACGGGCGTTTACATGGCGCAGGACGCGCTCAGGCGCCTCGTCCCGGCCGATGCCCCCCTGCCGGAGCGGATCGAGACCGCGCGGCGGTTCCTGCGCTCCCTGCACCCGGAGCACTGGCTCACGCGCAACGCGCGGCTCAATGACCACATCGCCGGCGGCGATGCCGGAATCGTCGATCTGCTGCTGCACGCGCGCGACCGCGCCTACACGGTCCCCGACCTGCTGGCGCTGCTCGACGGCGCGGGGCTCGCCGCCACGGCGCTGATCGAGCCCGCGCGCTACGACCCGGCGACATGGCTCGCCGATCCGCGGCTCCGCGCGCGCGCCGCCGCACTCGCCTGGGCCGAGCGGGCGGCCCTCGCCGAGGCGGCCGCGGGCACCATCGCCGTGCACATCGTCTATGCCGTGCGCGCGGGCGCGGGCTGGGCGCCGCCCGACCCGGAGGACGAGACGCGCATCCCCGCGCTGCGCGAGCTCGACGGCGCGGCA
This sequence comes from uncultured Elioraea sp., assembly GCA_964533585.1. Taxonomy (GTDB): domain Bacteria; phylum Pseudomonadota; class Alphaproteobacteria; order Acetobacterales; family Acetobacteraceae; genus Elioraea. Next base: position 10,886 of record CAZHMM010000044.1, read on the forward strand.
CTCGCCGCCCAGGCCGGTGCCGGCGGGCGGCTCTCCTTCGATCTCGACGGCGTCTCCCTGCCGGTGGCGCTGCCGCCGCTCGGCGCGGCGCTGCTCCGCCGGATCGACGGGCGGAGATCGCTGGGCGCCGTGCTGGCGGGGATCGAGGCGCCGGCCGAGCGGGCGCGGCGGGAGTGGAGCACGCTCTACGCGGGCCTCAGCGCGATGAACCGGCTGCTGCTCGCCGCCCCGCCGGGCGGCTAGGCGCGTGGCAGGCTGGATCGTCGTCTTCGGCTTTCCGGCGCGGCCGGACGGCCGGCCCACACCAGAACTCGCGCGGCGGATCGCGGCCGCAGCCCTGGCGGCACGGCGCTGGCCGGAGGCGCGGCTGCTGGTCTCCGGCGGCCCCGGACGCGCGACGCCAGCCGAGGCCGTGGTGATGGCAGAGCGGCTGCGCGGGCACGGCATCGCCCCGGGCCGGATCGTCGAGGACCGGGCGGCGCGCGACACCATGGACACGGTGCGCGCGGCTGCCCGGCTGATCCCGCGCGGCACGGCGGTCGTCGCCGTCAGCAGCGCCTATCACGTGCCGCGCTGCGTCGCGCTGCTGCGGATCGCCGGGTTGCGGGCGCGCGGGCTGGGCGCGACCGCGGGGCGACGGATCAGCCGGGGCAACCGGCTCTACTGGACGCTGCGGGAACCGCCGGCTGTGGTGTGGGACGTGACCCTCGCGCTTTGGTTGCGGCTGGCGGGGCGGCTCCGGGCGCGGTGAAATTGCTGGCGCGCAACGAACTAAACGAGAACGAATTGCGCCGATTCGCGGCGGAGAAAAACTTCACGAACAAGGGAGTGATCCGAGTCGCGCGAACGAATCGGGATTGATGCGACTCCGGACATGCAAGCTAGATCATGTGGTTGAGGTGTTCCCGTACCCCAAGCGCGTTCGCCGAACGTGCCATGCAGCCGCCTCAGAAGTCGGTGCAGCGGCCCTTCTGCTCCCAATCGCCATAGCGGGTCGGCTCCGGGCCCTTCGGCCCGCCGATCTCCTTCGGCTTCGGCTTGGGGGCCTCGGCGGGTTCCTTCGGCGCCGGATCGGTGGTCTTCTCCATGGCCGCGATGTGAGCCGTGCAGGGTCTCGCGCCAAGGGGGACGCCGTTCCTATATGCACGCCGCATCCGTCTCAAGGGACCTCGCCCATGTCGGGTTACGTCAAGACCGCCATCCTGCTCGCCGGGCTGACCGCGCTGTTCGTCGTGATCGGCGGCGCGCTCGGCGGCGAGGCCGGCGCGCTGATCGCGCTGCTGTTCGCCGGCGGCATGAACCTGTTCGCCTGGTGGAACAGCGACAAGGTGGTGCTGCGCATGGCCGGCGCCCGGCCGATCGGGCCAGCCGACGCGCCGCGTCTCTACGCCATGACCGAACAGCTCGCGCGCCGCGCCGGCCTGCCGATGCCCGCCCTCTACGTGATCGATGAGGAGCAGCCGAACGCCTTCGCCACCGGACGCGATCCGGCGAACGCCGCGGTCGCGGTGAACACCGGGCTGCTCCGCCATCTGTCCGAGGAGGAGGTGGCCGGCGTGGTCGCGCATGAGCTCGCGCACATCAAGAACCGCGACACGCTGATCATGACGGTCACCGCCACGCTCGCCGGCGCGATCTCGATGCTCGCCCAGTTCGGCTTCCTGTTCCGCGGCGGCGACAGCCGGAACAACCCGTTCGGCGCGATCGGGCTGATCCTGATGCTGATCCTTGCCCCGCTCGCCGCGATGCTGGTGCAGATGGCGATCAGCCGCTCGCGCGAGTACGAGGCCGATCGGGTCGGCGCCGAGATCTGCGGCGATCCGCGCTGGCTCGCCTCGGCGCTGGTCAACCTGCACAACACCGCGCGGAGGATCGAGAACCATCACGCCGAGGCCAACCCGGCGCTCGCGCACATGTTCATCATCAACCCGCTCTCCGGCGCGCGCATGGACAACCTGTTCTCGACCCATCCGAAGACCGAGAACCGGGTCGCGGCGCTGGAGGAGCTGGCGCGGCGGATGGGCGGTGGTGGCGGCGGCGTGGCGCCGCGCCCGCAAGCGCAGCGGCGCGCCGGCGGATCGGTGCCGAGCTCGGGCGCGCGTTGATCACACCAGTCCGGACGGCGGCCGCCTTACGCGCCCAGCTCGCGCCGTGGCGCCGCGAAGGGTTGCGAATCGGCTTCGTCGCCACGCTCGGCGCGCTGCATCGCGGCCACGCGGTGCTGGTCGAGCACGCGCTCGCCGCGTGCGACCGCGTCGTCGTCTCGGTGTTCGTCAACCCGACCCAGTTCGCGCCGAACGAGGACTTCGCCCGCTATCCGCGCACCGAGGAGGCGGATGCCGCACTCCTCGATGGCGTCGGCGCGCAGGTGATGTACGCGCCCACGGTGGAGGAGATCTACCCGCCGGGCGATGCGACGCGTGTGACGGTCGCGGGACTGACCGAGCCGATGGAGGGCGCGATCCGGCCGCATTTCTTCACCGGCGTGGCGACCGTCTGCGCGCGGCTGTTCTGCCACGTCCAGCCTGATGCGACCTTCTTCGGCGAGAAGGACTACCAGCAGCTTCTTGTGGTGCGGCGGATGGCGCGCGATCTCGGGCTTGGGCTCGAGGTGATCGGCGTGGAGACGGTGCGCGAAACCGATGGGCTCGCGCTGTCGTCGCGCAATGCGTATCTCTCCGCCGCGGAGCGCGTGGCGGCGCCGGCGCTGCATCGCGCGTTGCAGGAGGTCGCGGCGGCGCTGCGTGAGGGGGCGAGCATGCCGGCGCTGAAGCCCGATGCGAGCGCTGCGCTCGTCGCGGCCGGTTTCGCAGAGCCCGACTATCTCGACCTGCGCGATGCCGAGACCCTGGCGCCGCTCGACCACCTCGATTCCGCGCCGGCGCGGCTGCTGGTCGCCGCGCGGCTCGGCGCGACCCGGCTGATCGACAACATCGCGGTTCAGCGCGCGTAGAGCGTCAGCGTCAGGCGCTGGCCGCGCGAGTAGTTGAGCCCTGTGATCGTGGCGATCGCGCGCGGCACGATGCCGAGCCGCTCGGCCTCCGCGCGGAACGCGGCGTCGTAGCGGTCGCGCACCAGCGCGAGCCCGCGCGGCCGCTCGGCGAGGTGTTGCGCGGCCTCGGCGCCGTCACGGATCAGCCGCGTGTCGGTGCCGGCGAGGAAGACGAGCGACGGCTCGTGGAAGCCGGCGGTGGCGAAGGGTCGTTCCGATGCCGGCGGACGCCCGCCGGTCGCCTGCCAATGCGCCTCCGCCGCCGCAACCACGCGCGGCGCGATCCAGATCGGCTCGACGCGCGGCAGCACGCCCTCCAGCAGCGCGGCGTAGAGCACGGGTGCCGCGACCAGCATCGCGACGACCGCCCGGCGGAGCGCGTCCGCGCGCAGCACCGCCCAGACGAGCGCGGCGACGGCGATCACCGCGACCGGCGTGCCCCAGGGGATGCCGCCGCCCGCGGCGACCGGCAGCGCCACCGCGAGGGCGGCGAGGATCATCGCCGCGAGCAGCCACAGCCCGAGCGAGACATGCGCGAGCCAGCGGGGCGGGTCGGGGCGCGCGGGATCAAGCAGCCAGCGCGCCGCGAGCAGCAGCACCGCCGGGAACGTCACGCTGACGTAATGCGGCAGCTTGGTCGGCAGCAGTTCGAACACCAGCCAGGTCGGGATGATCCAGGCGAGCAGCACGCGCACCACCGGATCGGTGCGCGCGGCCCAGGTCGCGGGAATCGCGCGCAGCACGATCAGCGAGGCCGGGAACAGCGTCAGCGCGGCCAGCAGCAGGTGGTAGCCGGGCGGGCCGCCATGCGCCTCGTCCGCCCCCGTCACCTTGCCGCCGAGGTCGCCGCGCAGCGCCTCGATGAAGAACGCGCCGTCGGTCGCGATCCAGATCAGCACCGCCCAGGGTGCCACCACGGCGAGCGCGAGCGGCAGGCCCCAGGACGCGCGCAGCGCGCCCAGCCAGTCGCGCTTGCGGCCGGCGCGGCGGTCGAGCACCCAGAGCGACACCGCGGCCAACCCCGCGACCATCGGCGCCACCGGGCCCTTCAGCAGCGCGCCGATGCCGAGCGCGGTCCAGAACCCGGCTGCCTGTGCGGCGCCGAACGCGGCAGGCGCGAGCGCCGCGCGGGAGAACAGCAGCATCATCGCCGCGACGGTGGCGAGCAGGGCGGCATCGGTCTTGGCGATATGCGTCTCGACCACCACCACGAGACTCGCCGGCAGCATCAGCGCCGCGACCAGCGCCGCCTCCCGCCCGACCAGGTGCCGCCCCAGCGCGAAGGTGAACAGCGCGGCGAGAATGCCGCCCGCGAGCGAGGGGATCCGGTAGGGCCAGATGTCGGTGCGCTCGGCGAGGCCGAGCGAGGTCGCGGCCGAGACCGTCGCCGCCTGCGCCCAGTGGATGCCGACCGGCTTCTTGTTGCGCGCGACATCGCCGAAGCGGATCTCGACGAAGTCGCCCGTCTCGATCATCTGCTTGGTCGCCTGGGCGAAGCGGCTCTCGTCGCGGTCCGAGGGCGGGATGGCGAAGAACCCGGGCAGGAACACGAGCAGGCAGAAGGCGGCGATCAGCAGATAGGGCCGCCGCACCGCGCCGAGGCGGGCGAGCCAATCCGGACGCGCGTCGCTTTCCGCCGTCGTTCGCATGGCAGCGTTGGGCCGTGCGGCGGAGGGGCTGTCAAGGCCGGAGCCGCCTGCGGCGGTCGCGTGACACGGTCGCGCGAGCCTTGACAGCCCCTCCGGCGCACGGCAGCGGGCATGCATGCGAACGACGGCGCCGTCTGACGGTTCAGGGACACAGGCCCGCAGCGCCGCGATCGCGCTGTTGGAGGCCGTGCTCGGCCGCCGCCGCACACTTGAGGAGGCGCTCGATGCGGTGACGGGGCTGGAGCCGCGCGACCGCGGCTTCGCGCATCTGCTCGCCGCCACCGTGCTGCGCCGGCTCGGCACGCTCGATGCCGTGATCGAGCCCTATCTGCGCCGTGCCCCGCCGGATTCCGTGCGCCACGCGCTCAGGCTCGGTGCGGCGCAATTGCTGCTGCTCGGCACGCCTCCGCACGCTGCGGTGGGTGCCACCGTCGCCGCCGTGCGCGCGCTGCCCAAGGGACCTGCCTTCACCGGGCTCGCCAACGCGGTGCTCCGGCGGATCGCGGCCGAGGGCGCGGCCGCGCTCGAGGGGCTCGACGCGCCGCGGCTCGACACGCCGGACTGGCTCTGGCGATCGTGGCACGACGCCTACGGGCCCGAGACCGCGCGCACGATCGCGGAAGCGCACCAGCGCGAGGCGCCGCTCGACCTGACGCTCAAACCTTCCGAGGACGCCGCCGCCTGGGCGGAACGGCTCGGCGCCGAGGTGCTGCCGACCGGCTCGCTGCGGATCGCGCAGGCGGCGCCTGTGCCGGAGCTCGCCGGCTTCGCCGAGGGCGCCTGGTGGGTGCAGGACGCCGCCGCCGCGCTGCCGGCCCGCCTGCTCGCCGCACGGCCGGGCGAGCGCGTGATCGACCTCTGCGCCGCACCCGGCGGCAAGACCGCGCAGCTGGCCGCCACCGGCGCGCGGGTGACCGCGGTGGAACGCTCGCCCGAGCGTGCGGCGCGGCTGCGCGAGAACCTCGCCCGCCTGCGGCTCGACGCCGAGGTGATCGAGGCCGATGCCGCGACCTGGCGCCCGGCCGAGCCGGCGGATGCGGTGCTGCTCGACGCACCCTGCACGGCAACGGGAACGATCCGACGTCATCCCGACATCCTGCGCAACAAGCGTGCGACCGATGTCGCCGCGCTGGCCGCGATCCAGGATGCGATGCTCGCCAACGCCGCGGCGATGCTGCGCCAGGGCGGGCGGCTGATCTATGCCGTATGCAGCCTCCAGCCCGAGGAGGGCGAGGGCACGATCGCGCGCGTCGCCGCCTCGCTGCGTCGCGATCCGATCGCGCCCGCCGAGCTGCCAGGCCTTGCGGACGCGATCACGCCCAAGGGGGTGTTGCGCACCACCCCGGCGCTCTGGCCGGAGCGCGGCGGCATGGACGGGTTCTTCGCGGCGCGGCTGATCAGGACGTAGCCGTCACGCCCGCGGGCGGCAGGCTCCCTTCCTGCGTGATGTGCTGCGCCGCCCAGGCGGTGCCGCGGCGCAACGCCCCCTCGATCCCCTCGCTGCGCAGCAGCGCATCGATCAGCCCGGCCGCGAACACATCGCCCGCCCCCGTCACGTCCACCACCGCCACCGGCTTCGCCGGTGCCGTGTGGTGCGACCCGTCGACGCCGAACGCCTCCGCGCCACGCGCGCCGCGCGTCACCACCACCCAGCGCAGCGCCTCGCCGCACATCGACCGGCCGAGCCGGAGCGGCTCGGCCTGCTCCTCGGCGGTGAGATCGGCCTCCGAGGCGATCAGCACCTGAGCGGCGAGCGGCGCGCGGCCGCGCCGCGGCAGCACGCCGACCGTCAGCGCGCCCTTCGCCCAGTGCGCGGCCATGATCTTCGGCACATCCGGCGCGTGCAGCTTGGTCAGCACCGCTGCATAGCCGCCGCCGAGCAGCGCGGCGCCGTCCAGTTCCTCGGCGCGATAGCCGCCGACGCCGATGATGGTGCGCTCGCCCGAGGGCTCGATCAGCACCAGCGCGCGCGTCGTCGGCCCAGGCCGCACCTGCACCGCCGAGACGTCGAGGCCGAGATCGGTCAGCACCGCGCGCAGCATCTCGCCGTGCGGGTCATCGCCGACCACCCCGGCGACCGTCACGGCGTGCCCGGCCTGCGCGAGTGCGGCCGCCGCGATCGCCGCCCCCCCGCCTGGCCGCGGCCCGAGCGAGCGGCCGATCGCGCCCTCGCCGGGCGTGAGCGCGCCGTCGAGCCGGATCGCCTCGTCGAGGTTCACCCCGCCGACGCAGAGAATCCGCAGCCGCCTAGAGGATCGCGAGCGGACGCTTTCGCGCAGGCGGCGGAAAGGCTGCGTCGAGCGTGGCATGGTCCTCCTCCGTCAGACGCAGCGCGGCCGCCTTGGCGTTCTGCCGCACGTGGTCGGGATCCGCCGCCTTCGGGATCGCGATCACGCCGGGCCGCCGCAGCGTCCAGGCGAGCGCGATCTGGCCGGGCGTGGCGGCGTGCCGCGCGGCAACCTCGGCCAATGCCTTGTGGCGCAGCAGCCGCCCGCCCTGGCCGACCGGCGAATAGGCCATGATCGGAACGTTGCGCTCGGCGCACCACGGCAACAGGTCGAACTCGATGCCCCGCTCGCCAGCGTTGTAGAGCACCTGGTTGGTCGCGCAGGCGGTGCCGCCGACCGACCACAGTTCCTCCATGTCGGCGACGTCGAGATTGCTCACGCCCCACCGCGCGATCTTGCCGGCGCGCGTCAGCGCCTCGAACCCCTCGACCGTCTCTGCGAGCGGCACCGAGCCGCGCCAGTGCAGCAGATAGAGATCGATCGTGTCGATGCCGAGCCGGCGGAGCGAGCGGTCGCAGGCGGCGACCACGGCGCGCCGTCCGGCATTGTGCGGATAGACCTTGGAGACGATGAACAGACCGTCGCGGCGCCCCGTGATCGCCTCGCCGACCACCTCCTCGGCGCCGCCCTCGCCGTACATCTCGGCGGTGTCGATCAGCGTCAGGCCGAGCTCGATGCCGAGCCTGAGCGCGGCCACCTCCGCCTTGCGCGCGCGGCCGTCCTCGCCCATCCGCCAGGTGCCCTGGCCGAGCGCGGGCACACGCGTGCCGTCGGGCAGTGTCACCATGCTCGCCTCCGCCGCCGCATGGCGGCTAGAATGCGACGCGTTTCCCGGCCTGTCACGCGAGGGACGATGCGTCTGAGTCCGGCGGTACTCGCAGTACTGGTCTCCTCGGGGGCGTTCGCCCAGGCGCCGACCGTGCAGCCCACAGCGCAGACGCGCGAGATCGGCGCTTGGCAGCTTGCCTGCAGCGCCGATCCGATCACCGACCGCACCGACTGCACGCTGCGCCACCGGCTCTGGATCGTCCCGCCCGAGGGCGGGGAGGGGCCGGGGATCGCGCTCGAAATCGTCCTGCGCGACGGCCGTGCCCTGCCGGCCGTCACCGCGCGGGCGCTGACGCTCGCCGACACCACGCGCGGCGCGCTCGCCTTCGCCGCGACCGCCGAGCTGCGGCTCGACCAGAGCCGGGCGCTCGAATTGACCTGCTCGCTGGAAGGCCGCGATGCCGTGTGCCTGCCCGCGGACGAGGCGGCCCGCGCCGAGGCGGCGCTGCCCGGCACGAGACGCGCCCTGGTGCGGCTGCGCACGGCGGCGCGCATCACCGGCGGTGGCGGTGAGGTCTATGCGCTCGAGCTTGCACACACGGCGGAGGCGATCGCGGCGCTGAAGGAACGCGGCCCTGGTGCGCCGCCGCCGCCCTCGCCGGCGCGCAGCTTCCTCGACGAGCTGGAACGGCTGATCCGGGGCCGCTGAACCTCACGTCTCGCGCAGCGTCGCCGGCGGCGGCACGCGCGGCACCTCCTCCAGCCGGTCGTCGCGCGGTGAGGGCAGGTCGCGCAGGGTGCCGACGGGGAAGCCGGCGAGCAGCAGCAGGATCGCGGCGAGCAGGCGCACGCGGGGAGGATAGCGCTGGACGGGCCGGGCGGCCGCCCCACATCTCCGGCATGGCCGCGGCTCCGGTGCAGCTCGTCTGGTTCAAGCGCGATCTGCGCGTGGCCGACCATGCACCGCTCGCCGAGGCGGCCGCGCGCGGCCTGGTGCTGCCGCTCTGGATCGTCGAGCCGGGGCTCTGGGCCGAGCCGGACGCCTCGGCGCGGCAGTACCGCGTGCAGGCCGAGGCGGCGGCCGAACTCGGCGCGGATCTTGCGGCACGCGGCCAGCCCCTCGTCGTCCGCGTCGGCGAGGCGGTTTCGGTGCTGGAGACGTTCCGCCGCGCGCCTGGGATCGCGGCGATCTGGGCGCATCAGGAGACCACCGGCGCGTTCGGCTTCGCGCGCGATCGCCGCGTGCGCGCCTGGGCGCGCGCGCACGGCATTCCGGTGCACGAGCGGCGCCAGACCGGCGCGATCCGCGCGCTCGCGCGCCGCGACGGCTGGGCGCGGCGCTGGGAGGCGTTCACGCGCGCCCCGCTCGTGGCGCCGCCGCGCGCGCTCGTGCCGGTGGCGGTTGAACCCGGGCCGATCCCCGGGCCCGAAGAGATCGGCCTGAAGCCTGATGCGTGTCCCGGATTGGCGCGCGGCGGCCGGCGCGCGGCCGAGACCCTGCTGGCCTCGTTCCTCGCATGCCGGGCCGAACCCTATCGCCGCGCGATGGCGAGCCCGCTCGCCGGCTGGGCCGCGTGCTCGCGGCTCTCGCCCCATTTCGCCGCCGGCACGCTTTCGATCCGCGAGGCGGTCCAGGCCGCGCGCGCGGCGCGGGCGCAGGCGGCGGTGCCGTTGCGTGACGGAATCGACAGCGTCCTCACGCGCCTCGCCTGGCACTGCCACTTCATCCAGAAGCTGGAGTCCGAACCCGAGCTCGAGCATCGCGCGCTGCATCCGGCCTACGAAGGGCTGCGCGCGGATGGTCCGGGCACGGAACGCTTTGACCGCTGGGCCGTGGGCGAAACGGGCTGGCCGTTCGTCGATGCCTGCATGCGCTGCCTCGCCGAGACAGGCTGGCTCAATTTCCGCGCCCGAGCGATGCTGGTCAGCATCGCGACCATGCATCTCTGGCTCGACTGGCGCCACGTCGGGCTGCATCTGGCCCGGCTGTTCGCCGACTACGAGCCGGGCATCCACTGGAGCCAGGTGCAGATGCAGTCGGGCACCACGGGGGTGAACACGATCCGCATGTACAGCCCGGTGAAGCAGAGCGAGGATCAGGATCCGGACGGCGTGTTCATCCGCCGCTGGGTGCCGGAACTCGCGCACCTGCCGGCCTCGGCGATCCACCGACCGTGGGAGCACGCGGTGCGCTGCTATCCCCCGCCGGTCGGCGACCACGCGGCGCTCGCCGCGATCGCGCGCGAGCGCCTGTGGTCGGTGCGCCGAGGCGACGGATACCGCGCGGCGGCCGAGGCGATCCAGGAGCGCCACGGCAGCCGCCGGTCGGGGATGCGGACTGTCAGCGCGCGCCGGGCCCGGCCACGGGGCCAGGCCGCGCTCGACCTCGAGCCGTGACCGACGCGGCACACATCGGGGCGATGATCCTGCGGCTCTGCGCCGAGCGCGGACCGGGCAAGTCGATCTGCCCGTCGGAGGTGGCGCGCGCGATCGCGGGCCCGGATGAGAAGCAGTGGCGCCTGCTGATGCATCCGGTGCGCGAGGTCGCCTTCGGCCTTGCACGCGAAGGGCGCATCCAGGTGCTGCGCAAGGGTCGGCCGATCGCGCCGGAGCAGGCGCGCGGCGTGATCAGGCTCGCGATCGTACCGATGTCGTGACATACTCGTTGCGCTTGTGATGCGCGGCACATCCGTGCCGGCAGCCCGCAGGCACACTGCCTCCTGCCGGGTCGGCCCAGGAGGGTGCCATGCGCAGGATCGCAACAACGCTCGCACTGTGCGCCATGCTCGCCGGCGGCACACCGGCGCTGGCGGAACGCGATCTCGGCCTGCACCCGATCGACGGAACAGTGAACGTGATCTGGACCGTGCGGGAGGCCGACCAGTCCGGCCAGTGGATCGCCGCCTACGCGATGCTTGGCCAACTCGAACGCGCCGAGGACCGCACGGACATGCTGCTCGCGGGGTGGGACTTCCGCTGCGACGGCATCATGAGCGGAGTGGGCGAATGGATCGAGGCGGATACGGGCACGTGCCGCTTCGAGGGCGAGGCGGCGAGCCGGTTTTCCGCCGAGTTCGCCGCGGCCCCGGGCCCTTGGGCCGCGACGGTGCTGCGGATCGGCTTCCACGACGGCTCGGGCGTCTATCGGACCCTGCACGGCGGGGGCACGATCGAGCGCGTGATGCGCCTGCCCTTCGCCGCGCCCGTCGGCTGGGGTGTCGTCACCGGCGCGATCGCCTGGCATCGCGACTAGCCCAAGATCGGCCATAGACTGGACGGCTTCGGAGCAGAGGAGCCGCCATGACCGAGATCACCTTCGCCAACCCCGCCACCATGCCCGCGCCGGCCGCGCGCTACTCCATGACCGCGGAGGTGCGCGAGGCGCGGCGCTGGGTGCTGATCAGCGGCCAGTTGCCGGTCGCCGCGGACGGCTCGGTGCCGGAGGATCTCGGCGCGCAGGCGGGTCTGGTGATCGCGCATCTGCGCGCGGCCCTCGCGCATCACGGCATGCATGTGCGCGACATCGTCAAGCTGACGACCTATCTCACCACGCGCGAGGCGCGCGCACCCTGGCAGCAGCTCCGGGATGCGCTGTTCGCCGGCCTGCCGCCGCCGGCGAGCACGCAGGTGATCGTCGCCGGGCTCGCCGACCCGCGCTGCGCGATCGAGGTCGAGGCGATCGCCGCCGCCTGACGTCGGGGTTGAACGCCCCCGCCCCCCGTCACAGACTGGCGCAAAACAGACGGGAGACCGGGACCATGCCGACACCGCTGACCCATCGGCGCGCGCTGCTCGCCCTCGCTGCGGCGCTGATCGCCGCGCCCGCCGCCGCGCAGACCGACTGGCCCACCAAGCCGATCCGCATGATCGTTCCCGCGCCGGGCGGCGGCGGCACCGCCGACACGATCGCGCGCATCCTCGCCCAGGAACTCGAGAAGCCGCTCGGCCAGCGCGTCGTGGTCGAGAACCGCGGCGGCGCGAACGGCAATATCGGCGCCGCCGAGGCCGCCCGTGCCGCGCCCGACGGCTACACCTTCCTCTATTCCTGGGCCGGAACGCTCGCCACCAACCTCTCGCTCTACCGCACCCTGCCGTTCCACCCGCAGCGCGACTTCGAGCCGATCGTGTTCCTCGGCACGGTGCCGAACATCCTGGTGGTCAACAAGGAGCTGCCGATCACGTCGCTGAAGGAGTTCGAGGAGTACGCCAAGCGCAACCCCGGCGCGATCAACTTCGGCTCGACCGGCAATGGCAGCTCGATGCATCTCGCCGCCGAGATGTTCAAGGCGCGCACGGGCACCGACCTTACGCATGTGCCCTACCAGGCGCCGGCGGTCGCGACCAACGACCTGATCGCCGGGCGCATCCAGGCGATGTTCTAGCTCGTGGTCGGCATCCAGGGCCAGGTGCGCGGCGATCTCGTCCGGCCGATCGCCGTGCTGGCCGAGAACCGCGCGCCGCAGCTGCCCGACGTGCCGACCACCGCCGAGCAGGGCATGCCGGGCCTCGTGTTCGGCACCTGGTTCGGCCTGCTCGCGGCTAAGGGCACGCCGGCGCCGATCCTCGCGCGCATGAACCGCGAGATGAACGCGATCCTCGCCGACGAGGGCGCGAAGGCGCGGCTGATCCAGGCCGGGCTCGCGGTCGGCGGCGGCACGCCGGAGCAGTTCGCCGCCTTCCTCGACAGCGAGATCAAGAGCCACGCCGAGCTGGTGCGCGCCGCCGGCGTGCGGATCGACTGAAGGACCCCCGATCATGGCCATGACCAAGCGTGAGCGGTTCGAGGCGGCGATCGCGGGGCGTCCGGTCGATCGCCCGCCGGTGACGGCGTGGGTGCATTTCGTCACCGACGAGAGCCCGCCGGAGGTGTTCGCCGAGCGCGCCGCCGCGTTCTTCGAGCGGCTCGACTTCGACATCTGCAAGGTGGTGAACGACTACCGCTATCCGCTGCCCGACGGGCTGGAGACGATCGACGGGCCCGACGACATGCGCCGCTTCGCGCGCATCGCCATGGATCATCCGGCCTTCGTGCAGCAGCCGCGCGCGATCCGGCTGCTGCGCGAGCGGCTCGGCCCGGACGTGCCGATCCTCGACACCGGCTTCGATCCGTTCCAGCAGGTGATGCGCAAGGCGGGCTATGACCGCGCGCGCGCGGTGTTCGACCACCCGGAGGCGGCGACGCAGATGCTGGAGGCGGTGTGCGCGACCATGGAGGATTTCATGGCCGCGCTCCGCGGTGCCGGGTGCGACGGCATCTTCTTCTCGATCAACGGCGCGATCACCGGCGGGTCGCGCGCGGTCGATCAGGCGACCTATGAGCGCTTCATGCGGCCCTATGATCTCCGCATGCTCGCCGCGATGGCGCCGATGGTGCGCATCCTGCACGTGCACGGCGCGCCGGTGGATGTGACGCGCGTGCTCGACTATCCGATCGAGGCGCTCTCGGTGAGCGACCGGCTCGCCGGCAACCCCTCGATCGCCGATCTGCGCAGGCTGACGGACAAGTGCCTGATGGGCGGGGTGAACGAGGTGCTGATCACCGAGCGTGGGATCGATTCACTGCGCGCGGAGGTGCGCGACACGGTGCGCCAGAACGGCGGCGTCGAGCGGCTGATCATCGCGCCGGGCTGCACCATCCCGACGCAGACGCCGTCCTTCCTGCTGCGCGCGATGGTGGAGGAGACGAAGGCGCTCGCGCTGCCGCGCGCGGCGTAGCAGCGGGGCGGCGTGGCGGAGCGCTCAGCGCTCCTCCTCGTCGCTGCCGGGCTCGACCTCGATCTCGGCGCCGAG
>CAZHMM010000045.1:0-19266 GCA_964533585.1 uncultured Elioraea sp.
TGAAGGATTGCGTTCGCGCGTGGCCGCCCCACCAGCCCCACGCGCGATCCCCGGCTGCCAAAGGTCGAACCTTTGGCAGCCGGGGATCACGCCGGCATCGCCGGCGCGAGCCGCCCGCCCTGGCGCAGCGGCGCGATCCGGCGCGCGAGCCCGGTCGCGTCATCGGTCTCGACGAACACCCCGCAGATCGTCGCCTCGCCCTCGGCGGGTGCGAGCCGCTCGCCCGGCAGCTTCTTCAGGAACCGCAGCGACGCGCCCTCCTTCTGCATGCCGATGACGCTGTCGTAGTCGCCGCACATCCCAGCATCCGACTGGTAGGCGGTGCCGCGCGGCAGGATCTGCGCATCCGCCGTCGGCACATGGGTATGCGTGCCGACCACCAACGAGACGCGCCCGTCCACGTGGATGCCGAAGGACTGCTTCTCGCTCGACGCCTCGGCATGGAAGTCGATCACCGCGGCATCGACCGTGCGGCCGATCGCGTGCGCGGCGAGCAGCGTGTCGATGCCGCGGAACGGGCAGTCGAGCGCGTCCATGAAGAGGCGCCCCATCGCGTTGACCACCAGCACCTTGCGGGCACCGACCGCGAACACGCCCACGCCGCGGCCGGGCGTGCCGGGCGGATAGTTGAACGGGCGCAGCAGCCTCGGTTCGCCCTCGATATAGGGGACGATCTCGCGCCGGTCCCAGGCATGGTTGCCGAGGGTCAGCACGTCCGCCCCGGCGGCGAACAGCGCGCGCGCGATCTCGGGCGTGACGCCGAAGCCGTGCGCGGCGTTCTCGGCGTTGATGATGACGAGCTCGGCGCCAAGCCGCGCGCGCAAGGACGGCAGGGCCGCGACCACCGCGTCGCGGCCGGCGCGGCCGACGATGTCGCCGAGGAACAGGATCTTCACGCGCGCAGCACTCCCCGTTCGGTCGCGATCGCATCGAGACGCTGATCATGCGGCGCGGCCGGCAGGCGCTCGGTGCGCTGGGCCGCATAGCCGCAGCCGAGCGCCGTCACCGTCCCGCCGGCCCGGAGCGCCGCGAGCGTGGCGTCGTAGTAGCCTGCGCCGTGGCCGATGCGCACGCCTGTGTCGTCGAACGCCACCACCGGCACCAGCAGCCAGTCCGGCGCGAGCACCTCCGCGCCCGGGCCCGGATGGTGCGTGCCGAAGCGGCCCGCATCCAGCCGGTCGCCGAAGCGGAAGCGGCGGAACACCAGCGCCTCGCCGCGCCGCCCCGTCACCGGCAGCACGAGGGCATGGCCGCGCCCGCTCAGCGCCAGCATCAGCGGCCGGGGATCGATCTCGCGGCCGAGCGGCCAGTAGCCGGCCACCACCGCGCCCGGCGGCGGCGCGCACCGCTCCAGCACGTGGCCGGCGAGCAGCATCCCGGCGCGCGGATCGCCCGCCTCGCGCGCGGCAAGCCCGGCCTCGCGGGCGCGGCGCTTGGCGTCAATGAGCGTGTCGGTTGGCATGAAGAAGCGCGGAGCCACCCTGGCCGTTGGCTGATCATCCTCCCAAGGCCTGCTCTTAGCAGGTGGGCGCCGTGTACCGCGGCCACGACCGCGACAGGGACAGCTCCCAATGGGAAGATCAATGGCCCCGGGGATGAAGTGCCTGACGCACCGGGCAGCCCCGCCAGCAGAAGCTAGGCGCGCGCCAGCTTCGACGCAACGCCGTCCAGCCTGCGCGCCAAGCGGGTCAGACGTTCGGCCGCCTCCGTCTCGAGCGCGGCGGCCGGTGCTGGCGCCTGGCCGGCCCTCGCGTCGGCGAGTTCGTCGGCCAGCATGATCCCGGCCATCGCCAGCAACCGCGCCTCGCCGAGATTGCCGACCTGCGCGCGGATCGAGTTGACCCGCGCGTCGAGCTCGGCGCCGAGCGCCTCCAGATGCGCTTCCTGCCCGTCCGGACAGCCGAGCACATAGGGGTAGCCGTTGATCTTCAGCGTCACCTGGCCCATGCGGTCAGTCCTGTTCGAGCACGGCCGAGAGACGCGCGATCACCGCGTCGAGCCGCTGTGCGGCTTCCGCCATGGCGGCGGCCGCCTCCGCGCCGGGCGGGTTGGTGGCCTGCTCCTCGGCGCGGTGCGCGAGCGCCTCGGCCACGTCCTCGAGCCGGCCCACGGCAGCCTCCAGGGCAGCGGCAGCATCGGCGAGGGTGGGCGCGGCGTGGGCGTCGGGCATGGCGGACTCGCGGGTTCGGTGGGGCGATGCGCGACCCTAGACAGGCCGCTTCCGGAGGGTCAACAACGCCGCCGATGCGGACGGTGATCGTCCATGGGCTCGAGGATGCGGTCGCCACGCTCGCGGCCGCCGCCGCGGCAGGGTGCGGGGTGATGCTGCTCTCCGCACCGGGCGCGGCCGGGTATGCCGGCTTCGGCTGGTGGCGCGCGCTGGTCGCCGGCGCGCGCGAGGCCGTGCCCGGCGTGGCGATGGAGGACGTGCTCGACTGCGACGATCTCGCCGGCATCGCGGTCGAGGCGCTGCATGCGGGCTGCCCAGCGATCGTCTTCACCGGCAATGACGCGCAGGCCGCGCAGCTCGCCGCGCTGGCCGAGCGCTGCGCGGCGCGCATGCTGCGCGCGGCCCCGCCCGCGCTCGACCTCGCCCTCCCGGGCGCGCGACGGCGCCTCGCCGCCTGGCTCGCCCCGGGGTGACAGACGCGGCCGTTTGCTCTAGGCAACCGCCATCCCGGCACACCAGCGACGGAGACCCCGCCATGCGGATCACCAGGCGCGTCAAGGACATTCTCGCCAACTACGAGAGCGACAATCCCGGCACCAAGGCCAACCTCGCCCGCATCCTGATGGAGGGCAAGCTCGGCGGCTCGGGCAAGCTGGTGATCCTGCCGGTGGATCAGGGATTCGAGCACGGCCCCGCGCGCAGCTTCGCGCCCAACCCGGCCGGCTACGACCCGCACTACCATTTCCAGCTCGCGATCGATGCGGGGCTCTCGGCCTATGCCGCGCCGCTCGGCATGATCGAGGCGGGTGCCGACACCTATGCCGGCGCGATCCCGACCATCCTGAAGGTGAACTCGTCGAACAGCCTGTCCACCACCAAGGACCAGGCGGTCACGGCCAGCGTGAACGACGCGCTCAGGCTCGGCTGCGCCGCGATCGGCTTCACGATCTATCCGGGCTCCGAGGATCAGTTCGAGATGATGGAGGAGCTGCGCGAACTCGCCGAGGAGGCGAAGTCGGCCGGGCTCGCGGTGGTCGTGTGGTCCTATCCGCGCGGGCCGATGCTCGACAAGGTGGGCGAGACCGCGTTCGACATCTGCGCCTATGCCGCGCATATGGCGGCACTGCTGGGCGCGCACATCATCAAGGTGAAGCCGCCGACCGAGGCGCTGTCGCTCGATGCGGCGAAGAAGGTCTACGAGAAGCAGGCGATCGACGGTGCCACCCTCGCCAAGCGCGTCGAGCACGTCGTGCAGGCCTGCTTCAACGGCAAGCGGATCGTCGTGTTCTCTGGCGGCGAGGCCAAGGACCTCGAAGGCATCTATGCCGAGTGCCGCGCGATCCGCGACGGCGGCGGCAACGGCTCGATCATCGGCCGCAACACCTTCCAGCGCCCGAAGGACGAGGCGCTGGCGATGCTCGCCAAGATCATCGAGATCTATCAGGGCAAGGCGTGAGCACGCAGGGGCCGGCGGCCGCCCGCTGCCGGCTCTACCTGATCACCCCGCCCGCGCTCGATCCCCTTGCCTTCCGCGACACGCTCGCGCGCGCCCTCGATGCGGGCGATGTCGCCGCGCTGCAGCTTCGCCTCAAGGGCGCGGAGGACGATGCGATCCGCCGGGCGACGGACGCGCTGCGCCCGGTCGCGCAGGCGCGCGGCGTCGCGGTGATCATGAACGACCGCGCGGACCTTGCGGTCGAGACGGGGTGCGACGGCGCGCATCTCGGCCGCAGCGACGGCGATCTGCGCGAGGCGCGCCGTCTGCTCGGCCCTGACCGCACGCTCGGCGCCACCTGCCACGATTCGCGCCACCTGGCGATGGAGGCGGCCGAGGCGGGGGCGGACTACGTCGCCTTCGGCGCGTTCTTCCCGACCGGGACGAAGGAGACGACCCACCGCCCTGCCCCTGAGATCCTTACCATCTGGTCCGAGACGACCGAGATCCCGTGCGTGGCGATCGGCGGCATCACCGCCGACAATTGCGGCCTGCTGGTGCGCGCGGGTGCGGATTTCCTCGCCGTGATTGGCGCGGTGTGGAACCACCCCGACGGGCCCGAGGCGGGCGTGCGCGCGCTCAATGCGGCCATCGCACGGGCGCTCTGAGGAGCCCGGGAGGGCTCTGCCCTCCCCGACCTACTGCGGATCTTCGTTCTCGGCCCCCGCCTCCTGCGCCAAAGCCCCCGCCCCACCTCAAGATCGCTTGGGCGCCAAGCTCTTCGCCCCTCTCTTAAGGGTTGATTCAACCGCATCGGGTCTCCTGCCGCGGAGGTGAGATGCGCATGACAGTTTCAGCCGCCGTCAGACCCGTTGCCGGGTCGCGAGAGAGCACCCCCTCCCCCGCGCGACCCGACACGCGCGAGCGGCTGCTCGCCTTCGCCTTCGCCGCCGCCGACCTGCTGGTCGAGGTGGACGAGGGCGGCACCATCACCTTCGCCGCCGGCGCCTTTCCCTCGCGCTTCGGCCACGCGCCGGCGCAGGCCGTCGGCATGCCGGTCGAACGCCTGATCGCGCCCGAGGATCGCGCCGCCATGCAGGCCGGGCTCGCGCATCTCGCGCTTCGCGGCCGCCTCCGTCCCGTCGCCCTCCGCCTCGCCGACCGCGAACGCAGCGCCTGCGCCTTCGCCGGCCTCGCCACCGGCAGCGAGGGCCTGCGCTTCTGCCTCACCTTCGGCCCCCTGCCCGCCCCGCTGCCCGAGACAGGCCAGCGCAGCGCCGACACGGAAGGCTTTGGCCGCATGGCCGAAGCTCGGCTGCGTGACGCCGCCACCGGCGGCTCACAGGCCCGGCTCGCCCTGCTCGAGGTCGAGGGCCTGGCCGAGGTCTCGGTCATGCTCGGCCGCGAATCGCGCGAGGCGCTGCTCGACCGGATCAGCACCACGATCGCCAATGCCTCACCCGCCGGCATCCAGTCCGAACTCGGCGGTGGCCGCTGGGCGCTCGTGCATGGCGGCGAGGCGAATGTCGATGCCGTCTGCCGCGCGGTCGAAAGCCTGCTGCGCGAGCGCGCGCCGGCAAGCTCGGCGCCGCGCGTGCACGGCACCGAACTCAAGCTCGCCGCTCCCGGCTTCAGCACCGTCCAGCAGGTGCGCGCGCTGCGCCTCGCGCTTGACCGCTTCGCTGCCGCCGGCCGCGCCGGGCTTGAGGCGGCCGGACTCTCGAAGGGGCTTTCCGGCTTCCTGACCACGCTCGCCGCGCAGGCCGAGTCGCTGCGCGGGCGGCTGAAGCGGCGCGGCTTCCGGCTCGCCTTCCAGCCCATCGTCTCGCTCAAGGATCGGCGTCCGCACCATTTCGAAGCGCTGATCCGCCCCCATTCGGCCTCGGACGCCGGCGAGACGCCGCAATCCTTCGTCACGCTGATCGAGGCCGCCGGGCTCTCGGCCGAGCTCGACCTTGCAGTCGCCGCCGCGGCGACCGAGTCCGCCCTCGCCGCCAAGGCAGCGACGGTCGCGGTGAACATCTCGGGCATGTCGCTCGAGGATCAGGCATTCCGCGCCTCGCTCGAGCAGACGCTCGACGCCGCGCCCGAACTCAAGGGCCGGCTGCTGTTCGAGATCACCGAGACGGCCGAGATCGTCGATGCCACCACCGCGCGCGCGACCATCGACGCGCTGCGCGCACGCGGCTACGGCGTCTGCATCGACGATTTCGGCGCCGGCGCCCCGTCGCTGCGCTATCTGAAGCTGTTCGACGTCGACTTCGTCAAGATCGACGGCGCCTATGTGCGCGGCGCCGAGGCGAGCGAGCGCGACCGCGAGCTGCTCGGCCAGATGGTCGATCTCTGCCGCGCCGTCGAGGCGCGCGTGATCGCCGAGCAGGTCGAGACCGAGGCGCAGGCAAGCATGGTCGCCGGGCTCGGCATCGAACTCGCGCAGGGGAACCTGTTCGGCAAGCCGGGACATCTGCCGGGCCTCGTCGGGCGCTGAGGCACCGTTCCGGCCTCGATATCGTCGCGCTGGCCTGGACTCGCCCCACCCTCTCCGGTTCACTCGCTCTGCGAGCAGACAGGAGGGGAGGCGATCCGTGGGCCGCTATGCGCCGAGCACGTTCAGGGCGTTGACCTATCACGACGCCGCGCCGCGCTTCGCCGGCGGCGAGGACAGCCCGCGCGCCTATCTCGAACGCTGCCTCGAAACGATCGCCGAACGCGAGGCCGTGGTCCAGGCCTGGGTGGTGCTGAACGAAGCAGGCGCGCGCGGGGCCGCCGATGCGTCCACCGAACGCTGGCGCGCTGGCCGGCCGCTCTCGCCGATCGACGGCATGCCGATGGGCATCCAGGTGATGGCGCAGCCGCACATGGATGCGCAGGCAGCCGCCATCGCGCGCTGGATGCTCGAGACGATCGAGCCGGTCGAAGCCTGAGGTCATGGGTTCCAAGGGCCAATGGCCCTTGGTGGGGGTGAAGGGGGCGAAGCCCCCCGTTGTTTGGAGCCGAGATTGACGCGGTGCTTGCGACCCCTCCCCACCACGATAGCGTGATCCCTACCAAATCGTGAGGTGGAGGCGGTCGGGAGCTCGCCCCCCTCGCGCGGCCCAACGTCGCCGGACAACGAAACAGGGACGTGCAGAGGAGACAGGGACGTGCGGTACAGAAGCGCACTGCTTGCGGCCGGGGCAGCCGTTGCAAGGTCGTTCTGATCTGGCGCGGCACTCGCGGGCAAGCAGAATGACCGCCTGGTGTTCCTCGCCGAGCGCGAGCCACCGAGCTTCGACTTCTACATGCAGTCGAACCGCGAGGGCGTGATCCTCAACCGCCACATCTGGGACGGGCTGGTCCGCGCCAACCCGACCACCGCCGAGATCACGATGGGACTGGCCGAGTCGTTGCGCTACAACGACGCGACGACCATCCACGTGAAGCTGCGCGAGGGCGTGAAGTTCCACAACGGCGATCGGCTGACCGCCGAGGACGTCGCCTACAGCTTCGCCTTCAACAGCAACCCTGCGAACCGGACGGTCGGGCGCAGCCGCACCGACTGGGTGGATCGGGTCGAGGTGATCGGCCCCTACGAGCTGAAGCTGCACCTGCCGCGCCCGTTCCCGGCGGCGATGGAGTTCCTGAGCTCGAACGTGCCGATCTATCCGCGTGCGTATCATGAGCGCCTTGGGGCGGACGGGTTCTCGAAGGCTCCCGTGGGCACCGGCCGCTACCGCGTCGAGCGCACCGAGATCGGCCGCGAGATCGGCCTCATCCGCAACGCCGACTACTGGGAGGGTGCGGACAAGGCCGGCCACATCAACCGGATCGTCATGCGCTTCGTGCCGGAGCGGAACACCCAGATCGCCGAGCTGCTCGCCGGCAACGCGCATCTGATCTGGCAGGTGCCGGTCGCGCAGGCGCGGCGGCTCGACGGGCGGCGCGGCGTGCGCGTCGTCGTCGGCGACACGATGCGCTACGGCTACCTCCAGTTCGAGTCCGGCCTGCGCCAGGGGGCGCGGCCCTCGCCGGTGCATGACCGCCGGGTGCGTCAGGCGATCGCGCACGCGATCGACCGCGAGGCGATCGTGAAGAACATCATGGGCGGCGGGTCGGTGCTGCATCTGCCGTGCTACCCGTCGCAGTTCGGCTGCGAGGCGAAGGACGCGCCGACCTTCGCGTTCGATCCGGCAAGGGCGAGGCAGCTGCTCGCCGAGGCCGGCCATCCGAACGGCTTCGAGATCGACTTCTACGGCTACCGTGACCGGCCGGTGGCCGAAGCGATCCTCGGCTATCTCGCCAATGTCGGCATCACCGCGCGGCTGCAGTGGCTGCGGTACTCGGCGCTGCGCGACCGCGTGCGCCAGGGCGAGATCGCCTTCAACTTCATGGCCTGGGGCTCGGGCTCGGTGAACGACGCCTCGGCCTCCGTGAGCTACTTCTTCAAGGGCGGCCCGGACGACACCACGCTCGATCCGCAGGTGATCGAGGCACTGACCGAGGCCGACTCCGTGGTCGATCCCGAGGCGCGGCAGCGGGCCTACGCGAAGGCGCTCACCCGCATCATGCAGGAAGTGTACTGGGTGCCGATGATGTCCTACGCGTACTACTACGCGATGTCGGCGGATCTGGAGTTCGAGCCGACGCCGGACGAGCTGACGCATCTCTACACCGCGCGCTGGAGGTGAGTGCGGCTGATCGTGACGGGATGTGAGCCGCGTCCTGCCGGCGGGGGAGAGCGCCCCCCAGGCAGGATGCGGCCTCGTTCCCCGGATCCTCGTCGATGCTGATCTTCACGATGCGGCGCTTCGTCGTAGCGGCGCTGGTCGCGTTCCTCGTCTCGTTCGTCGCCTTCACGACGCTGCGCATGACGGGCGATCTGGCAATCTCGCTCGCCGGTGCCGACGCAACCCCCGAGGACATCGCCGCGATCCGGGCGACCTACGGGCTCGATCGGCCGGTGTTGCTGCAATACCTGGACTGGCTGCGCGGCGCGCTCGCCGGTGATTTCGGCCGCTCGTACTACTTCCCCTCCTCCGTCTGGGGACTGATCGCCACCGCGCTGCCGGTGACGCTGACGCTCGCCTCGCTCGGCCTCGCGATCTGCCTCGTGATCGGCATCCCGCTCGGCGTCGTCGCGGCCCTGCGGCCGGGCTCGTGGATCGACCGCATCGCCATGACCACGGCGGTGCTCGGCCAGGCGATCCCGAATTTCTGGTTCGGGCTGATGCTGATCGTGCTGTTCGGGCTGATGATCCCGATCCTGCCGATCAGCGGCGATGCGACCTGGGCGCATTTCGTGCTGCCCTCGTTCGTGCTCGGCTGGTCGTCCGCACCCGCGGTGATGCGGCTGACGCGCTCCGGCATGCTTGAGGTGCTGTCCTCCGACTACATCCGCACCGCCTATGCCAAGGGACTCGCGCCGCTGCGCGTGCTGTTCAAGCACGCGCTGCGCAACGCGGTGATCCCGGTGGTGGCGCTGGCGTCGGTGCAGTTCGGCAACATGCTCACCGGCTCGGTGGTCACCGAGACCGTGTTCGCGATGAACGGCGTGGGCCACCTCGCCTGGATCTCGATCAGCCGGCAGGACTTCCCGGTGGTGCAGGCGATCCTGCTGATGGGCGCGATGTTCTATGTCTGGCTCACCTTCGCCGCCGACCTGATCAACGCGTGGCTTGATCCGCGCATCCGGGTGGGCTGAGGGAGCCGCGATGGCCGCACACAGCACCTCCGGCACGGCGACCCCCGCGACAGTGCCGATCGCACCGAGCGACGATCCGCGGCTCGATCCGGCGCGCGTGCTCGCCCGCGGTCCCGGCGCGCGCGCGATGCGCCGAATCCTCGGCCATGGCGGGTTCCTGCTCGCCGGCGCCATCTTCGGACTGATCGTGCTGATGGCGGTGTTCGCGCCGGTCCTCGCGCCGCATGACCCCTACGTGCAGGACATCAGCAACCGGCTGATCCCGCCCGTATGGCACGACGAGGGCAGCTGGACCAACCCGTTCGGCACCGACGCGATGGGGCGGGACTACCTCTCGCGGGTGATCTACGGCGCGCGCATCTCGCTGATCATCGGGGTCGCGACCGCGATCATCTCCGGCATCATCGGCTCCGCGCTCGGCATCACGGCCGGCTACTTCGGCGGCCGCGTGGACATGGTGATCTCGCTCATCATCACCACGCGGCTGAGCCTGCCGGTGATCTTGGTGGCCCTTGCGGTGGTGGCGATCATCGGCGCGAGCCTGCACATCGTCATCGCCGTGCTCGGCCTCCTGCTCTGGGACCGCTTCGCGGTGGTGATGCGCAGTGCGACGATGCAGGCGCGCTCGCTCGACTACGTGGCGGCCGCGAGCGCGATCGGCGCCTCGACGCCGCGCATCATCCTCTCCGAGATCCTGCCCAACATCATGAACAACCTGATCGTGGTCGCGACCTTCGAGGTGGCGAACGCGATCCTGCTGGAAGCAGCCCTCTCCTTCCTCGGCCTCGGCGTGCAGCCGCCCACCCCCTCCTGGGGCCTGATGATCGCCGAGGGGCGCGACTACCTGCTGTTCGACCCGTGGGTGATCGTCATTCCCGGCATCGCGCTCTCGCTGCTCGTGCTGTCGGTGAACATGCTGGGCGACGGGCTGCGCGACATCACCGCGCCGGAGAACCGCAATTGAGCCGGCTGCTCGAGGTCGAGGATCTCACCGTCGACATCCCGCTCGCCGAGGGCGTGCTGCATCCCGTGCGCGGCATCTCGTTCGGCGTCGATCAGGGCGAGACGCTCTGCATCGTCGGCGAGTCCGGCTGCGGCAAGTCGCTCACCTCGCTCGCGGTGATGGGGCTGCTGCCGAGCCGCGCGCTCCGCACCGCCACGCGCCTGACGCTCGGCGACACCGATCTGGTCAGGGCGGCGCCGCGGCAGATGGCCGAGATCCGCGGCAACCGGATGGCGATGATCTTCCAGGAGCCGATGACCTCGCTCAATCCGGCCTACACGATCGGCAACCAGCTCGAGGAGGCGCTGCTCCAGCACCGTGCGGTGCCGCGCCAGGCCGCGCGCGACCGCGCGGTATTCCTGCTCGAGAAGGTCGGCATCACAGCGGCTGCCTCGCGGCTCGGCCAGTATCCGCACCAGCTCTCGGGCGGGCTCCGCCAGCGCGTGATGATCGCGATGGCGCTGATGTGCGGTCCCGAGCTGATCATCGCCGACGAGCCGACCACCGCGCTCGACGTCACCATCCAGGCGCAGATCCTGCATCTGCTCGCCGGACTCCAGAAGGAGTTCCGCATGGGCATGATCCTGATCACGCACGATCTCGGCATCGTCGCGCGCGTCGCGCACCGGGTGTGCGTGATGTATGCGGGTCAGTTCGTCGAGCAGGGTTCGGTGCGCGAGATCTTCCGCAACCCGCTGCATCCCTACACGCGCGGCCTGCTCGACTGCATCCCGGTCCCGGGCCGGACCGCGCGCGGCAGCCATCTCGGCTCGATCCCCGGCATGGTGCCGTCGCTGGTCGGCGAGCTCCGCGGATGCAGCTTCCGCGCGCGCTGCGCCTACGCCCGCCCGGGCTGCGAGGCCGATATCGCGCTCAAGCCGGCGGGCAGCGCGGAGCGCGCCTATCGATGCGTGATGTCGCCCGAGGAATCCGCGCGCGGCATCGTCGCGGAGGCGGCGTCGTGAGTGGGGCGCTGCTGGAGATGCGCGATGCGACGCGCCTGTTCACGGTGGGCGGCGGCATGCTCCAGCCGCGCCGTACGCTGCACGCGGTCAACGGCGTCACGCTCAGCCTGCGCAAGGGCGAGGTGCTGGGCATCGTCGGCGAGTCCGGCTGCGGCAAGTCGACGCTCGCGCGCATGCTGCTCGGCCTGCTCGAACCCTCGGGCGGCGCGCTGCTGTTCGACGGCCGGCCGCTCTACCAGATGGACCGGCTCGCGCGCGCCCGGCGCATCCAGCCGGTGTTCCAGGATCCCTACTCCTCGCTCAACCCGCGCAAGACGATCGCAGACATCATCTTGCTCCCGTTGCGCGTGCACGGCATCGGCACGGCCGAGGAGCGGCGCGAGCGGGTGGTGCGGATCATGGAGAAGGTGGGGCTGTCGCGCGCCTATCTCTCCAACTACCCGAACCAACTCTCGGGCGGGCAGCGCCAGCGCGTCGCGATCGCGCGCGCGCTGATCATGCAGCCCGAGATCGTGATCTGCGATGAGCCGACCTCGGCGCTCGATGTCTCGGTGCAGTCGCAGATCCTCAACCTGCTGATCGACCTGCGCCAGGATTTCGGCCTCACCTACATCCTGATCAGCCACAACCTCGCGGTGGTGGAGCACATCGCCACGCGCGTCGCGGTGATGTATCTGGGGCGCATCGTCGAGGAGGCCGAGACCGGGACGCTGTTCCGCGAGCCGAAGCATCCCTATACGCGCGCGCTGCTCGACTCCGTGCTGACGCCGGAGCCGGAGCTCGGCGTGCCGGATGCGCATCTCGGCATCGCCTTCCCGAACCCGCTGGAGCCGCCCTCGGGCTGCACCTTCCATCCGCGCTGCGTGCACGCCATGCCGGCATGCAGCCGGATCGCGCCGCGTCCGATCGGGCGCGCGGAGGGCGGGCACGTGGAGTGTCATCTCTACGACGCGGCGATGGCGGAGCGGGCGGCCTGTGCACAAGCCTAGCGGGCGCAGAGACATCCCCGCCGTACCTGCGTCAGCGCCGGTTGATCGGCGACGACGCCTTTGCGCCCTCCGACCAGTCCCGGTCTCATCGCCGCGAACCGCAAGCACGGCGAACTCGGACATGGCCCGCGGTACCGCTCGATTGGCCCGCGAGTGAGGCGGCCGCGCGACGCAAGCAAACGCTTGTTCCTGTCCCTTGATTATGGTTTATTAATGAACGAGGGCATTGCAGGGGGAGATGGGGATCATGAACGTGGCGCGGGGTCTGCGGATCGGGGTTCTCGCGGGTGCGGTGGCGTTCGGCACCGGCACGGCCGAGGCGGCGCTGACACTGACCTTCACCGGACAGGCCTCCTGGGCCTATCCGCAGGTGGGAACGACCTGGAACTACTCCTGGTCGATCGAGATGCCGGTCGCCGGAATCGCGCCCAGCGCGACCTTTGACTGGTCGAGCGGACTGCCCGAGGACGTGACCGCCAGCTTCCGGGCGACCAGGGTGCCGCTGTCCGGCCCTGAGACCGAGGTCGTCTGGAGCGTGATCGGTTTCGGCTACAATCTGGAGCCTGGCGGCGCGTGCCCGTTCCCGTCCGGGACAGGCAGTGAGATGTTTGCCGGCCCCGGTGATGCCGTCTGCGCGCAGATCCGTCTCGCGCCGCAGCCAGGCGCCCCGGAGTTCGGTGACGCCCTGGTCAGCATGACGGCCCGCGGCATGACGCTCCTCGATTTCATCACCGATGGCGAGTCGGAGTGGCTCAGCACGCTGGTGCTGACCTATCGCGACGAGGCGCCCGACGCCGCCTATTTCGCCGCCCTGTCGTTCCGCGGCACCGCCATGCCGGACGGCCTCGTACCGGCGGACTTCACCCCGCCGGGCGGCCTGCCGGAGGGCGGCTTCCCCATGCCGCCGGGCGGCAGCATCCCACCCGAGTTCCTGCCACCCGAGAACGGACCACCCGTCGCGGTACCGGAGCCGGCCGCGCTCGGCCTGTTGGGCCTCGGCGTGCTCGGCCTCGCCGCGGCCCGTCGCCTGGCGCGCTGAGGCGCGACTTCCTTCTTGCCTCTGCCGGGCCGCGCCGACGGCCCGCGCTGCGTTGACCCCGCGCCTCCCCCGCCCTATTCCACGCCGCAGCCGGGCTCGACCGAGCCCACACGAGACCAAGGGGAGGTTCCGATCCATGCGCACGACCCGTCGCACGCTGCTCGCCGGCAGCGCCGCTCTGCTCGCCGCCCCGCCGATCGCCCGCGCCCAGGCGCCGGTGATGCGGCTCTCCCACCAGTATCCGCCGGCGCACCACATCGCCCGCGCGCTCGCCAGCTTCGCCGAGGAGGTGAACGGCAAGAACGCCGGCGTCACCGTCCAGGTGTTCCCCGCCCAGCAGCTCGCCCGCGTGGCCGAGAACTTCCCCGGCGTCGCCCGCGGCGCCTTCGAGGCCGCGGTCGCGACCAACTTCACCTGGGGCAACACGATCCCCGAGATGAGCGCGCCGACCATCCCCTACCTGTTCACCGAGCTCGCGCGCATCCGGCGCTTCACGGGCTCCGAGGCGGCGAAGCATCTCGACGAGCTGACGGCGCGGCGCGGCGTGAAGAGCGTCGGCTGGCTGTTCACCACGAGGAGCTCGATCTTCACCTCACAGCGCCGCCCGATCGTCCAGCTCGCCGACTTCCAGGGGCTGAAGATCCGCGGCATCAACCCGATGATCGACAGCGGGCTCGCGGCGGTCGGCGCGGCCCCCGCGGCGACGCCGGCACCCGAGGTGGTCGGCGCGCTCCAGTCCGGCGTGCTCGATGCCGGGCTGACAGACGTTTCCGCCGCGGTCAGCCGCCGCTTCTACGAGGTGCAGCGCTACGGCACGGTGGCGCCGTTCTTCACCGTGTTCACCCAGGTCTATGTCAATCCGCGGTTCTGGGACGGGCTGCCCGCCGGCGCGCGCGGCGCGCTCGAGGCGAGCCTGCGCAAGGCCGAGGCGGACGCGATCGAGCTTACCGAGCAGACCGCGAGCGCGGCGGTGGACGAGCTCCGCGCCAAGGGCATGACGCTGCACATCCAGACCCCCGAGGAGAGTGCGACCTGGAAGGCGGCGATGCAGCCGGCGGTGGTCGAGGCGTTCCTGCGCTCGGCCGGCGATGGCGGGCGGCGCGCGCTCGACCTGCTCGGCCAGCTGACGGCCTGATCGGATGGACGAGCCGCCCGGCGCGCCGCGCTGGGCGGCGCCGCGTCTGCTGGAAGCCGGGGTGGCGGCCCTCTGCCGCCTCGGCGCGCTGCTCGGCGCGCTCGCCGGGCTGACCTGCTTCGTCCTGGTCTGCGCCTCGGTCGGCTGGCGCTACTTCCTCGGCCAGCCGCAGCCCTGGATCGACCATGTCGCCGCCTGGCTGGTGGTGGGGCTGACCATGTTCGCCGCCGCCGAGACGCAGCGCCGCGGCGAGCATATCGGCGTCGAGGTGCTGACCGCGCGGCTCTCCGGCTGGCGGCGGCGCACGGCGCGGCTGTTCGGCGCGGCCGCGGTGGCGGTGACCGCGCTCATTCTGCTGCTGGAAGGGCTCGATACCGTCGCGTTCTCGCGCATGATCGGCATCGCCACCGACGTGCAGGGCGTGCCGATCTGGTGGGTGCAGACGCTGATCCCGATCGGTGCGGCGCTGCTGCTGCTGGCCGCACTCGCGCAGATCGTCGTGCTCGCCTGCGGGCTCGAACCCCGCGGGCCGGAGCAGAAGATCGACCACGGCGTGCCCGGCGGGCGCGCCGAATGACCTTCTTCGCCACCCTCGCCGGACTGCTGCTGCTTCTCTATCTCGGCGTGCCGATGTTCGCGGCGATGTTCCTGCTCTCGCTCGGCGTGCTGTGGCTGACCGAGGGGGCGGTCACGCTGCTCGGCGAGCTGGTGTTCGGCAAGCTCGACTCCTACCTGCTGGTCGCGGTGCCGCTGTTCATGCTGATGGCGCATTTCATGGTGCGCGGCCGTGTCGTCGATGACCTGTTCCACACTGCCTATCTGCTGCTGCGGCGCGTGCGCGGGGGGTTGGGCATCGCCACCGTCGCCGCCTGCACCGTGTTCGCCGCGATCTCCGGCTCCTCGGTCGCGACCGCGCTGACGATCGGCAAGGTCGCGATCCCGCAGATGCTGCGCTACGGCTATTCGCGCCGCGGCGCGTTCGGCGTGGTCGCGGGCGGCGGCACGCTCGGGATCCTCATTCCGCCCTCGGCGCCGATGATCCTCTACGCCTATGTCACCGAGGCCTCGGTCGGCGCGCTGTTCGCCGCCGGCGTGATCCCCGGGCTGATGATGGCGAGCATGTTCTCGCTCTGGTGCCTCGCGACCGAGCGCGGCACGGGCATCGACGGCACCACGGGCCGCCCCGTCGAGCTGCCGCCGCCCGCCACCTGGGGCGAGCTGTTCACCTCGCTGCGCCGCTCGATCTGGGCGCTGACGCTGCCGCCCTTCGTGCTGGGCGGGATCTATTTCGGCGTCTTCACCCCCACCGAAGCCGCCGGCACCGGCGCGCTCTGGGCGCTGCTCCTCGCGCTGGTGGTGTACCGGCAGATGCGGCTCGCCGAGCTCTGGGAGGGGGTGAACGAGGCGACGCGCACCGCGGCGATGCTGTTCATGATCATCGTCGGCGCCTCGCTCTACGGCTACATGCTGACCAAGCTCGGGGCACCACAGGAGCTCTCGCAGCTGATCGCGACCGCCGGGCTGGGACGCACCGGCTTCCTGCTCTGCATGATGGTGCTGCTGTTCCTGCTCGGTCTGATCCTTGAGACCTTCTCGATCATCCTGCTGACCACGCCGGTGATCCTGCCGGTGCTCGACGCGATGGCGATCGACAAGGTCTGGTACGGCATCCTGCTGACGCTGAACCTGGAGATGGCGCTGATCTCGCCGCCCGTCGCGCTCAACATCGTGGTGATCAAGGCGATCACCGGCGCCCCGCTCGGCGAGGTCGGCTGGGCGGTGGTGCCCTATCTGCTGATGCTCGCGACCGGGGTCGGGCTGCTGATGGCGTTCCCGGAGATCGCGCTCTGGCTGCCCGGCGTGCTGGGCTACTGATCCCTGATCAGAACCTTACGATCGCGCCGAGATAGCCGCGCGTCTCCTGCTTGCCGCTCGCGGTGTCGGAGGGACGGCCGCGCAGCTGCTGCGCGATCTCGGGCGTGAAGGTCAGCCAGGTCGCGACGTCGATCCGCGCGCCGATGCCGGCCGAGGCGAGGCTCTCCCAACGCCGCCCGTCGCGCGCCCGGTCGCGGTCGATCGCCGCTCCCCAGTCGCCGAAGACATAGGCGCTCATCAGCGGCGCGAGCCCGCCCACCTCGCCGAGCGCGATCAGCCGGCGCAGCTCCAGCCGACCGCCGAAGCCGTGATCGCCGGTGGTGTTGCCGGGCGCGAAGCCGCGGCCGAGCCGCTCGCCGCCGAGCGAGAACCGTTCCGAATTCGGCAGGATCGTGCCGGCCAGCTGGCCGACGATCTCGCCGAACAGCGACCACTCGGGCGGGCCGAGTTCCTGCACCCGCGCGATCGAGCCGCGCAGCAGCGTGAAGTCCTCGCGCGCGCGGCTGGTCGCCCCGGCGCCGATCTTCGTCCCGCCCGTCGCGATCCCCTGGCGCAGCGCGCCGTCGATCAGCGTCACACCGTTGAAGCGGTCGGCGAGGTCCCAGGTCGCGCGCGCCTCGGCGATCAGCAGCCGATCGGTCGTGCGGCCGAGATCGACCCCCTGGAAGCGCTGCTCGGCGGTGCTCTCGCGCCAGGTGAGGCCGCCGCGCAGGAACAGGTTCTCGCTCCGCGTGCGGATCGCCGGCACGAACAGGCCGAGACGGACGTTGGTCTCCTCCTGCAAGGCGGTCAGCGCGGCGAGGCCGGACTTGCGCAGATCGGGCCGGCCGCGCGTGGCATCGCCGCCGAACTCGAACCGCGCGCCGTCCAGGACCGTGCCGTCGAGGAAGTGGAGCGGCAGGATGATGCCGCCCTCGATGAAGCGCAGCTCCGGCCCGGCGAGCGAGGAGGCGACCGAGAGGTCGAGTCGCTCGGTCTGGCCGAGCAGGTCGTAGCTGGTGATGCCGGCGCGCGCGACCCACGGGCCGAACAGCCGCGAGGCGCGGTTGTCGACGATCGCGAAGCCCTCGAACGGCTTGGGCCGGTACTGCACGGTCAGGTCGGCGGCGCCGAAGGTCGCGGGCGCCGGTGACAGCACCGTCTCGACCCCGCCACCCAGGGTGTCGCGCGAGAGCAGCACCGCGCGCTCCAGCGTGTAGAGCGACATCGGCCGGTCAGCCGAGACGAAGCGGAAGCGCCGTTGCAGCGCCGCCTGGCCCGATGCCGGCCCACCCTCGATCAGCACCCGGTCGATGAAGCCCTCGACCACGGTGATGCGCACGACGCCGTTCTCGATCGTCTGCGCCGGCAGGATCGCCTGCGACAGCACGTAGCCCTCGGCGCGGTAGCGCGCGGAGATCGCGTCCGCGAGCGCTTCGAGCGTTGCCAGCGACACCTCGCTGCCGATCAGCCCGGCCCAGAGCGGCGCGAGCTCGGCCTCCGCGATGGTGCGCGCGCCGTCGAGCCGCACCTCGCGCAGCACGAAGCTCGGCCCGGTGACCGCCACGGCCGCGGGCGGCGTCGGCAGCGGTTCGAGCGCGGAGGGCTCGGCGCGCGGCACGAGCGGCGGCTCGAATTCGCGGCGCTGGAACTCCGGGCTCGCCGCGCCGGGCGTCTGGACCGGCTGCGCGATGGCAAGCGCGGGGAGCGCGGCGCAGGCGAGCGCCGCCAGCGTGAGCCGCCTCACCGTGCTTCCCTGCCGATGGTGGTCCAGTACGTCTCGATCAGTTCAATCTCCCGGCAACCAGTCGCGCGCGGGCCGAGATTGATCGGCCCGCCGCAGATGCCCGGGTCGTCCGGTGCGGCGTCCTCCGGGCGGCCGGCGCCAGCGGGCACGAAGCCGCCGGGGAAGCTCGGCTGGCCGACCGCGAGTTGGATGACGTCGCCGAGCGAGTAGTTGAGGCGGAACGGATCGGCCACCGCCGGCCCGGCCTCCAGCACGGTGGTGCGGAAGCCGGCATCGGCCGGGGTGTAGGGCTGCACGCCGCGGCGGAACGGCTCGGGCCCCTCGACCAGGCCGGCCTGCGCCGCCGGCCCGGGCGGCGGGCCGAGCGGCGTCACGGTCAGCACGCCGTTGACGAAGCTGATGGCATAGTTCGTGCTCGTCAGGCCCGACGGGACGATCGCGTAGGTGCCGGCCGGGCTGCCCTGCGTCGCCGCCGTGGTCAGCGCCAGCAGCCCGCCCAGCACCGAGCCGTCCTCGCCGAGCACGAAACCGACGATCGTCGCGGTGAAGGGTGGATTGGGCTGGCCCTCCGGCCGCGTGGCGTCGTTCGCGGTCACGGTCAGCGGCGCCGGCAGCACGGTGAGCGTGCCTGGGAGATAGATGATGGCGTAGTTCGTGCTGGTCAGCCCCGACACCGTGACGGGATAGACGCCGACCGGGCTCGTCTCTGTCGCCGGCGTGGCGAAGATCGGCGTCCCGCCCAGCACGCCCGGACCCTCGCCCAGCACGAAGCCATCATAGGTGGCGGTAAAGGCCGGGTTCGGTGCGCCATAGGTGCGCGAATCGCTCGCCGTCACCGTCAGCGGTGCCGGGTTCACGGTCAGCGTGCCGGGCACGAAGGTGATGGTGTAGTTGCCGCTCGTCAGTCCGCCCGGCGTCACCGCGTAGGCGCCGACATCGCTCGCCTGGGTGGCCGCGGTGGTGAAGCCGAGCGTGCCGCCGAGCACGCCCGGACCCTCGCCCAGCACGAAGCCGGCAAAGGAGGCGTCGAAGGCCGGATTGGGCGCGCCGTAGAGCCGCGCGGCGTCGTTCGCGGTCACCGTCAGCGGCACCGGGTTCACGCTCAGCGTGCCGGGTACGAAGGTGATCGCGTAGTTGCCGCTGGTGAGCCCGCCCGGTGTCACCGCGTACGCGCCGACCGGACTTGCCGGCGTCGCCGCGGTGGTGAAGCCGAGCGTGCCGCCGAGCACGCCCGGACCCTCGCCCAGCA
>CAZHMM010000045.1:19366-23803 GCA_964533585.1 uncultured Elioraea sp.
CGAAGCCGGCAAAGGAGGCGTCGAAGGCCGGATTGGGCGCGCCGTAAAGCCGCGTCGCGTCGTTCGCCGTCACCGTCAGCGGCGCCGGCGTCACCGTCAGCGTGCCGTCCACGAGCACCAGGGCATAGCGCTGGGCCGCGCCGCGTGCCGTGAGTGCGGCGACTGGCGAAGTCGCATAGGTGCCGACAGCCGCGCTGTCGGGCGCACCCGCGCTGGTGGAGGTCGTGCCGCCCGTCAGCACGTTCGCGAGCGGGCCGTCCTTCGGGCGCAGCGCGGATGCGTCGATGCTGGCTCCCGGCGCGACCGCCGTGCCGTAGACTTTCGCGAGCGTCTCGCCGGTGACCACCAGCACCGGCTGTTCGCCGTAGACGATGCGGTTCCCGCCCAGCACGCCGAGCGCGGTCACTTGGCCGGCGACATCGGCGCGCGTCGGATCGCCATAGTCGAACGGCCGGCCATAGAGATCGAACTCCGGTGTGGCCGGTTCCGCGCCGAGCATGCCGCCGAAGGTGTCGAGGAACACCAGCCAGCGGCCGTTCGGCGCGGCGAGCGCCCCGGCGCCCGCCTGGTTGTCGAAGCCGCGCCCGGCCGCGATCGTCAGCACATCGCCCGCGCCGGTGGCGGTCACGGTGGCCCCGGGTGCGAGCGTGACGCGCTCCTCCGACACCAGCGCCACCTGCGCCGCCGTCACCGGCGCATGCAGCGTGATCGTCCCCGTGCCGCGCGTGTCCACGCGCAGCCCGACCGGGGAGGTATAGCTGCTGGCGGTCGTGCCGCTGCCCGGACCCGGCGCCGAGGCCTCCAGCGTGAAGTCGCTGCCGGGACCCAGGTTGAAGAGCGGCGCGACGCCGGCGCTGATCGCGCCTGCCACCCGGACCGATCCGCCATTGCCGGCGGCGGCATCGCCAGCCCGCACCATCCCGTTCCAGAGCTGCGCCGGCGCCCGCATGGTCAGATCGGCGCCGTTCAGCGCGAACACCCGGCCCGGGCTTGCGCCGTCGAGGACGCGGATGCGGCGGCTCGCGTCCAGGGTGAGCGATCCGCCCGCCCCTGCCACCACCTCGGCGAAAGCGTTGCTGCCCGTCCCGCCGATCACGTCGATGGACGGCGCGCGCAGGGTGATGGCACCGGTCTCGCTGCGCACCCGCGCCCAGGAGGCGTCGGCGTTGCCGCGCACCTCGATCGCGGTGCCGGCGGTGATGTCGATCGCGCCGCTGGTGGACAGCACCTGGACGTTGCGCGTGCTGGCCGTATCGAGCCGGCGCAGCAGCACCGAGCCCTGGGTCGCGCCGATCCGCAGCGTGCCGCTGGTGGTGCTGATGGTGATATGGCGATCGTTGCCGGCGTTCGAGGCGATGATGTCGCCTGTGCCGGCGAGCAGCGTCACCGCGCCGGTGCCCGAGGCGGTGATGTTGCCGTTGACGATCATATTCCGACCGGTCTCGAACCGGATGTTGCCGCTGCCGCTGCTCGTCACCGCGCCCGCGATCGTGGTGTCCACCAGCGCGCGCGCGTCCAGGCTGCCCGCGCCGGAGGTGGTGATGGCGACATTGTTGTTGATGTTGAGATTGTTGTTGGCGAACAGCGACAGGTTGCCCGCCCCGCTCCAGACGATGTTGCTGTTGACGACCAGGTTGCCGAGCTGCGGCCCCGGCTGCTCGGTGGTGACCGTCACGTTGCCGCCGCCGTTCAGCGTGCCGACGATCGTCGCGGCCTCAGCCACGTTGATGGTGATGTTCACCGGGTCGATCAGCCAATGGCCGCCCGGTCCGGCGGCGACCGACGCCGCGTCGCCGATCTCGAGCAGATCGATCGCCGAGGTCTCGGCGAAGCCGCCGGAGACGGGGCCGGTGACGTCGATCGCGCCGTCGAAGCGCGTCGCGCGGTCGGCCCAGAGGATCACGCTGCCGCCCGTGCCGGCGCTCGCGCGCGCCTCGATCCGCGCGCCGGCCTCGACGGTGGTGGTCTCGGCGCGGCGCAGCGTGCCCGTGCCCTGGCGGTCGCCGCCGATCCGCACGCTGCCGCCCGCCTCGCGCCCCGACGCGGTCACGCGCGCCGTCGAGGCGACCTGCAGATGCTGGCCCGTCACGGTCACCGACCCGCCGCGCGTCGCGCCCGACGCGTCGAGGTTGCCCGCGACCCGCACGGTCCCCTCGCCCCGGCCGAGCAGCTCGATCGTGCCGCCCGCGCCATCGGCCGAGGCCGCGCGGATCACGCCCGAGGTGTTGATGACAGTGGAGAGCAGCCCCGACGCCGTGCCGGCGGTCAGCACGACGCGCCCGCCGCCGGCGTCGATCAGCCCGGTGTTCTCGACCCCGGCATCGGCGCGGCCGGCATCGCCGGTGACCGCGATCCGTGCGACCCCGTCGCCGGCGAGGTCGATGGTCGTCGTCTCGCCCGAGGCCAACGCGACCGTGCCGCGGCGGGCGACGATCGCGCCGCTGTTGGCAACGCGCCCGCCCACCAGCGCGGCGAGCCCGGCCTCGCGCACGGTGATCGACCCCTGGTTCTCGACTCGCGCGCCGGCCGCCTCGCCGCCGCGCATCTCGAGCCGCCCGTCGGCGGCGAAGCGCTGCGCATCGACCGTGCGGCTGGTCGCGACCAGGCTGCCGACATCGACCCGCGCCGTGCCGCTGAACACGACGCCGTGGGTGTTCTGGATGATCACGGTTCCGGGCGCGGTGATCTGCCCGGCGATCGTGCTCTCGCGGCCGGAGTTCACCCGGTTGAGGGTTGCCGCCTGCGCGCCCGGCTGGTCGAAGGCGACGCGGTGGTCGCGGCCGACATCGAAGCTGCGCCAGTCGATGATCGCGCGGTCGGAGGACTGCTGCACCCGAGTCTCGGCGGCGGTGGCGCTGATCGAAGCGCTGCCGTGCACGACGCTGCCGCCCTGCGGTGCCTGGGCGAGCGCGGGCTGCACGGCGAGCAGGGCGACGGTGGCCAGAAGCAGCTCGCGCCGACACACGCCCCGGAGTGCGTCGTGCCGGGATTCGATCCAAAAACGCGACATGCCTGGGATCCCCCTCGCCGAATACGTGCGTTAACCCTTTTTTTACTGAATCTCCCCGTGCAGGAGCAATACCGCAAATCAAGATGGCAGCTTCTGGCGGCGCGCCGGCGGGAGAGGCTTAACGGCCCGTTCACCAGCGCCGGCCTACCACATCTCCCGCAGACGGCGCGCCAGAAGGGCGCTCATTGGAGTGGCCCTTCGTGCGACGATCCGGGATCGCGGTCGCCACCGCGTTCGCCGCCCTGCTGGCGATCCTCGGCCAAGGCGTGACCCCGCCCGCCGCGGGCCGCGACGTGGCGGCGACGCCCGGCCGGACGGCGCCGGTCGTGATCGCCCCGCCGGCTGCCGTCACCGATCCGCTCGCCCTGCATGTCACCGTGGTCGCGCCGCGCGCGATCGGCTCGGCCTTCCTGCTGGAGCGCGGCGTGCTCGCGACGGCCGGCCATCTGGTCAAGGGGCTGGAACCGGGTGCGCGCGTGATCCTGCGCACCGACCCTGGCACGCCGGCAGCCGCCGAGGCCGTGCTGATCGCCGTCAGCCGCGAGCTCGACCTGGCGCTGCTGCGCCCGCCATCCGGCTTCTCCCTGCCCGTCCCGCCAGCGGATGCGACCATGGCCGCCTATCTGCCGCTGGCCGCCGCCGGCGCCGTCCCGGTGCGCGACCCGGCGGTGCTGGCGCTGCGCCGCCGGGTGGACGGTGCGGCCACCGGCGACACGCTGCGCATCCCCGGCGTCGGCCCCGGGCTGATCGCCCGCCTCGCCGGCGTCGCTCCCGGCTTCTCCGGCGGGCCGGTGCTGGACGATCGTGGCCGCCTCGTCGGCATGATCGTCGCCATCCGCCGCCGTCCCGCGTCGGGCTCGGCCTTCGCGCCGCGCCAGCCCGCTGCCGCCGAGACGGTCGAGGAGGCGTTCGTACTGCCGGCGGCGACGCTGCGCGCCGAGGCCCGCCGCCTGCTCGCCACGCGCGCGGCCAGCCTGCGCTGACGGCCGCAAGCAGGCGTTCAACCGGACGCGACGAAACCCGGAAAGGCGAGATCCTCCGGCGCGGCGACCACCGAGGTGATCGGCCAGGCGACCGCCAGGATCGGATCGTCCCAGCGCACGCCCGGGCCCGGCTCGTCGGACGCCGCAAGGCGCAGCAGCGTCGCCCTGTCGGCGAGCGCGACGAAGCCATGTGCGCAGCCGGGCGGCACGACCAGCCCCGGGCCGGACGCCGCGAGCTCAACCCCGACCGAGCGGCGGAAGGTCGGGCTGTCGCCGCGCAGATCGACCGCCACCGCCCACGCCCGTCCCTGCACGCAGCGCAGCACCACCTGACCGGGCGGGCGAAAGAGGCCGCGCAGCGCGCCGCGCCCGGCGAGGTGGAACAGCTCGTCGCCCGTGAAGAACGCGATTTCAGTGCGCGGCGAGCTGCGCTGAGGGCACCGG
>CAZHMM010000046.1:0-12964 GCA_964533585.1 uncultured Elioraea sp.
GGGGGTGCGGGGGGCCTTGCGGCCCCCCGGCCCCATCTTCTGGAGGAACGCATGGCCCTGGCCTCAGGCCCAGAAAAGCAACTCGGCAAGCTCGTCATCCGCAACATCGGCCTGATGCTGTCCGGAAAACTGGAATCCCCGATCCTCGACGCCGACACCATCGTCGCCGAAGGGGGCCGCATCATCGCGATCGGCCCCGAAGCGGACTGCGACACCGGGAACGCCCGCGTGACCATCGACGCGCGCGGCTGCGCCGCCACCCCGGGCCTGATCGACAGCCACGTCCACCCCGTGTTCGGCGACTGGACGCCGCGGCAGAACCAGCTCGGCTGGATCGACTCCATGCTGAACGGCGGTGTGACCACTATGATCTCCGCCGGCGAGGTGCACCTTCCCGGCCGCCCGCGCGACGTGATCGGCGTCAAGGCGCTCGCCATCACCGCGCAGCGCGCCTACGACAGCTTCCGCCCCGGTGGCGTGAAGCTGCTCGCCGGCGCACCGGTGCTCGAGAAGGGCATGGTCGAGAGCGACTTCGCCGAGCTTGCCGCCGCCGGCGTGAAGCTGCTCGGCGAGGTGGGCCTGGGCACCGTCAAGGCCGGCGACGAAGCCAAGCAGATGGTCGCCTGGGCACGCAAGCACGGCATCCAGAGCACCATCCACACGGGCGGCCCCTCCGTTCCGGGCTCCGGATATATCGATGCCGACACGGTGCTGGAAGCCGATGCCGACATCATCGGCCATATCAACGGCGGCCACACCGCCCTGCCGCTGTCGCAAATCCGCTGCCTCTGCGAGGGCTGCGCGCGCGCGATCGAGATCGTGCACAACGGCAATGAGCTCGCCGGGCTCACCGCGCTTCGCTTCGCCAAGGAACTGAACCAGCTCGAACGCGTCATCCTCGGCACCGACAGCCCGGCGGGTTCGGGCGTGCAGCCCTTGGGCATCCTGCGCATGATCGCGATGCTCTCGGCGCTCGGCGATACGCCGGCCGAGCTCATCTTCGCCTGCGCGACCGGCAATACCGCGCGCATTCGCAGCCTCGATTGCGGCATCCTCGAACCGGGCCGCGCCGCCGACATCGTGCTGATGGACCGGGCGCAGCACTCCTCCGGCAGTGACCTGCTCGATAGCGTGCGCAAGGGTGACCTGCCGGGCATCGGCATGGTGATCATCGACGGCATCGTGCGCTGCGGCCGCAGCCGCAATACCCCGCCGGCCGAGCGCGTGCCGGAGATCCTCCACTGAGCGAGCCTGGCCCGGATCCGGCCGAGCAGCTCGCGGCGCTCTGGCGCCTCTCGCGCGAGGAGGCGGCGGCACTCGGCGAACGCATCGGCCTGCTCGAACGCGCCGTGATGGCGGCGATGACGACGCCGCCGAGCGCAGACTTGGCAGAACTCGCCCGCCTGCTGCTCGACCAGCGGCGCGCCCTCGACCTCACCCGCGCGCGCACCGCGCGCATCGCCGCAACCCTCTCCAGAGGACACCCATGACAGACGAGCAGCCGCTCGGCCCAGAGGTGGACGATACGCCGCGCCCGATCCCCGCGCGCGTGACGCATCGCGGCGTGCATGTGACGCTGGAGCCGCTGCACGTCCGCCACACGCCCGATCTCTGGCGCGCAGCCCAGGGTGCCGACCATACCTGGACCTATCTCGGCTCGGGCCCCTTCCCGGCCGAGACGGCACTGCGCAAGCTCGTCGGCAATCAGGCCGCGCAGCACGATCCGATCTTCTTCGCCGTGCGCCCCCATGTCTCCGGCGTGGTCACCGGCTGGCTCTCCTTCATGGAGATCCGCCCCGCAGACGCGGATATCGAGATCGGCCATATCTGGTTCAGCCCGGCGATGCAGCGCACGCGCGCGGGCACGGAGGCGATCGCGCTGCTGATGCGCCATGCGATGGACGATCTCGGCTACCGGCGCCTGGTGTGGAAATGCCACGCGCTCAACGCGCCGTCGCGGCGCGCCGCCGACCGGCTCGGCTTCGTCTACGAGGGCACGCACCGCAACCACCGCATCATCAAGGGCCGGTCGCGCGATACGGCCTGGTACTCGATCACCGACGAGGAATGGCCACTCCGCCGTGCGGCGCTCGCGCTCTGGCTGGATGCCGCGAATTTCGACCACACCGGCACCGCGCGGCGCAGCCTGGGCGAGATCCGCGCCGGCCTCGCCGCGGGGGCATGAACTATCGCCACGCATTCCATGCGGGCAATCACGGCGATTGCCTCAAGCACGCGCTGCTGCTGACGCTGATCGAGGCGCTGCGCCGCAAGGACGCACCCTTCGCGATCGCCGACCTGCACGCGGGGCGCGCCACCTACGACCTCGCCGGCGAGGAGGCGACGCGCACCGGCGAGTGGCGCGCGGGGTTCGGCCGGCTGCTCGACGACCCGCCACCGGCGCTCGCGGACTATGTCGTCCTGGTGCGCCGCCTCGGCCTCTATCCCGGCAGTCCGGCGATCGCGCGCGCGCTGCTCCGCCCGCAGGACCGCCTGGTGCTGAACGAGAAGCACCCCGAGGAGCATGCGGCCCTCGCCGCCTGGGCGGCGGGCGATCCGCGCGTCACCGTGCGCCGCGGCGATGCCTATGCGCTGCGCGGGGTCGTTCCGCCCATGGGGATGAAGCGCGGTCTGGTGCTGTTCGATCCGCCCTACGAGGTGCCCGATGAGCATGACCAGGTCGCAGCGGCGATGCGCGCAGCCCACCGCGCCGCACCGACCCTCGTGCTGGCGGTCTGGTATCCGGTGAAGC
Source organism: uncultured Elioraea sp. (assembly GCA_964533585.1). Classification (GTDB taxonomy): domain Bacteria; phylum Pseudomonadota; class Alphaproteobacteria; order Acetobacterales; family Acetobacteraceae; genus Elioraea. The sequence goes on from CAZHMM010000046.1 coordinate 2,753, forward strand.
ACCTCGCCCCGGTGCGTCGCCTGCGGGACGCGCTGCGCGACCTGCCCAAGCGCGTGGACGCGGCACTCTACCTGCGTCCGCCGCTCGATCCGGCACGCCTCAACGGCTCCGGCCTGCTCGTCGTCAACGCGCCGTGGCACTATGCAGATCGGGCGAAGGCGGTGCTTGAGGCCCTGCGCGCGCGCCTCGCCGACGATCCGGCGGCCGAGATCCACCTGGAGGCCACGCGTGACTGACGCAATTGCGGTGATCGGCGCCGGCGCGTGGGGCACCGCGCTCGCCGCGCGGCTGGCGCCGATGCGTCCGACGGTGCTGTGGGCGCGTTCGCCGCAGCGCGCCGCGGAGATCCGGGTGGCGCGCGAGAACACACGCTACCTGCCTGGCCACCCAATTCCGGACTCGCTCGGCGTGACGGCCGATGCCGGCGCGGCCTTGCGCGACGCCCGCGCGGTGCTGCTCGCCGTCCCCACCCAGGCGCTGCGCGCCATCGCCGCCGCGCTGCGTCCACACTGGCCGGAGGCGGCACCCGCCGTGATCTGCGCCAAGGGAATCGAACGCGGAACGTTATGCCTGCCGTCGGAGATCCTGGCCCAGGCGCTTCCGGCATCGCCGCATGCCGTCCTCAGCGGGCCGAATTTCGCGCACGAACTGATCGCGGGCCTGCCGGCCGCTGCGGTGCTCGCCGCCGCCGACGAGGCGTTGCGCGCGCGCCTGCTCGCGGCGCTCGCGATCCCGCGCTTCCGCCTCTACGGCTCGGCGGATCTGGCGGGGGTGCAGCTCGGTGGCGCGGCCAAGAATGTGATCGCAATCGCCGCGGGTGTGGTGGAAGGCATGGGGCTCGGCGAGAACGCGCGCGCGGCATTGATCACGCGCGGTGTCGCCGAGCTCGCCCGCCTGGTCGCGGCCGAGGGCGGCAGGCCAGAGACGGCTTCCGGCCTCTCCGGCCTCGGCGACCTGATCCTCACCTGCACGGGTGCTGCGAGCCGGAACCATTCGCTCGGCATCGCGCTCGGCCGCGGCGAGGCGCTCGCTGATGTGCTGGCCGCGCGCGTCGGCGTCACCGAGGGGGTGCAGACGGCCCCCGCGCTGCTCGCGCGCGCCGCGCGCACCGGCACCGAACTGCCGATCGCGGAGGCCGTGACGGCGTTGATCGACGGCCGCGCGAGTGCCGCGATGCTGGTCGAGGCGCTGCTCAGCCGCAGCCCGAAGGAGGAGTGATACCTTCCGCACAAAGGCTCGACCTTTGTGCGGAGGGTATCGCGCGCGAGGCTGGTGGGGCGGCCGCGCGCGAACGTGACCCCATACCAGCCCGCGGAAGGTCAAACCTTCCGCGGGCTGGTATGACGCTACGCGGGATCGACGATCGCCGGCGCGCCGGCGCGCGCCTCGATCACCTCGGCGGCGCCCAGGCACAGATCCTCGCGGAAGCGGTCCGCGACCAGCTGCACGCCGAGCGGAATGTTGTGCGCCACCGTCGCGGTCGGCACCACCGCGCCCGGCAGGCCGAGGAAGTTGAACACGTAGAGCGGCTCCTGCGCGCGCAGAATGCGCGCCTGGCCCTCGACTGTAAGATCGAGGTCGATCGGGAACGGCGTCTCGCGACTGACCGGGCAGAGCAACAGCGGATGGCGGCGGAAGAAACGGTGCCAGTCGCGCAGGATCGCGGTGCGGCGCGCGAGCCCGGCCGCGTAGGCCTCCTGGTCCGCCGCATTGACGTTGGCTGACCACGCCGCCCAGCTCGCCCTGGTACCGTCGTCGCCGTTCGCCTCGATCAGCGGCTGCATGAAGCGCAGGCTATCGGCCATCAGCAGGCTGCGCCACAGCGACGCCGCCTCGTCCCAGTGCGGCGGCGTCACCTCCTCGACGATGTAGCCGGCATCCGCGAGCCAACCGGCGGCCTGGCGCAGTGCGGCCGCGACCGGCGGATCGGCGCCGAGCATGGCGAGGCCGACACGGATCGGCCGCGCAACAGGCGCGCCGGCGAGCGGTGCGGGCGTGTGCCAGGGATCAGGCTGCGGTCCGCTCATCATCGCCACGAGGGCCGCGCGCAGATCGGCAACGTGCCGGGCGAGCGGCCCCTGCACGCTGAAGAGCTGCAGTGTGATCGGCCGTTCCGCGGTCGCGAGCGGGTTGTAGGCCGGAACGCGGCCAAGGCTCGGGCGGATGCCGGCAACACCGGCGGCATACGCCGGGTAGCGGATCGAACCGCCGAGATCGTTGCCGTGCGCGATCGCACCGATCCCGGCTGCCAGCGCAGCCGAGGCGCCGCCCGAGGAGCCGCCCGGCGTGAGCGCCGGGTTGCGCGGGTTGAGCGTGCGGCCATGCAGCGCGTTGTCGGTGAAGTAGCGGTACGAGTAGCAGGGGGCGTTGCTGCGCCCGACCGCGATCGCGCCCGAGGCGCGCAGATTCGCCACCACGCCGCTGTCATCGGGGGCGATCAGGTCCCTGTAGGCGACCACGCCGTTCGTGGTCGCGTAGCCCTTCTGGTCCGCGTTCACCTTGATGGTGACCGGCACGCCGTGCAGCGCCGGCAGCGCCTCGCCCCGCTTCACCGCTGCGTCGGCAGCGTCAGCGAGCCTGTACGCCTCATCCGCGCGCACCTCCACGATCGCATTGATCCGGCCGTTCACCGCCTCAAGTCTCGTGAGGAACGACTGCACCACTTCGCGCGCGCTGGCGGCGCGGGAGCGGATCAGCCGTGCCTGGTCGAGCGCGGACAGCGCGTAGAGGTCGTTCATGGGCTCACTCCGGAATCCGGCTTCGCTGCATCGCCCCGCAGTGAAGACCGGATTCGGCGGCGTGTCAGCTTCCGCCGCCTGCCGCGGCCGCTTCCGCCTTCAGTGCCTTGCAGCGCGCACTGCCGGGATCGGCGTTGGCCGTGGCAACGCACTCGCGCTGGAACCGCAGCGCCGCCGCTTCGCGCGTCTGCTCGCGGATGAGGTCGAGCGTGGTGCGGGGCGCCACGGACGGGCGCTGCAGCGCGTCGGTGATCTCGGCGAAGGCGCCCGGCAGGCTGCATGACTCATGATAGCGCTGGACGTCCGAGGCGGCGGACGACAGCGGCCACGCCGCAACCTCGTCGCCGAAGTGGTTCCGGATCTCCTCGCGGAGGGTCCCGCGCCGGGACCGGATGGCCTTCGCGATGGCCTGCTGCGACTGGGCGAGGAAGGCGCTGTTGCTCCAACTCGACCCGATGCCGGCCGAAATTCCCGCCGCCCCCGAGAGTGCCCGAACCGTTGTCGCCGGCGTGAAGATCGCGCCAAGCCCGCCCAGGATGGTCGCGAGGCCGGTGAAGAACACGCTGGTCTCGCGATCGGTCTCGTTCAGGGTTTCGAGGTAGAGGCCGCAGCGCTCGTCGGAGGCCTGGATCAGCCAGCCGACGACGTCGTTGCGGATCTCCTTCTTCCTCTCCGGCGGCGTGCCCGGCGTCTCCATCGCCTGTCGGGCGACGACGAGATCCACCTCGATCATCCGCGGCGCGAGTGGTCGCGCCGCATCAAGATTGCCCAGGTTCTCCTCCGCCATGGTGCGGAACTGCCCACGCCGGTGCTCGGGCGAGTAGTAGACATAGACAGGCGACGTCTCACCCTGCACGCGCGGTCCGGATTCCGGCACCGTGGCCGGTGCGATCGGCCCGCGTCCGAGACTTCCGGGCGTCGCGCCCGGCCGGTCGGTAGCGCAGCCGGCCGCAAGGACGCCGATTGCCGCGACGAGCAACGCACCAGCGCGCGACGCAAACATCGGCCCCTCCATTTGTTTGGAAGACGATGTCTTTGTTATATCGGAATGTCAAGGCATGTCCGAAGGCACGACTGGCGCGCCGACGCGGCCGGTCAAACCCTTACGAATTCGCAAGGAGGAGCACGACCCGCGTCAGGCGCCGCGGAACACCGGCGCTCGCTTCTCCAGGAAGGCGCGCTTACCCTCCGCATGGTCGGCGGTCATGAACAGCGCTGCTTGGAGTTCGCGCTCCTGCGCGAGCGCCTCCTCCAGCCCCTTGGCGAGCGCGGCCTTGGTCAGTGCAAGGCTCAGCGGCGCCAGTTCGGCCAGCACGAGCGCACGCTTCTTCGCCTCGGCCACCGCCTCGCCGGGCGCGCAGAGCCGATCGACCAGGCCGATCTCGTGCGCGCGCCGCGCGTCCATCGTCTCGGCGAACAGCATCATCTCGCGCGCGCGGCCGAAACCGACACGTTGCGGCAGGGTGTGCAGCAGGCCGAGATCCGGGATCAGCCCGACCCGCGCGAAGGGTGCGCGGAACAGCGCATCGCCCGCCGCCACCGCATGATCGCAGGCGCAGACGATCGAAATCCCGGCGCCCGCGCACCAGCCCTCGACCGCGGCGATCAGAGGCAGGCGCGACTGCACCATGAGCCGGACCATCTTGTGCGTCCGGCGCATCCGCTCGCGCGCGGCGTCCAGCCCCTCCACCTCCATCCCGCTGAGATCGCCGCCGGAGCAGAACGTCCCGGAGGCTCCCGTGATCACCGCGGCGCGGACCGTACGGTCGGCCTCGAGCTCCTCCAGCGCCTCGACGAAGGCCGCGCGCATCGGCACGCCGAGCGCGTTGCGCCGCTCCGGCATGTTCATGGTCAGCACCGCGATCGGTCCGTCACGCTCGACCAGCAGCGGCGGATGCTCGGCGGCACTCATGCGGCGAGCCTGAGCGCGGCTTCGGTGCGCGCCTGCAACGCCTCCAGCGTCATGCCGGCGATCATGTCACGCACAACGAAGCCGCCCGGCGTCACGTCGAGCACCGCGAGGTTGGTGTAGACGCGCGAGACAACGCCGAGCGCGGTGAGCGGGTAGGAGCAGCGCTTGACCAGGCGCGGGCGGCCATCCTTCGTCGTGTGCTCCATGATCGCCCAGAGCCGTTTCGCCCCGGCGGCAAGGTCCATCGCGCCGCCGACCGCCGGCGCCTTCTCGTTCGAGCTGATCGCCCAGTTGGCGATGTCGCCGTTCTCGGCCACCTCGAAGGCGCCGAGCACGCAGAGATCGAGGTGGCCACCGCGGATCAGCGCGAAACTGTCGGACTGGCTGACGAACGACCCGCCCGGACGCAACGTCACCATCAGCTTGCCGGCATTGATCAGCCAGGGATCCTCCTCCTCCGTGGGCGGCGCGGGGCCGACGCCGATCACGCCGTTCTCGGCCTGGAAGATCACCTCGCGCTCGGGCGGCACGTGGTCGGACACCAGCGTCGGGATGCCGATGCCGAGATTGACCACCCAGCCCTCGGGAACGTCGGCGGCCAATCGCCGGGCCATGCCGTGCCGGTCGAGCGGCGTCACATCGACCATCGTGTCCATCGTCCCCTCCGTCACCAGAGCCTCGGCGCACCGTAGGGGATGTGCACCACGCGGTCCACGAACACGCCCGGCGTGACCACCCGCTCAGGGTCGAGTTCGCCCAGCTCGACGCGGTGCTGCGCCTGCACGATCGTCAGCTCGGCCGCCATCGCCATCACCGGATTGAAGTTCCGCCCGGACTTCCGATAGGTGAGGTTGCCCCAGCGATCCGCCTCCCACGCCTCGATCAGCGCGACGTCGCCCTTCAGCGCGTATTCGAGCACGCACGCCCGGCCATTGAAGGCGCGCACCTCCTTGCCCTCGCCGAGCTGCGTGCCGGCCGCCGTTGGCGTCCAGAACGCGGGGATGCCGGCACCGGCGGCGCGCATCCGTTCCGCCATCGTGCCCTGCGGCACCACGTCGAGCTCGATCCGGCCCTCGCGGTAGAGTTCCTCCAGCACCACCGAGCCGCGCGAGCGCGGATAGGAGCAGATCACCTTGCGCACGCGCCCCTCGGCCATCAGCCGCGCGAGCCCGTGCGTGCCGGTGCCGGCGTTGTTCGACACCACGGTGAGGTCGCGCAGGCCCCGCTCGCACAGCGCCTCGATCAGGTGGTTCGGCGTGCCGACCTGGCCGAAGCCGCCGATCAGCACCGTGGCACCGTCCTGCACATCGGCGACCGCCTCGAGCGCGGAGGCGACGAACTTGTCGATCATGGCTTCACCCGGAACAGGCCGTTGTTCACCACCACCGTATCGCGCTCCGCCACGCGCGCACGGAAGGCGTAGGCGCCGCCGCCCTCGTCCCAGAGCTCGGTGCGGATCGTCTCGCCGGGAAACACCGGCGCGGAGAATCGCAGCGCAAGGTGGCGGGGCTTGGCCGTGTCGTAGCCGCAGACGCGGCGCATCAGCGCATGCGTCACGACGCCAAGGGTGCAGAGCCCGTGCAGGATCGGCCGGTCGAACCCGGCGGTCTTCGCGACCGCCGGGTCGATGTGCAGCGGATTGTCGTCGCCGTTCAGCCGGTAGAGCAGCGCCTGTTCCGGCCGTGTCGCGAGTTCCACCGCATCGTCGGGTGCGCGCTCCGGCATCGGATGCGGCGGGCGCACCGGATCGGAGCGACCGCCGAACCCGCCATCGCCGCGCAGCACCGTACTCTGATCCAGGGTGGCGAGCAGCGTGCCGGTCGCGGCATCGACCACCTCGCGCGCGGAGTAGAGCAGCGCGCCCTTGCCCGCGCCGCGATCGACCAGGCCGGTGACGCGCGTTCGCCCGATCACCTCGCCCTCCACCGGCAAGGGCGCGTGCCAGGTGATCGCCTGCTCGCCGTGCACCAGCCGCTTCCAGTCCACCCCCGTATCGAGGTTCTTCAGCCAGAACCCAGGATAGCCAAGCACCACGGCGATCGAGGGAAACGGGCGCAGTCTCGTCTCGTAGACGAAGTCGAGCTGGCGTTCGTCCAGCGGGTCCTGCCCAAGTCCGACCGAGAGCGCGTAAAGGATCGTGTCGCGCTTCGCGAGGCGCTGGCGCGTCTCCGGAATCGGGAAATTGCGCAGACGTTCCGGATCGATCGCCATGCTCAATCCGCGAGCTCGATCACCGCATCGAGCGCCACCGCGCCCTGCCCCTCCGGCAGCACCATGATCGGGTTCACGTCCACCGACTGCAGGCGCGGCCCCGCCTCGGCGCCGAACACCGAAAGCCGCGCCAGCGCCGCGGCGAGCGCCCGCACATCCGCCTTGGGCCGGCCGCGCGCGCCATCGAGCAGCGGGAAGCCGCGCAGACTGCGGATCATCGACAGCGCTTCCTCCTCGCCGAATGGGCAGAGCTTCAGCGCGACGTCGCGCAGCACCTCGACGAACACGCCGCCCAGACCCACCATCGCAACAGGGCCGAACACCGGATCGCGGTTCAGCCCGATCACGCACTCGACCCCACCCGACACCATGGGCGAGACCAGCACGCCGGTGATGCGCGCCTGCGGATCATGGGCGGCAGCGTTGCGCAGGATCGCGGCGAAGCCCGCGCGCACCGCCTCGTCATCCGCGAGGCCGAGCTTCACCCCGCCCGCCTCGCTCTTGTGCACGATGTCGGGCGAGACGAGCTTCAGCGCGACCGGTGCGCCGATCCGCCGTGCCGCCGCGACGGCGCCGTCCGCGGTCTCGCAGACTTCCTCCGCCGGCACGCTGATGCCGATCGCCGACAGGATGCGCTTGGCTCCCGCCTCGTCGGGCGCGGTCCCGGGCAATGCAGGCACCGCGATCTCGGGCGGCGTCGCGCGTTCCCCGCGCGCGAAGGCCTCGCCGAAGCGGCCCATCGCCGCGAGCGCCACCACCGCGCGCGTCGGGTCCTCGAACACCAGGAACCCCTCCGCCTCCCAGACCTTCACCGTCTCCACCGGCGCGATGATCGAGAGGATGAACAGGCGGTCGGGGTGCCTCGCCACCGCCTTCTTCAGCTGCTCGCGCAGCGGCGGCGCCACCGAGGCCGAGGCGCCGACCTGGGTGAAGAAGCCGATCGCGCTCGTGTAGCCGCCATCGCCCAGCATGCTCTCGGCGAAGGTGCCGACCACGCTCATGTCGTTGAAGGCCTGAGCGGTGCAGTCCACTGGATTGGCCGGCGCGGAGAACGGAATGAGCGCCTTCAGCCGACGCTGCGCCGCCTCCGGCATGGCCGGCATGGGCAGCCCGAGAGAGTCCGCGGCGTCCGAGATCAGCACCCCGGCGCCGCCCGAGATCGTGATCACGCCGAGCGTGTTGTTCACCGGATAGATGCGCCGCGTCGCGACGTGCGCGATGTCGACCAGCTCCTCGGTGGTGCGCACGCGATGCACGCCGGCATCGCGCAGCACCGCATCCGTCACCGCGTCGTCGCCGGCGATCGAGGCGGTGTGGCTCTTCGCCGCCGCGGCGCCGAGGCTCGACCGGCCGACCTTCATCATCACCACCGGCTTGCGGTTGCGCCGCGCCGCCTCGATGCCGTTCAAAAACGACCTGGCCTCGCGGATGCCCTCGGCATAGACCGCGATCACGTCGGTTGCCTCGTCCTCGGCCATCCAGTGGATCACTTCGCCGAGCGTGATGTCCGCCTCGTTGCCGGTGGTCACCAGCAGCGGCGCGCCGACCCGGCGGTCGCGGCAGAGCGCGGCCACGTGCGAGCCGTAGGCGCCCGACTGGCTGACGATGCCGATCCGTCCCGGCAACGGCCAGCCGTTCTCGAAGCTTGCCGAGAAGATCGGGAAGTAGCCGCGCGCGGCATCAAACAGGCCGAGGCAGTTGGGGCCGAGCAGCCGCATCCCGCCGGCGCGCGCGGCCGCGACGAGTTCCGCCTGCGCCGCTGCGCCTGGCTCGTCCACTTCGGCGAAGCCTGCCGTGAACATGATCGCCGCCTGCACGCCTTTGGCGACGCAGTCGCGCACCGCCTCCAGCGCGGAGGCGGCCGGCACCGCGATGATCGCCGCATCGACCCTCCCCGGCACGTCAGCCAGCCGCGGATAGGCCGTCAGCCCCTGCACCGTCTCGCGGTTCGGGTTCACCGGATAGAGCGCGCCGGGAAAGGTGCGCGTCTTCATGTACGCGATCGGCCGTCCGCCGATCCGCGTCGGGTCGTTCGAAGCGCCGAGAACGGCGAGCGAGTCCGGCCTGATCAGCTTGGTCAGGCCGACCGGTGCCGGCACGCTCACACCGTCGCTGCCGAGCCGAGGACGGCCGTCACCTGCGCCGAGAGCGTGCCGCCATTGCCGTGCACCAGCGCGACGTCGCAGTCCTTCAGCTGGCGCTCGCCCGCCCTGCCGCGCAGCTGCGTCACCGCCTCGATGATCAGGAACAGCCCGTACATGCCCGGGTGGACGCAGGAGAGCCCGCCGCCATTGGTGTTCACCGCGAGCGTGCCGCCCGGCGCGATCGCCCCACCTTCCACGAACCGCCCCGCCTCGCCCTTCGGGCAGAAGCCGAGATCCTCGAGGAACAGCAGCGTGCAGATCGTGAACGCGTCATAGAGCATCGCCAGCTTCACGTCCGACAGCGATATCCCCGCATGCGCCATCGCGCGCGGCCCGCTCTCGGAGGCGGCCGAGACGGTCAGATCAGGCATCGTGCTGATCGCCCGGTGCCACTGCGCGCCCGCGCCGCCGAGGAAATAGACGGGCGGCTTCGCCAGATGCCGCGCCCGGTCGGCGCGCGTCATGACGCAGGCCGCGCCGCCATCCGTAACCAGGCAGCAATCGAGCACGGTCAGCGGATCGCTGATCATCCGGCTCGCCAGCACGTCGGCGACACTCAGCGGCCCCCGCGCGAACGCCTCCGGGTTCAGGTTGGCCCACGCGCGCGCCGCCACCGCAACCTCGGCCAGCTGCTCGCGCGTGGTGCCGAACTGGTGCATGTGCCGACTCGCCGCCAGCGCATAGGCCGTCAGCGGCATGCGCGGCTTGAACGGCGCCTCCCATACCTGCGGCTCGCTCATCGACACGAGCCGCCCACCCGCCGTGCGCTGGTTCGAGCCGTAGCAGATCAGCGCCACGTCGCAGAACCCGGCATCGAGCGCGAGCGCGGCATGCAGCAGATGGGCTTCGAAGCTCGCGCCGCCGATATTCGTGCCGTCCACGAAACGCGGGCGCAGGCCGAGATACTCGGCGACCGAGAGGGTCGGGAAGGCGTGCGTGCTGGTCGCGGCGAAGATGCCGTCGACATCCGAGAGCTTCAGGCCGGCGTCGGCGATCGCGTTCAGCGACGCCTCGCCCAAAAGCTCGATTGCGGAACGGCCCGGGGCCTCGCCCGTGCCCGCCGTGCCGATGCCGACGACCGCGGTCTTGCCCCTCAACGCATGTGCCATGTCGAGAAATCCTCAAAGAACGCAGGGCTCCGCCCTGCACCCGCCGGGAGGCCGCGGGCGGGGTCCCAACGCGCCTGCGCGATGGGGTGCCATGCCCC